>CAZATW010000023.1:0-36956 GCA_964488185.1 uncultured Coprococcus sp. | reverse complement strand
AAGAGGTATTTTACTTCTTCCCTTTTTTTTGCCAATTAAAATTATACACTAACTACACGATAATAAATATATTTTTTTTAGATATAATGTCAAATTTGATAGAACAAATTATATTAATATGCTATAATTCTTGCTAACGGCATTATTTTACATCAATTTTACGCTAGTTTTACTTTTTATTCAGGAGGATTTAACTTTGGACTTATTTTCAATTCTCACATTACTCGGTGGCGTAGGTTTATTCCTTTACGGCATGAACCTGATGGGTGCATCTTTAAAAAATCTGGCAGGCGGAAGTCTTGAGAAGATTCTTGAAAAGCTTACCACCGGCAAAAGCAAAGCCACGGGAGCCATTAAGGGATATTCATTGGGAACAGGTGTAACAGCAATTATTCAAAGTTCAGCTGCCACTACCATTATGCTTATCGGATTTGTCAATGCCGGTATCATGAAGCTTAGTCAGGCTATTCCTGTCGTATTCGGTGCCAATTTAGGCAGTACCGCCACAGCACAGATATTGAGACTTGGCGATTTAGGCGAAAACAGCATTTTTATTAAATTGTTAAAGCCGTCATCATTTGCCCCTATTCTCATATGTATCGGTGCATTTATAGTTCTGTTTACAAAGAAAAAGAAAAACAGGGATATTGCCGGAATTCTTGTTGGTCTTGGCATCTTATTCTTTGGTATGACTACTATGGAAAGTGTTTTTGCTCCTCTCAAGGAATCAACCAAGTTCCAAGAGTTATTTACATCCTTTAACAATCCATTACTGGGTATATTTATAGGACTTGCTCTTACTGCCGTCATACAGAGTTCGTCCGCGTCTGTCGGTATATTACAGGCTATTTCTTCCACAGGAGTTGTAACATACGGAACCGCCATACCGATTATTATCGGTCAGAATATCGGAAAATGCATGACCATCCTTCTGGGAAGCATCGGTGCAAACAAGAAAGCAAAGCGTGTTTCCATGTCCTATCTGTTATTTAATATATTTGGAGCAGTTTTCTTTATCGTAATAATATATGCTCTTCAGATGTTTATTACTTTCCCTTTTATGGAAAAGGTCATAAACCGTGGCGGTATTGCTAATTTACATTTATTGTTTAACCTTATAACAGGCATCATACTTCTGCCATTTTCAAGCTTTATGGCAAATATTACAGGTAAACTATTTAAGGATGACGAAGAGTCCAAAATTGACAAAGAGCTTGCTACACTGGATGCCAGACTTCTTGATACACCTAATATCGCTATTACCCAGTGTCGAAAGGTTATGTATTCCATGACAGATGCCATCAAGGAAAACTTTGATATAGGCTGCAGACTGCTTACTGAATATAATGAAACGGATGCCGCTGTTCTTCTTGAAAACGAAGAATTTATAGACAAATGTGAAAGTGCACTGAATTCATATCTGCTCAAGATAACCTCAAAGGCACTGACAAAGCCTGACCGACGACTGGCATCAGAGCTGCTGAACAGTATCAGTGATTTGGAGCGTATCGGTGACCACTGTGAGACGCTTCTTAATACGGCGCGTAGTATTGATGATGAAAAGATTACTTTCTCTGAACAGGGAAGTAAAGAAATTCATATTGCTCTCAGTGCAACTGCAAATATTATTGATACTACATTTACCGCATTTAAAAATGATGATTTACAGGCAGTATCCAGAATAGAACCCCTTGCACAGACGATTGATGAGGTTAAGGAAATCATAAAAGACCATCATGTCATCAGGCTGCAGACAGGTGAATGTGGTATAGCCGGCGGTTTTGCACTTGTGGATATCCTTACAAGCCTTGAACGAATCGGCAGTCATTGTTCCAATATTGCGCTGCATATAGCAAAGAAGCTGAGTACGGAGCATATTGATGAAATGCATGGACATATATATACAAACGGATATAAAACTTCAGAGGAATATAAAGCACTTTACTGCTATTATGTTTCGCTCTATTCTACTCCTATTACAGAGGCATACGGAAATAAAATTCATGAAATTGAAACAAAAATTACTGACAAGGTACAAGAAACAAGTGCAAATGAAGAAAAAAGCAAGCCTGATAAGTCTGCACCAGATAAACATAAATCGAATACGAAGAGCCCTGCAGACGGAAATAAATCTAAAACAGATAAAATTAAAGAACACGTAAAGGAACATGAAAAAGAAAAAGTGAAGGATAAAACCAAGGATAAGGAAAAATCAAAGAAGAATACAAAGAAAAAATAGTAGAGAAAGGAAACAACAGCCAATACTCAGGCAGTTGTTTCCTTTCTTTTCTTTATCAGTAATTTTCGTCTTACTCTCGTCAACCATTAATTTTGCAGTATTGCTATTATACTGTCTCACCTATCATTTCCATAATTACCCCTACTGCCATATCTGTATATTTTGAAATATCAGCTATTGTCATCCCATTTCTTCGGATTAAAGCATACCGTAAGAGTTATAACAGGTATAAGCTTATCAGTCTTACTAATGCCTGACAGGAATTCGCCATCGTTTCTCTGATCCCCGTTAAGCCTATGACGCTTTTCATACGCCTTAACCTGATTACCATAATTTAGCGCATCACAAATCATATTCCTTACAGGCATTGCATAATGTTTTTCTGTACACCTGATACTTTATTATATAAAATCGCATCTGTTACCAAAAGTGATTCCTCTGTGTTAAGCTCTTTCAAATTCTCGGGCATTACCTCCTGCCTTCCGCCGAAAATACAATAATTTACCGCATCTGAAAACACATCATCATTGCCCATAAATTTTTTCATAATTATGTCCTTCTCTTTTGCCATATTTCTCCTGCTTAATAATTATCATTGATCGTTAAGCAGGACTTCCATGATATATAGACTGCAGTCTGAGCGCAAATGAATTAAGACTGTATGAATATATGAAATTTCTGCTTACGAGTTATAAGCTAGCATATCGGGGACTACAAATCAAGAGGAAAATTGCTAAAGAAAGACAGTAAAATCAATGTAGAATTGTGGCATCTCCTAATCTTTTGTTTCAAATAATATCAAATAACCATCGTTCATGATTATATCAGCATAATCAGATAATATCGAATTGCTTACACCAAGACTTGTTCCGGCTTCAAAACAAATATCCTCTCCGTCATATTCAAAGCCTTTAAGGGCGACATGACAAACAGCTCCGTCATATGGCAGCAGAGAGATATATGGATACGAGTTTTTATACAACCGTGTACTTTTTTTTATCATGGAAATTCGGTTATGGGCATCTATTATATATGCCTCTACACCCTTATCCACACATTTTTTCAAAAGACCTATATTGGCAATGGCATGGTCATATCTTGTACCGGTAGCACCAAGCACAACGATAAGGGATGCATTATGCGCTATGGCATATGTGATTGCATATTCTGTATCCGTATCATCCTTATGAGGATTTAGCGTAATGAAGTCACAGCACGTTTGATACAGCCTTACAATCCTGCCATCCGCCGAATCGAAATCCCCCACAACAAGATTGGGTTGTATTCCCAGCATATGACATGCTTCAATGCCCTTATCTACAGCAATGATATCATCAAAGGAATATGCCGAAAGTGTATTCTGCATTACCTGCTGCTCCACCGTACCGCCGGATATAATCAAATACGTCACTTTGTCGCTCCTCCTTCAATATCGCTTATTTTCAATCAAACACTAATACATAAACATTATATCAATCTGTTGTTTCTCCATCTAACTCTGATATTTCCTGAACACATCGAGAAATGCTTTCACATTGGAAGCAGGCTCTCCGCTAAATACGGCAGAACCGGCAACAATTACATTTGCTCCTGCTTCTATAACCTCTGAAACATTTTTCAGATTGATTCCTCCGTCAACCTGAATATCAATATCAAGACCTCTGTCCTTTATAATTCTTCTCATATCCCGTATCTTTTGGATAGAGGATGGAATAAACGACTGTCCCGAAAAGCCCGGATTCACACTCATAATGAGCACCATGTCCAGCTCAGGCAAAATATAATCCAGTACCGATAATGGCGTAGACGGATTCAGTGCAACACCTGCCTTCATACCCAGCTCCTTTATTCTCATTACGGTTCTGTGCAAATGCTTACAGCTCTCTGCATGTACGGTTACAATATCGGCTCCGCACGCCTTATAATCATCCATATATCTGTCAGGCTCTTCTATCATCAGATGCACATCAAAAATCCTGTCAGTCGTTTTTCTAATGCATTTTACAACAGGAGGTCCAAAAGAAATATTGGGTACAAATGCCCCATCCATAATATCCAGATGGATATACTGTGCTCCTGCATGGTCGATCGCCTGTACATTTTCGGCTATATTACTGAAATCTACCGACAACAATGATGGTGAAAGTATCAACATATTACCATTTCCTCTTTTCTTTTAAATCGTTATATAACATAACGTAATTATCATATCGTATTTTGCTTATTTCATCCTTTTCTACTGCTTCTTTTACAAGACAGTCCGGCTCATTTATATGGTTGCACATATGAAACCTGCATTTTCCCGTATATATGGCAATCTCAGGAAAAAATGCCTTTAGCTCGTCACATTCCATGGACTCTATATACAAGGAGCTGAAACCCGGCGTGTCCATAATATAGGTATCCTCACTAATACATATAAGCTCCGAATGTCTGGTCGTATGCTTACCACGTCTGATTTTTTCACTTATATCACCGGTTTGGGCCATTATATCAGGCTTTATAGCATTTAGCGCAGATGATTTCCCTACACCGGATGGTCCTGCAAATACTGTTGTCTTTCCCTTCAAAATCTCCTTTAAGGTATCAATTCCCATATTATTTCCTGCACTGATATAGAGTACCCTGTATCCGCTTTTTTCATAGGACGCACACGCCTCTTTATACTTCTCAAAGCCGGCTAAATCTATCTTATTAAAGCAGATAACCGTTTCAACTTCCGCCTGCTCCATACTGACAAGAAATCTGTCTAATAAATTGAAATTCGGTTCCGGGTCTGAAACCGCAAATATAATAACGGTCTGATTTACATTTGCCACGGCAGGTCTTATTAAAGAGTTAAATCTAGGCAATATCTCTGCGATATTACCTAGATTATTCATCTCATCAAGTATTTCAATTCTTACATTATCCCCTACAAGGGGTTTTATTTTTTTATTCCGAAAAATTCCTTTGGCACGGCACTCATATTCACGTCCATCTTCCGCATGAACATAATAGAAGCCTCCAATGCCTTTCACAATCTTTCCATTCATATATGACCGTTACTCCTGTGCAAATGTTGCCGATATTCCACCGGTATTAAAGCTTGATGTTACATCGATTCCGTCACTGTCAGATATCACGATACTAAATGAACCACTATTGGTTGTAAGTCCTGTTATAGCCTGCGCTCCGCTTATATCAAGCGGGAAGGAATCCACACCGGCAGCACCACTATATATCGAGTAGGATTTGCCATCTACAATATAGGATACCTCTACCTTTACATTTCCAAAGGTATCAAAATCATAATCCATATTTGTGATAGAGCCGGAGAAGGTTGCCGAATAAGTATGGCTTTCTTTACCGTTACTTACAACATAGGATACCGTACTTCCTTCCTCAACCTGAGAATTCTCATCGATATCCTGACTGATTACCTGTCCTGCCGGTACTTCATCATCAAAGTCATAAGATGGATTTCCGACAAGCTTTGCCGCAGCTAACGCCGCTGCCGCATCCTCTTCTGACATACCGACTAACTTCGGAACCGTAGCAGGAACCGACTCCTTACCATTGCTTACGATAATCTTAACCGTCGTACCCTGTGCCACTTCTGAATTAGCGACCGGATCCTGTGATATTACATAGTCTTTTTCTACCGTATCGTCATATTCATAACCATGCGTTACCTCAAGACCTGCTTCACGAAGAAGTGTTACTGCCTGCTCATCAGTATAACCACGCACATCAGGAACTGTCGTCATTTCCTTTCCGGAGGAAATTGTTATTGTAATCTTTTCATTTGCCGCAATACTCTTTCCTTCCTCTACACTCTGTTCTATTACATAACCTTCTTCTACAGTATTGTCATTCTTCTCTACAAATACATAGTTGGTAAAACCATTTTTCTTCATCTGCTCTTCGGCTGCTGTTTTATAGAGACCGACCACATTGACCATCGGTATCATTTCTTCATCTGATGCATCCTCCGAATTGTCGGTAGAAGCTTCCGTCTTAGACTTTTTGTCATCACCACCGCTGCCAAATAGATTCCAGCCGGCAATCTTACCGATAATGAATATAATCAGTATTGCCACAATTACGACAAGGGCAACACTTGATATCATAATAATCTTCTTCAGTTTCGGGTCTAACTCATCGTCATCATCATTTATCTGTCTTGAAGCCGGTGTTTCTTCAATATCTTCATCCTCATACTCATATTCATCATCTTCATCCTCAGGGAATAAATCATCAATGGCTGATGGTTTCATTACGGGCATATTGATACGTGACTCTGCTCTTGAATCAAGCGGCGCCGACTTTGGCTGTTCCGGAGCCGGCGTATTTAACTGTCTTCCCTGCTTGATAGCCTGCATTTCTTCCTGTGTCATCTTTACCGTCGGTGAATTTGTTACAACAGGAGGGACTACGATACAATCAATATTCGGGTTTTCTTTTACGCGCTTTAAATCTGCAATCAGCGCATTTGCCGTCAGATATCTTCTCTCCGGCTTTTTCTGTGTACATTTTAAGATTACCTTTTCAAGACTTGTCGGTATATCAGGATAATATTCCCTAGGGGACACCATCTCGCCCTGTATATGCATCAATGCGATGGCAACATTGTTTTCACCCTCAAACGGGACATGACCTGTAACCATCTCATACATGGTTATACCAAGCGAATAGATGTCACTTCTTTCATCACTGTATCCGCCTCTTGCCTGCTCAGGCGAAATATAATGTACACTTCCCATCGCATTTGACGTCATGGTATTAGAGGATGCAGCTCTTGCTATTCCAAAATCCGTAACCTTCAGACTGCCGTTTTTTGATACAATGATATTCTGAGGTTTGATATCTCTGTGAATGGTATGATTTTCATGGGCTACCTCAAGTCCCTGTGCAATCTGTATCGCAAAATCAATAGCCTGGCCATACTCTATTCTTCCATTCTTCTGTATATATTCTTTCAGTGTTATACCTTCTACAAGCTCCATAACAATATAGTAAATGCCGTTATCCTCGCCTACATCATATACATTCACAATATTCGGATGAGAAAGTCCTGCTGCAGACTGAGCCTCTATTCTGAACTTTGTTACAAAATTCACATCTGAGCTGAACTCCGGTTTTAAAACCTTAATGGCTACAAATCTGTTCAGTACATGGCATTTGGCTTTGTATACCTCTGACATCCCACCTGAACCAACGGTTTCAATTATTTCATAACGATCACTTAACATCATTCCTGGATTAAGCATAATTTACTCCTCTCAATCTATAGCAGCAAGCACTACTGATATATTATCTTTTCCGCCGTAATAATTTGCCCTGTCTATCAGTTTATCTACTGCATCTTTCAGTACCTCACATTCCCCGACAATATCCTTGATTTCATCATCTTCAATCATATTGGATAACCCGTCAGAGCAAAGAAGGACTTTATCTTCTGAAGCTAATTCAATTTCAAAAAAGTCAGGTACTACATCCTCGGCAATCCCCATCGCACGGGTAATAATATTCTTCTCAGGATGATTTCTGCCTTTATTTCTATCAAGCTGTCCGGTTCTGATAAGCTCCTCTACCAATGAATGATCCAGTGTAATCTGCCTGATATCATGATTGATAACATAAAGTCTGCTGTCACCGATATTTGCAACATACATGGTTCCTTCGTCAACGACAGCTGCTACAAATGTCGTACCCATTCCGCTGTAATCTTCATTTTCCTTCGACATCTTAAAAACCTTGTCATTTGCATATATAATTGCTCTCTTTAACACCGAAACAGGATTTGAAATTGTGCTTTCTTTTATATATTCCGTTACACACTGAATTACTGTACTTGATGCAACGTCGCCCGCCTTATGTCCGCCCATTCCATCTGCAACAATATAAAGATTTGGTAACGGTCCAATCGGCCCATCAGTGAAAAAAATGCAATCCTGATTCATTGCGCGCTTTTTACCTACATCTGTCTTTCCACAAGCTCTCATCTATATCCTCCTATCTAAAGAGAATTCTTTGCTTCTTCATATTTACGTCGAAGCTGACCACAGGCGGCATCTATATCTCTGCCCATACTCCTTCTAATAGTAACATTTATTTGATTTTTTTCAAGTATATATTTGAATTTTTCAACGGAATCCTCACTGGAACGACAATATTCCCGTTCCTTTATCGGATTTACGGGAATCAGGTTTACATGACAATTTTTCCCTTTTATAAGACCTGAAAGTCTGTCAGCCTGTTCAGGACTGTCATTTTCACCCATTACAAGTGAATACTCAAATGTAACCCGCCTGCCGGTTTTTTCAAAATAATAATCACAGGCATCAAGGCACTCCCTGATGGTATATTTATTTGCTATTGGCATAAGCTTTTTTCTTGCTTCATCATCAGATGCATGAAGAGAAAGCGCAAATGTAATGGAAAGCTTCTCATCTGCCAGTCTGATTATTTGAGGCACCAGTCCACAGCTTGATACGGTTATGTTTCTCTGGCTTATATGAAGTCCCTGTTCGCTATTTAAAAGCTTGATAAATCTTATCAGATTATCATAATTATCAAGCGGCTCTCCTGTTCCCATCACCACAACATTGGATACGCGTTCCCCTGTAATTCTCTGTATGCTGTAAATCTGCGACAGCATCTCTCCTGCCGACAGGTTTCTTACAAGTCCTCCTATGGCAGAGGCACAGAAACGGCAGCCCATACGACAGCCTACCTGTGATGATATACATACGGAATTCCCATGCTTATATTTCATCAGAACACTCTCAATGACATTTCCATCATATAACCGAAAGAGGAATTTATTTGTTCCGTCCTCCTTGGATATCAGCCTTGTAACCTGTGATATGCTCCTAAAATCCGGTTTCAGCTTTTTCCTTAAGGAAACAGGTATATTGGTCATATCATCTACATCTGATACCAGCTTGTTATGTATCCACCCATATATCTGTTTTGCACGAAATGCCGGCTCGTTCATGCTTTTTAATTGTAAAGTAAGCTCCTCTATCGTCATGGAAGCAATATCAAGCTCAACATCTTCTGTCATATCTCTCTACCTTCTTACGAATCTGGCTATAAAGAAGCCGTCACTACTGTCCACTCCCTGAAGTAATGTCATATAACCCTTTGCCGCCTTATTATGAAGAGCCTCAGGCATATACGGTTCAAGGGAATCCAACACAAAATTATGATTATCCGTAAACCATTTGACATTCTCTTCGTTTTCCTGTCTTGTTATGGTACAGGTGGAATATATGAGTGTTCCCCCCATTTTAACATATCTGGATGCATTTTCCAGCATAAGCCGCTGCATAGCCGCCAGTTCCTCAATTTTTTCTTTAGTTACATTATATTTTATATCATTTTTTCTACCCATGATGCCAAGACCTGAGCATGGCAAATCACATAGGACAACATCCATCCTTTCTGTCAGATCTTCGTCAGGTTTCAGTGCATCATAGACCATAACCTTGATGTTGTTATAGCCCATCCGTTCTGCATTATCCTCTATCAGCTCTGTTTTTTCATCACTGATATCCCTTGATATGACAATTCCCTTTTCTCCTGTAAGCTCTGCTGCATACATCGTTTTACCACCGGGCGCTGCGCACATATCAAGTATAGTCTGCCCCTCTTTTATTCCTGCCGCTTTCACTGCCAGACAGGAGCTTTCATCCTGTACTGCAAAGAATCCATCAAAGAATCCCGGAATTTTTCTGACATAATCATAATGATTGATCATCAGTGAGGTATCATTATATGCGCCGTTTTTAACCTGTATTCCAATATTTTCAAGCTGATTTTTATAAGCTTCTACAGATATACGGTTTGTATTTACCCTGATTGATGTACCTCTTTCCTCATATCCTGATTCCAGTATGGAAACGACCGTCTCCTCGTCGTATGTATCAAGCAATATCTCAACAACCTCTTCAGGTATTGAGTATTTAACCGCGTAATATTTCTTTATTCCATCCTTTTTCTCCGGAAAATGTACATTATCTTTATTTCTGCAAACATTTCTTAAAACTCCGTTCACAAAACCTTTCAGTCCGTTAAAGCCTCTTTTTGACACAAGCTTCACACACTCATTACAGGTTGCCTCCTGCGGAACGGAATCCATATAATAGATTTCATATACACCCATTCTAAGCACACATCGAATAAGCGGCTTGCATTTACTTGTCTTTGTTTTTGAGAATTGATTTATAATGTAATCAAGCCTTATACGCTGCTCCGTGACACCTTCTACCATACGGCTGATAAATGACCTGTCCTGCTTGCTCATAAACTGATTGGACGACAATGCCGTATGAAGAGCCGCATTTGAATAAATATGATGTCTGTCTATATCTAGCAATATATCTAACACAATTTCTCTGAGATTTTTCTGCATCATAATACCTGCCCAACCTCAAGTCTGTTTCCGGCAAGGAATGCTGCCGCATCCATAAGCTTTTTGCCCTCAGGCTGGAGCTTTTTTATCACAAGTGCATTTTCTCCACACGCAACAACGAAGTTCTTTTTTGTCACTCTGATTATCATTCCCGGAGCAATATTTACATCATCACCTGCTGCAATCCTTAAACTCGGCATAATCTGTTGTCGTTCATCATCATTTAATTCTAAGATATCAGCCTCATACACCTTAACATTCTTATCATTGATAAAGGTATACGCACATGGCCATGGCTGCAAACCTCTAATCAATCTTTCCAGTTCCGCGGCAGACTTTGTAAAATCCAGCCTTCCCATATCCTTCGTCAGCATTGATGCATAACAGCTTAACGAATCCTCCTGAGGCATTCTTACCGCGGTACCTTCTTCAAGCAATTTAAGCGTTGATAGAATAAGCCTTGCCCCTGCTTCTGCCAGCTTATCATGGAGCGTAATGCCTGTCTCTTTCTCATCGATTGGAACAACACATTTTTCTATCATATCGCCTGTATCCAATCCCTTTGCCATATACATGGTAGTCACACCGGTCTCTTTTTCCCCATTCATAATGGACCATTCAATAGGTGCTGCCCCTCTGTATTTCGGAAGCAGGGATGCATGTATATTAATGCAGCCAAATTTGGGAATATTCAGAATACATTCAGGAAGAAGCTGTCCGTATGCAGCAACTACGATTACATCAGGATTCAGTTCTCTGATGATAGCTGCATTTTCTTCTTCCCGCAATTTGACAGGCTGATATACAGGAATATCATACGCAAGTGCCTTTTCCTTTACAGGTGGGGGAACCATATTTTTTCCCCTGCCCTTCGGTTTGTCCGGCTGAGTAAAACATGCCGTTACATGATGTCCTGCCTCTACTATGGTTTCAAGTGCCTTAACCGCAAATTCCGGTGTACCCATATATATAATATTCATGCCTTCTCGCCTCCTGTATATACTTCTTACAATTTATACTCTTACAACATCCGTTCATCCATATTGATTGAGACAGCGAAATATTTGTGCTACTCTACCTCATACAAACCATCCTCTGCTTTATCCTTATAAAGAATACCGTCCAAATGGTCTGCCTCATGGCATATGGCTCTTGCCAATAATCCCTCTGCTTCAACTGTTATTTCTTCCATTTCCCTATTCAGTGCTTTACAGACAACATGCATAGGTCTTGTAACCTGCCCTACAAGTCCCGGAAGGCTGAGACAACCCTCATCACCTGTCTGCTCACCATCCTGAAATGTTATCTCAGGATTAATCAGCACAAGCGGATTTTCATCTCCCACATCGATTACAACGATTCTTTTTAATATCCCTACCTGCGGAGCTGCAAGACCTACACCATTTGCAGCATACATTGTTTCAAACATATCATCTATAAGCACCGATGTTCTATAGTTCATTTCCTTTACCGGCTTACATATTTTTCGTAATACACTGTCACCATCTAATCTAATGTTTCTTGTTGCCATTTTTTATCTCCTTAATACATATTTATTGGATTAAAATCAAACTGTACACTAACCATGTCATCCGTTTTTCCACTAACATCATACATCTCTATATAATCCTTTATCTCAACCAGCTTATTATACTGGCTATGTTTTATATACACAACCCTTCGGAAAATATCTTTTATTTTTGATATCTCCGGAACAGACGGTCCCACCAGCTTCAAAGCATCATCCGAAGGAAATCTGCATTGAACCTCTTTCGCCAGCCTGTTTGCAGTCTCATCAAGTAACTCCTCGGACTGTGAAACAAGAAGAAGTACCATCATATGATATTCCGGCGGATACTTCATCAGTGACCGATAGGATTGCTCGCAGGCATAAAAGCTTTTATAATCCTGCTTTGCCGCAGCAACAATCGCATAGTTGTCCGGCTGATAGGTTTGTATAACAACCTTTCCCGGAAGCGTTCCTCTTCCTGCTCTTCCTGCCGCCTGTGTAAGCAAATCAAAGGTTCTCTCGCCCGCTCTGTAATCATTCGCAAACAAGGTCAAATCAGCAAGTACAATTCCCACCAATGTTACCTTAGGGAAATCATGTCCTTTTACAATCATCTGTGTGCCTATCAGGATATCCGCATCTCCATTCTCAAATGTCTCAAGTATCGCCTCATGGGAATGCTTCTTTGCAGTTGTATCCTTATCCATCCGAAGCGTTTTTGCATTCGGAAAAAGCCGCTTTATTTCTTCCTCTACCTTCTGCGTTCCCGTTCCATAACCGCCTATGAGCTTTGAAGAACAGGAAGGGCATTGATTAGGCTCCAATCTAGTATAACCACAATAATGACAGATAAGCATCCCGTTGTTGTGCTTTGTAAGCGAAACATCACAATGAGGGCATCGGATGACCTCTCCGCAGCTTCTGCAGGATACAAAGCTATTAAAGCCTCTTTTATTGATAAACAGCATAACCTGTTCATGTCTGTCCATGCTCTCACTGATCGCCTGTGCCAGTTCATAACTGATTACGGAACGATTACCAAGTCTTAGCTCCTGTCTCATATCAACAATACTACATTTTGCAAGAGGATTGTTTCTGGCTCTTTTATCCAGTCGCCACAGTTTATATTCCCCTGACATGGCTTTCCTATAGCTTTCTACTGAAGGCGTTGCCGAACCCAAAATCAAACTGGCGCCGTCCAGCTCTGTTCTCTTAACCGCCACCTCTCTGGCATGATACTTCGGCGGATAATCACTTTTATAGCTGCTCTCATGTTCTTCGTCAATGATAATCAGTCCCAGCCTGCTAAATGGTGTAAAAAGTGCAGACCTCGGTCCTATCACTACATCCACTTCACCGTTTTTTGCTCTTAACATCTGGTCATACTTCTCGCCACTGCTGAGTTTTGAATTCATAATCGTAACTCTGTCTCCGAAATATCCTGTAAAGTATTTTACGGTCTGATAGGTAAGAGCAATTTCCGGAATCAGAACGATTGCCTGTTTTCCCTGTTCTATAACAGCTTTTATCGCCCTGACATACACCTCTGTTTTTCCGCTTCCTGTAATTCCGTGAAGCAGATACGTATTTCTGATGCCCGCCTTTATATCTTTCTGAAAATCATCAACAATACGCTGCTGCTCTTCATTCAGAACAATATGGTCTTCATTTTCACGATATTTTCTTGTTACAGTCCTGTAAATGCTCCTTGTCTCAATGGAAATCACACCCTCCGACTCCATCGCCTTTAATGTCTGATAGGATATATTCAGCCTGCCTGTCACGATATCCATCGGAAGCCTTTCTGTATCTGCAAGCTCTGATATAAGTCTGAGCTTCGCCTTCGCATTTTTCTTTTTATAGGTTGCTGCAAGCTCCGGTATATTCGTTTTGCCAGCCTTAAGCATTACATCTTTCTGAGTAACTGCTTTTACGGTTCTTTTTACGGGCATAACTGTTTTTAAAGCATTTATCATGGTAGAACCGTAATTATCCTTTATCCATGCAGCAAGAGCGATCAGCCTGCCTGATACGGTTATTCCATCTTCAGCGATATCAAGGATTTCCTTGATTCTATCCGATGCATAACATGGAGTATCTGTTATATCAATCACATATCCCGTTCTGATATGATTTCCCTTGCCAAAGGGTATCTGAACCATACTGCCTACGGCAATCAAATCCAAAAGCCTGTCGGGAATACTATATTGAAATGTCCTGTCTACATCCTCATGCGAAATATCGATTATTATATCCGCATATTTTTTCAACATCCTCTTCCTCCAAAACCTCCCTGATAAGGTCTCTTTCATCCATGTGATATTTTACACCACGTATATCCTGATAATCCTCATGTCCTTTTCCTGCCAGAACGATTACATCGCCTTCCTCTGCGTTCTTAATTGCATAACGAATAGCCTCTTTTCTGTCAATGATTTCGACATACTTTCCGTCTGTCTTTGACATGCCTTTTTTAATATCATCTATGATAGCCTGCGGTTCTTCATTTCTTGGATTATCTGATGTAATAATGGTAAGGTCTGCCATATTGCCTGACACCTCACCCATCTCATAGCGTCTGTCCTTTGACCGGTTTCCACCGCATCCAAACAGACTGATGAGTCTCTTAGGATTATATTCTCTCAAAGTCATAAGAATACTGGACAAACTCATGGCATTATGCGCATAATCTATCATTATTGTAAATTTATCAGAAATTGGTATCAGCTCTACTCTTCCCTTCACTTTAATACCTGCCAGAATATCCTTTATTCTGTCAAACGGGACTCCCATCTGGTCGGCAACGACGATAGCGGCAAGAGAATTATAGATACTGAAATTCCCCGGAAGATTGACCGATATCCTTCCCTGCTTAACACCTGACAATTCATAGGTTATTCCCATATGTCCGTCTTTATTATATAATTCATGTTCACCTGCTTTATATTCATAATCTCCGTTTATTCCATACTTTATGATGCTGCATGTGGCATTTTCTGTCATGGTATCAACATTTGCATCATCCCCGTTGAATATGCCTGTTTTGCAGAGAGAAAACAGCTTGCTCTTCCACATGGCATATTCTTCAAATGAGCTATGCTCATTTGGTCCGATATGGTCCTTTGACAGATTCGTGAAGATACCATAATCAAACTTTACACCTGCTATTCTGTCCATCATGAGTCCCTGCGAAGATACTTCCATGACAACACTATCGAGTCCGTTATCCACCATATCTCTCAAGGTTTTATGTATTACAATCGACTCCGGTGTGGTATTATTAGCCGATATACATCTCACACCGTCCAATATCTCTATTGTCCCCACAAGACCTGTCTTATACCCTGCACTCATAAGCATTTCCCGAATCATATATGCTGTTGTCGTCTTCCCCTTCGTACCTGTTATGCCTATAACAGTCAATTTGTCGGAGGGATTTCCATAGAAATTACTGCTTATAATACCCATAGCCGTTCTTGTACTGGTCGTCTTTATGATAAGAACATCTTTTACCGGTTCCACGTCCTTTTCTACCACTATGCACACAGCGCCTTTTTCTATTACATTCTGTATATATGAATGTCCGTCAGAATTTGCACCGCATATACAAAAGAACAGTCCGCCCGCTTTGACCTTTCTCGAATCATTATATATATCATTAACATCTATATTCGTATCTCCACAGAGAATCTCATAATCCAATCCGTTAAACAAAGTTTCTGCTTTCATATCGCCTCAACTCCTTTTATTTGCATCAAAACTGCTTCAATAAGTCTCTATAAGAAAGAAGAGGCTGCGCAAATATGCAACAACCCCTGTCCCTCTTAGTTCTCTTCTTCGTCATCGCCTACAATTTTAACCTTGCCATTATACAATTCTTCTACTGCGATTGATAAAGGCTTGTTACTTGTTGTATCAATCAAAGCTTCCTGTCCGCCGATGATCTCTCTGGCACGCTTTGCAGTTGCAAGAACAATAGAATATCTGCTGTTTACAGCAGGATGCTCTCCCTGTTCGACATCTGAATTAACAACTGCCATTAAATCTGTGTATGATGGATGTAACATAATATTAAATCCCCTTTCTTATTAATCACTATCATATTCTATTTAAATCTCCTTTAATTCATCCTTGATACCCTGAATAAATTGAAGATTATTACCGCATCTGCAAGCATAACTCTCTATAACCGAATTTACTTTCGATACACACTTATCCAAATCGTCATTTATAACGATATAATCATATTTGTCCATATCAGCAGCTTCTTCCGTTGCCTTTTTAAGGCGCTTGATTATGGCCGCTTCATTTTCAGTCCCTCTTCCCGCCAGTCTGTCCTTAAGACTCTTAATGCTGGGTGCCGCTATAAAAATCAGAAGTGCATCAGGATATTGTTCCTTAATATGCATAGCTCCCATTACTTCTATCTCAAGAATAATGTCCTTGCCCTGACTGAGACTTTCTTCTACATATTTTTTAGGTGTTCCATAGTAATTTTCTACATACTGTGTCCACTCAATAAATCCACCATAATCAATAAGATTTTCAAATTCATCTCTGCCCATGAAAAAATATTCTCTTCCATGAACCTCTCCCTCTCTTGGAGCTCTTGTTGTAGCTGATATGGATAAATCATATCCATAGTCTGATACCAGCCTCTTTACAACCGTTCCTTTTCCTACACCGGAGAAACCGGATATAACAATTAATGAACCTTTATTAATCATACGCCTTACTCCAAATTCTGTATCTGTTCTCTTACCTTCTCGATATCCGTTTTAAGCTCAATCGCTTTATTTGAAACATCAAGAGAATTCGCCTTAGACAATATGGTATTTGCCTCCCTGTTCATCTCCTGCGCTATAAAGTCCAGCTTACGACCGACGCTGCCACCGGCATCTAATATCTTCTTTGTACTGTCTATATGGCTCTTTAATCTGACGGTTTCTTCATCTACACATATCTTGTCAGCATAGATAACAACCTCTGTAGCAATTCTGTTTTCATCAATAACGGTATTTCCAAGCAGCTCCGTGATCTTGTCCGTCAGCTTCTGTCTGTATTCCGCTACAAGCGTGGGTGAAAGTTTCTCAATATAATCTACTGCCAACAGCATATTGTCAAGCTTTTCTATAATATTATTTTTAAGATTTTCGCCTTCGATATCTCTTGAATTTACAAATTTCTGTGCAGCGTCATCCAGAGCCGTCCTGATAAGCTCCCAAAGCTCTTCTTCATCTACACTCTGTTCCTCCAATGTAAATACATCGGTAAATCCTCCAAGTACAGAAGGAATAACCCGATTCTCTATACCGAATTCTTCAGCCATCTCGTTAAAATATTTCATATAAAGGGCAGCAAGCTCCCTGTTATATTTTACATTTACCTTATTCTCCGTATAATCCTCATATGTAATAAATACGTCAACCTTGCCACGCTCAATATATTTCTTCAAATATGTTCGGATAGTAGTCTCAAGAAAGCTTATTTTCTTAGGCATCTTGATACTGATATCACAAAATCTGTGATTTACCGCCTTCATCTCTACCACTACCTTGCGTTCCCCTGACACAATCTCGCTGCGGCCAAAGCCCGTCATACTCTTTATCATGTACCTTCTCCTTTGGAGTTCTGTTGTCAAATAATCCTGCAATCCTTAAATGTGCACAACTACAGATACTATATTATACTTCAACCCCATATAAAAATCAAATGTTTTATTCCTCTTTAATATCTCTGATATCAGGCTCTGCCACCATAGAATAATTCGTATGGTAAATTACAAATCCCGGTTTTGCAGCAGCCGGCTTTTTTAAATTTCTTCGCTCCGTATAGTCAATCTCTACCTTCGGGTTTGTCCGGCCCGAAGAATAATAGGCAGCCAGCCGTCCCGCCTCTTCATATGTGCTGTCAGGGAGTTCTTCATCCCCCATACGCTTCACAATGACATGAGAGCCGGGTATTTTTTTTGCATGAAACCACATATCTCCTCCATTTGCAAATTTGAATGTCAGTTCATCATTTTGTAAATTATTCTTTCCCACATACATGTGATATCCATCCAACGAAATATAATGAAGCGGTTTATCCTTAAGCTTTTTCCGTTCACCCTTTTTACCGTATTTGCCCTTTATATAACCACACATGATCAGCTCTTCCTTGACCTGTGACAGAGAATCTTCATCAATAGCCATTTCAAGAAATGTCTGAATTGATTGAAGATGTTCAAGCTCCTCCGACGTCTCCACCGTCAGCTTAGACAGCGCCTCATATGTCCTCTTCTGCTTGTTATATTTTGCAAAATATTTCTTGGCGTTATCCATAACCGGTATCACAGGGTCAAGCGGTATCGTTATTTCCTCATTTGTATAATAGTTAAGTGCCTGAAAGCTCTTCTCTCCCGCTGCCACACTATATCCATAAGTATTAATCAGTTCACCGTATATCTTATATTTCTCCCTGTCCTTCGTATCATCCAGCTGCTTTATCTGCAAATCATATTTTTTACTTGTTCTTTCTATCGCTGTGGCTACAATCTTTCTCAAATCAGCAGACTTCTGTCTGATTCTTGTAACAGCACTCCTTTTGTAGAAATATTCATCTAAAACGGAGGAAATATCCTCCTTAAACTGCAATTCCTTATCCTGATACATCGTAAGCGCAACGGACGAAAATTCCAACGGCGTATATCCGTCGAAAACAATAAGCGGCGTATACCTCTCATTTTTAATATCTTCTATCAGGCAGATAAGGCTCTCATATAATTTGTCTCTGCTGACATCATCTAAAGCAGCAGCAGAAACAGCTCCGTCTATTCCCGCTCTGTAAGCTATCTCATTTGCAGCAAGAGGGCTGAATCCGACGATGGAAGTATATAGTGCCTTTGTAACACTGCACGGTTTTGTCACAATACTACTGTCAAAATATTCTCTGTCCACGAGAAAGGGACTTATCTTATCGCCTGATGGCGGATAAGTGTAATTTCTTCCCGGCAGCACCTCTCTGACAGAGCTTACCATATGAGAGATATGCTTGATGCTGTCTATTATCATTCCTGATTCATCTGCAAATATAATATTGCTGTGTTTCCCCATTATCTCGATAATCAGCTTCTTCCTGCATAAATCACCTAATTCATTTAAATGTTCTATGGTAATTTCAACGATTCTTTCAAAGCCGGGCTGGCATATATCAACAATGCGTCCATTATTGATATGCTTTCTAAGCAGCATGCAAAAATTTGGAGCCGTCATCGGATTTTCTTTGGACAACTGCATCAGATATATCAAAGGCAGACTTGCATCTGCCGACAACAAAAGCCGATAGCTCTCCCTGCCATTTTTAATAACAATATTAAGCTCATCCTTTTCCGGCTGATAAATCTTATAGATTCTTCCGTCTATTAATTTCTTTTTTAAATCACTTACAACATTTGAAATGACAATACCATCAAAAGCCATAAAAGTTCTCCTTCAAATCTGCTGATATATCGTAGAAAAGGCAGAAAATGTAGCAACATCCTCTGCCTTAAATACCTCATGGCAATATGCCAAGCATGTACTCTTATCATGTCAATAACTGCTTCTGGTTTTATAACGAATTGTACAAGTCATTATAAATATTAGCAGAGTTATTCCATGAATAATCCATCCGCATGCCTCTTTCCTGAATACCGTACCAAGCCTCTTTATTATTATAATATACTTCCTTCGCATAGTTTATGGCATTTAATAACTCGTATGCATCATAATTTGAGAAGGAGAAACCTGTTCCGCTGTTTTCAAACTGATTATAAGCCTCTACCGTATCATTCAGTCCACCTGTTTCCCTTACTACAGGTACGGTACCATATCTAAGCGCCATAAGCTGTGTAAGTCCGCAAGGCTCAAATCTTGAAGGAACAAGCATCACATCACAGCCTGCATACATCTTATGTGAACGCTCATCAGAATAATAAATATTTGCTGATACCTTTGCAGGATGTATCCCCTGATAATATCGAAACATATTTTCGTATCTGCTGTCACCTGTACCAAGCACAATAAACTGAACACCGTCACAGCATATGTCATTCATGATTCTGTCAACCAAATCCAGTCCCTTCTGATCCGTCAGCCTTGAAATAATTCCTATGACAAACTGATTTTCATCCTGTGGAAGTCCACATTCCTTCTGGAGCTCAAGTTTATTGATTTTCTTAAGTTCACGGAAATTATCTACGCTATAATTCCTATATACCTGTGAATCAGTTGCCGGATTCCACACCTCATAATCAATACCGTTTACAATCCCCCACAAGGACTGCCATCTGGCACTAAGCAAGCCTTCAAGGCCTTCACCATAATACGGTGTCTGGATTTCTCTTGCATAGGTATTACTAACGGTTGTTATCTTGTCCGCATATACCAGACCTCCCTTAAGCATAGAAGCATCCTTCTTAATTTCAAGCTTGTCTGGCGTAAAGACATAACCCGGAAGCCCTGAATATGCCTGAACAGTATCGATATCCCATTTTCCCTGGAACTGAAGGTTATGTATCGTCATAACCGACTTCATTCCACTAAAGAAAGGATTCCCTGCAAATAATGTTTTCAAATATACAGGTACAAGTCCTGCCTGCCAGTCATGGCAATGAAGGATATCAGGCTGGAAACCTATCGCAGGAAGAATACAAAGTGCTGCCTTAGAGAAATAACAGAACTTTTCAATATCCCATTTCACATCACCATATGGTGTAAATCCGTTGAAATAATATTCGTTATCAATAAAATATACTTTAACACCTTCATATTCCAAATACATAACGCCGACATATTCATTTTTATAACCGATATCCATATAAAAATGTGTCAGATAACGCATCTTTTCTCTATATTTATTCGGAATACAAAGATAGTTCGGAATAATAACCCTTACATCATACTCGTTTTTATCAAAAATCTTAGGGAGCGTACCAACAACATCTGCCAGACCACCTGTTTTAATAAATGGTACACACTCTGAAGCTATATAAGCGACCTTCTTCATAATTTAATGTCCTCCCATCAAAAATCTCGTAATTGCTTATTATACCATGTCAACTAAACTCGCCTTTCGCTCGTTAAGGGTCCAGGTATATATTCTCACTAAACTCATGCTTCGCATTCGTTAAGTGTTCATATTATACCATGATAACTAAGCGCACTTCATTCGCTAAGGTGTCAGATATTTGTTCTAACTAACCTCATACTGCGCTTTGCTCGTATTACTCTGTATAACTTCCTACTTAAGCTCGTACCTCGCTATGTATTCAGTTATCGCTAAGTGTTCACATTATACCATAAGCGGACTTACAATTCAATAAAATCAGACACCTTGTCTATAATATTTATTTTGACAAGTTGCCATATTATATATAAAATCATTTATACACCGCCATTGAAAATGAACGGCAGCTTTTATTAAAATAAAAGATATAAGGAGATATAATTATGGCAAAAAAATATGATGTTTTTGATGATGAAGAAATTGAGATGATGAAGCTTGTACTTGATGACGGCACCGAGCTGGAATGTGAAATACTCTCCATATTCCCGGCAAATGGCAATACCTACATCGCACTTTATCCTGTAGAAACACCTGATGGCTATGATGACGATGAGGTTCTGTTATACAGATACAAGGAATTAGGCGGCGACGAAGTAGAACTCACGTCTTTGGAGGATGATACAGAATTTGAAATCGTAGCGGATGCTTTTGATGAAATACTTGATGAAATGGAATTTAACTCCATGCCGGATGCCAATGACTAATCATTCTCCGGCATAGAAATCAGAGCATTTTCCACAGTATATTCTATACTGAGTGTTTTTACCACTCCTGTTTTATCAAACATCACACATATTCTTTTATCGTCCACAAATGTTATGGTGCCTGTTCCATAGCGTTTGTGGACAATTTTATTTCCAACCTTCAAAATATCATTATCTATTATCATTTCACGGACAAAACGAGATGCAACTGCCCTCTTCCCATATATAACTGCCGGTGTATAAATATACAGTCCATATCTGGCACGGGTTACGGCTACATAGAAGATTCGCCTTTCCTCCTCCAGCTCCGATTCGTCTAAGGATTTTTTATGCGGCGTTATCCCCTCCGTGGCATTCAAAATAAATACCTGGTCAAATTCCAATCCCTTAGAACTATGCATGGTTGTAACTGTTACCGCATCTCTATCCTTATATTTGTCACTTTTTTGATTTTGCTCTTTTATAGTCTCCGTATATTCCTTAATATAAGAAAACCAGTTCTCATAGCTGTCAAATTCTCTGGCACTTTCCATCAAATCATCCAGTATATCCATATAATCGCTCTTATCAAGCCCCCTATAATCGCAATACTCTTTAACATAATCATCATATCCACATGCACGTCTTATATAATTCACGGCAGCATACGGTTTCAGCTTTTTTATATAATGCAAATCATTTTCAAACACATTAATATTATTTTGAATTCTTTGATTATCCTTATAAAATTCTCTAAGCGCATCAAAGCTGACTTCTTCACTCCAAAATGCATCTCTCCCTATATACCTGTTCGGTCTGTTTATAACGGTCAAAAATCGTTTTCTGCTTCTATCTCCAAGCGCCAGATTTATATAGTCAAATATATTTCTGGAAACAAAATGAGTAAATATATTCTGAACAGAATCATTCACTTTAAATGGTATATTATATTCCATTAATTTTGATGTAAGAGCCCTTGCCTCCATGTTTGTCCTATGAAGAACGGCTATCTGCGAAAACGGAATTCCTTTTTTACTGATATTGATAATCCGTGAAATAATATCAGCATATTCCGCCTTCTGGTCATCAACAGGAATCACATGTACTCTTTCTCGTTGTTCTCCGTTGAAAGCGGAAATCACTTCCTTACCAAATCGGTTTGTATTATGTCTGATTATTCTGTCTGCACTGCAAACAATATCCCGACTGCATCTGTAATTGATACTTAAATAGACGATATCAATATCCTCATAATCACACTTAAGCTCTTTCATAATATCAGGGCTTGCCCCACGAAAGCTGTATACAGACTGGTCATCATCTCCGACTACAAATAGATTCCTACGCGCTCCCACCAGAAGCTTTACAATTTTATATTGCAGTCTGTTTATATCCTGAAATTCATCTACTAATATATATCTAAATATGTTCTGCCATTTTTTTAATATATCAGGTCTGTTTACAAACAACTCATATGTGTATATCAGCATATCATCAAAATCCAGTTTATTATTTGCTATCAAATAATTATTATATGCCCGATATAATATTTCAAAATCCTCATTTCTCATGTTTTTACTATCATAGTCTTTTGACATTTTATCTTCACACTTCACAAAACTGATTTCCGATATTATATTTCTTAAAAAATCCTCCTGACTATCATAATTAAACTGATTTTCATAAATAATTTTCTTAATTAATTCATACTTTTCCCCCTCCGTCATGATATCGGAATTTTTGTAATTATATGCAGTCTTTAGAATACGAAAGAATACAGAATGAAACGTACCAAAAACCACACCATACGAATATGACATAAGATTTTCAAATCTGCTCCGCATTTCTTCTGCCGCAGCCCTGGTATATGTAATAACAAGTATATTTTTCGGCTGTACATAATGATTTTCAATTAAGGCCTTAACTCTATATGTAATAACTGTCGTTTTGCCCGAACCAGGTCCGGCAACAACCATCATAGGTCCTCTGTTATGACTTATGGCTTTTTTTTGATTGTCATCAAATCTATTCATCATACCTTTACCTTTCCCTTATACATAAAAAACGGCTCGGAAAGCTTCCAAGCCGTCTGTTTTTTATTTTCCACAGCACTTCTTATACTTCAGTCCTGAACCACAAGGGCATGGGTCGTTACGTCCTACCTTAGGTGGTTTAATCAGTGTTCTGGATTTCTTCTCTATCTTATACAATTCATCTCTCTTCTCCTTCGGGAAGATATTATCCCATTGAGGAAGTGTATACAACCACTCTGCGTTACAGCCAACCATATTCATATAAAGCTTCTCGTAATCAATACCAAGAGTAACCTCTGAGCCCTCTGTAATCTCATCAACATTATTTGGTGTAATAAGGCTATCTTCGATACCATCAAGAAAACCGACCATCGTCTGCAGACTGACCTTATATTCTTCAGCAAGTCCCTTTACAGTTCCTTTTACAGGGTCTGCCTTTGGATTGGAAAGAATCTTCTCATATATTCCCTTCTCAGCCTGAAAATAATCAAACCAAAACTTCTTTCCCTCCGGTGTTCTGTCATCCAAACCATAAGCGTAATCACGCCACTCTGTTAATAAACTCATTTTATCTACCTCGTTTATAAATTTAAAACTTTATAGAGTATATCAAATAAAACATTTTTTTTCAACAAAATTATATTGAATGAAAATATCATCATTTTATAAAACACTCAAGTCTTCTTTATCAAATGAATCATTGAACCTCTTTAAGATTTATCGGCTTGATTCTTAAGCTCTTCTCCCTTTTTCCTCAGAAGTCTTGTAATCAGGCTTATGCCATAACATAAAACCGGTATTATAACACATAAAAACAACATACCGGCAAAATATTTACTTCCCTTAATGCCCATTATGCATGTGGCTGTATATAGTGCAATAAGTAAGACCACAAGAACAAGAGCCATAATTCTTTTAAACATTTTCATATTATTTACGTATCTTTCTTTATTTTATTAAAATACTCTTTGATATTTTTTTCATAACCATTATCTGAGGGTTCATAAAATACTCTGCCCATCATCTCATCAGGCAGATATTGCTGCTTAACATAATGGTTCGGAAAATCATGGGCATATTTGTACCCCGTATGTCCCAGCTTTGCTGCCCCGCCATAATGCGCATCTCTCAAATGAACAGGCACCTGACCTGTATCCTCATTCTTCACAGCATCAGCCGCGGCAAAGATTGCATTTACAACAGCATTACTTTTCGGTGCACACGCCACATATATTGCAGCATGCGCCAAAATAATCTGGGCTTCAGGCATACCGACTCTCTCTACCGCCTGAGCACAGGCCGTTGCAACACATATGGCATTCGGGTCGGCATTTCCTACATCCTCACATGCACATATCATAATTCTGCGTGCTATAAAGGTAACACTTTCTCCGCCATATAACATCTTGGCAAGATAAAATACAGCAGCATCAGGGTCAGACCCTCTCATACTCTTGATAAAAGCGGAGATAATGTCATAATGATTATCGCCATCCTTATCATATCTGATAGCCCTCTTCTGAATACACTCTTCGGCAACGGAAAGCGTAATATGCACTTTACCATCTGATTCGTCCCGTTCTGTAGAAAGAATACCAAGCTCTACGGCATTTAGAGCACTTCTGGCATCCCCTCCTGCCATATCACTTAGAAAATCCACTGCATCATCATCTATACAAGCATTAAAGGCTCCCATGCCTCTCTGGTCATAAACAGCCTTTAATATAAGTGTTTTTATATTCTCTTTTGATAATGGCCTAAGCTGAAATATATTTGACCTTGATATAAGAGCACCATTTACCTCAAAATAAGGATTTTCCGTAGTAGCACCGATTAAAATAACAGTTCCATCCTCCACAAACGGAAGCAAATAATCCTGCTGAGATTTATTAAATCTATGAATTTCATCAATAAATAATATGGTCTTTCTCCCATACATTCCGCGTATATCTTTTGCTTCAGATATAACCTGCTCCATATCTTTTTTTCCGGCCGTTGTGGCATTGAGCTGTCTGAACTCAGCCTTTGTCGTATGCGCAATAACCATTGCAAGTGTAGTCTTACCTGTTCCGGGCGGTCCGTAAAATATCAGCGAGCTTATCTTATCAGCCTTAATCGCTCTATATAGCAGCTTATCCTGTCCTATAATATGCTCCTGCCCCACTACCTCCTCAAGGCTTTCAGGCCTGAGCCTTTTTGCAAGCGGAGAATCATCATCCTGATAATTCTCCCTCATATAACTGAATAAGTCCATCTCCATACCTTATATGATATCCAATTTTTTAAGCATATCATTAAATTTCATAATATCTATCGGCTTACAAATGTAATCATCATAGTCATCACTTGCCAGATTACTATCAAAGCTTGCTTCATCAAGTGCACTTGTCATAATAACCTTTGATCTCAGCATCCTGGATACACCATGCTTTCTCTCTGCACTTCTGATTGATGCCAGCACCTTATATCCATCAATCTTCGGCATCATAATATCAAGGCACACCAAATCAATACGCTCACCACGCTCAAGGCAATTTACAAACTCATCCACTGCAGCAATACCATCCGGTGTTATAACTACTTCACCAAATTTGCTTAAATACTTAGATAAAAACTTTGCATTTGCCACATCATCCTCAGCAATTAAAATCTTCATGACACATATCCTCCCTAAAACTACAACCTCAACATCTTCTCAAAACGATTTAACATTTCTTTTATCTCTATACGGAAACTCTTGTTAGAATATTTTGTTCTTCTTTCTGTCAGACCTTCTGTAAATATTCCGTTAAATATAAGAGTTAATTCCTTTGGAGAAAAAATTGTTCTAATCTCTTTATTTTCAATGGCTCCTTCAAATAAAGCACAAACAAAATCATTTCTCTTCAGTATACATTCAGATATAATCTCCCTTGTTTCACTAAGATGTAACAATTCTTCATAGTGAAGCATAATCGCACCCATACCCAGATAGTTATCATAATATGTAGCATATGTATCAGCATAAAACTTTACCTTCTCCATATAAGATACATCCATATGCTCCACTGTTCTCTGAATATTAATATCAAAGGCCGCATACTGTAACACCACTTCTGCGAGCACCTCATCAATTCCTCCAAAGTACTTATATATCAGCGTATCAGAAATATTTTCTTTTCGTGCAAGATTCTTGGTTGTAAGAGCATGCAATCCTAAATCTCCGATTAGTTCAATAGCTGATGCAACTATTTTGTCTCTTCTGGAAACATAACTTTCTGCCAAATCGCAATCCTCCCAACACATATAGCATTTAACCATAAAAACACTACTTTAATTCTATGTCATGAACCCTTTTTTGTCAATGAACAATATCCAGTGATTTCCTTTTACAATCATAAAAATATATATTTTCGGAAAGCACTTCCGTACAATGTACGACCGAATGATTAGCCTCTTCTACCAGTTCCTTCAACGTATCTGCATCCTCTACATACGCTGCCGAGATAAAGAGCATCTCATGTACACTCGACGGCATTATATACATGTCTGTTCCTATTTTCTCTAAGCAGCTCTCAAGCGCACCGGGATACAAAATGGCAGAAGCACCGTTGATACCGATATTATTTGTAATAATAAATAGCTGTCCCTTTTCATCATATAAATTTTTATACCCATTATTTTCATACTCGTCAATATTATATATTTTATTAAGCATAGTAAAGAGGTTTTCGATGCAAAGAGGAAAGATACGCATTGTATTTTCCATAGATAATTGAAACAGATACTGTATATTGATATTCCATCTTTCCATATCTTGATTTGAAACAAGAACCGATGACATTCCGTCTGCATCTACATATACCACCCACCGAAAAGTAATGGCAAGGTCCAGATATGGCAAATATGGTATATCCTTAAGCATTTTTTCATTTCTGCTTCTGTTTACAAGCCGAAATATAATCTTGTCCTTGATTTCTTCAAAAATGCAAAAAGCCTCTGTATCTACTTCAGATTCATACATTGAATCATCAAAGGACTTATAAATATCTTCCATAACCATATCAAGATTACCTGTAGCCTTATATTTCTGAAAGTAATTCTCAACATATATGGCAGGACTTATTGCGTAATTCTTCCGACACACCATTAATGCAGTAAGCTCCAAACCATTATTTTTTGTTACACGCTTCTTGAAAACCCGGACCGTTTCTCCCCTTTCCTCAAATATCCTTACAAGACATTTGCACACATAATCTGAAAATTCTTCATATTTCATTAATAACATTATTCTCCTTCAATCTCGAAATTAACGAAACGTTTCGATATATTCATCTTATGCTAAAAAAACTTACAAAGTCAATGCTTTACCCTCGCTAATAAATAGAATCCTGCGCTAATTTATGGAAACGAATTAAGACATTTGTAACCTATATATTGACTATCAATTTTTTAGAGTATTATTATTTGAAAAATCAAAAACAGCATATATCAGAATTTTCAGTTATTACAATGTAGATATACTGTTTCATTCGATACATGCTGTTTATCCATTTTTATGATTTTATATATTTCCTAAGAAAGCTCACAAATGTAGCCATCTCTTCGTCCGTACCTATAGAGATACGAAGATAATTATTGATTCTTGGAGCATCAAAATACCTTACATATATTTTTGCTTTCTTTGCTGCCTCAAATATCTCCTTTGCAGGTATTCTTTCATGTGTGGCAAATACAAAATTTGCCGATGAAGGCAGACAGGAAAATCCAAACGGCTTTATGGCTTTTACAAATTTTTCACGCGTATTTACCACCTTTGCCACAGTCTTTCTGAAATATTCTTCATCTCTTATTGACTCAACTCCCATTATAATAGACGGTCTGTTCATAGTATATGAATTATAGGAATATTTCACATCATTCAGTGCCTTAATAAGCTCAGGATTACTAATGGCATATCCGATTCTAAGTCCCGCCATAGACCTTGACTTTGAAAAGGTTCTGACTACAACCAGATTGTCATATTTGTCTATCAGCGGCAATGCTGTTTTACCGCCGAAATCAATATATGCCTCATCTACGATAACAATAGATGCCGTATTGTTTTTTATAATCTCCTCTATATTGTCAAGCGGCTCATAAATCCCTGTCGGCGCATTGGGGTTTGGAAATACGATTCCGCCGTTTTTCCGGAAGTAATCTTCCTTCACAAGTCTAAAATTGTCATCAAGCGCAGGTCTCTCATATGGAATTTCAAAAAGCTCAGCCCACACATCATAAAATGAATATGTAATATCAGGAAAAAGTATAGGCTTTTCCGAATTAAAAAACGTCATAAAAGACATAGCCAGGACATCATCAGAGCCAACCCCTACAAATACCTGAGAAGCATCTACTCCGTGATACTTCGCCAGTTCATCAACAAGCAGTGATGCTGTCGGATCCGGATAAAGTCTTAACATGTCGAAATTTTTATTTAACTCTTTTACCCTTGGCGTTGGGCCATAGGGATTTTCATTTGTATTTAATTTTATGATACCCGTATCCTTCGGCTGTTCTCCCGGAACATAAGGTGTAACACGGCGTATATTTTCTCTCCAAGTTGCCATTTGTCTATGCCTCCTTGTATTAAATGTATTTCACATTACCCAACTATATCACAATGTGAGTTTGCGTGCAATGAAACCATAATTTATTATTAGAATACCATCAGATTGCTATATGTTGACTTGAGCCTACACACGTCTTAGACATATACGGATATTCATATAGCCTTCTCTATTTTCTGCTATGATTTCGCCTCCATAAGATGTACCAGTTGTCTGCAGATATATAATCCCAGTCCGCTTCCCGGCTGTTTTCCTACATTACTTCCTCTGAAAAAGCTTTCAAACATCATGGACATTTCCTTATCGGAAACTGCTTCTCCCGAATTCATGATATTGATAATATATTCTTCATCACTGTTTTCACATTCTATCCATATACGCTTCCCGTCGCCATATTTAATCGCATTTTCAATCACATTCTGTATCACCTCAATAAGCCTTTCCCTGTCAGCCCACACCATAATGTTGTTATATTTCTTTATTTCAAAATCAATCATGGTAAGCTTCATTTTATCTGTATAATAAGCGTCTATTTCTGACAGTACATCTTTGATATAGATTTCAACATTCCCAACTTCAAAATGAAGGAAATCCTCCTTGGAAGCAGAAACAATATCCGATACATATTTTTTTATCTCATCTGCCTTACTGTCTATCTGCTCTGCAATCTGAATTTTCTTCTCCTCATCCTTATAAAGGTTGCGGCTTAATGCTTTCGAATACAGCTTTATGGTACTGAGCGGTGTCTTGATATCGTGGGATAAGGACAGTAGTAAAAGCTTCTTTTCCTTATGAAGCGCCAATTCCCGCACCTTACTTTCCTCTATATTCTCACGAAGTAAATTCATCCCCCACAAATATTTTCCAAAATATCTGTTTTTCTCTTCGTTAAGCGGTATGGTCAGCTTCCCCTTTGTCAGCTCATACGGCAGCTGTTCCATCCTGTGAAACGGCATCAGAATATGATTTCTTTTTCTATCTTCATAGCTTATCTTATAGATAGACCTGTCAGTCACAAATATCTCATATGTATCATCAGAGGCATCCACCAGACGGGTGAGTCCGTCTTTATCCTCTGTTCTGTCAAGTCCGGTTATTCCCTCGTAACTGCTTACGCCTGTATATGCAATCAGCCCCGTCAAATCAGACGGAGCCATATCATATGCTGCCTCATATTCCTTTATGGCATGTTCTATTCTGTTTATGGATATCCTGTAGCTGTTATCTGTATGATTTTCATTGTACCCTGCCATATAGATATTAACACCCAAAAGCAAAGCAGCAAACAAAAGTGTCATACGGACAATGATTCTATTGATTTTCTTCATATCCTATTCATATCTGTAGCCGATTCCCCATACCGTCTGTATGTGAACAGGCTTTTTAGAAGCCTCCTCCAGTTTGTCACGAAGATATTTGATATGGACATTTAAGGTCTGGGGCTCGCTGTCACTTTCAAAGCCCCATATCTTATGAAACAAATCTTCCTTCTTAAGTGCCTTTCCCTTATTCTCCATCATGTATAGTAACAAGTCAAATTCCTTGGCACGCATAGCCACCTCTTCTCCCTTAAGATAAACCTTACGGGAATTTTTATCCAGCCTGATATCTCCGTCTATGATTTCATCAGTGGCATATCTCCGTTTCATGATTCCGTGAATTTTTGCAATCAGCAAATCAATATCAAAAGGCTTTTCGATATAGTCATCAGCTCCAAGAAGCAGCCCATTTAATTTGTCATCCTTATTTGTTCTTGCACTAATGATAATAATCGGTGTATTGGCAATCTGTCTGATTCTTTTGCACAGAGAAAAACCGTCTATACCCGGAAGCATGATATCCAGTATCAGAAGCTTTGCTCCCTCGGAAGCATATATTTCAAGAGCCTCCTCGCCTGAAACGGCATGATACACATCATACCCTTCGGCAGCAAGAAAATCATGCAGCATCTCTCCTATCTCAACCGTATCCTCAATAACTAATATATCTGCCATATATCTCTCTTCATATAATTCCCATACCAATTATGAATTTTCAAACCGTACACCTGCGATATTGATTCTATTCGTACTGCAACAGGCGATAATTTTCAAATATTTACCAGCCCATATCAATCAGCCAATGATTTAACTGATTCTCCCTGTCACGCACATTGCTGCTTTCCTTCATTGACGGGAGCGCAAGCTCTCCCTCTATTTTACCATCAAGTATATAAAGGATTCTAGTACATTTTGCTGCCACCTTCAAATCATGTGTAACCAGCATAATGGTTGTACCCTCCTCGTTAATACGTACCAGTTCCTTCATTACATCCTCTGATGAGCTTCTGTTTAAAGCACCTGTCGGCTCATCAGCAAATAATATATCAGGATTGTTGATGATACTTCTGCAAATACATGCTCTTTGCAGCTGTCCTCCTGAAACCTCGGTGATATCATTTTTAGCAATATCGGTTATGGAAAGCTTCCTCATAAGTTCAGTTCCATACGAGTCAATTTTTTCCCGTTCTGTCTTACCTTTATGCAGCTGATATGCCGGAAGAACAATATTGTCCATTATATTCAAATTCTTTAACATATGCATCTGCTGGAAGATAAAACCCATACGGGCAAGCCGCATATTTGCCATATCCTTTTCAGAAAGTCCGGTAAGCTCCATATCCTTTATATACACCTTTCCCTCTGTCGGTCTGTCCATACCTGATACACTATACAGAAGTGTAGATTTCCCTGAGCCGGAAGGTCCCATAACTGCCACCATCTCTCCCTCTTCAATAGTAAATGATATATTTTTCAGTACATTATTCTGCCTTTTATTTACGATATATGTCTTACATAAATCCTCTACTCTCAGTGCCTGTGCCATTGCTTTATTCCTCCTATTCCTCTCCTCTGATATCATGAACTGTTACCTTTCTTACCTTAAGCATGGTGAGAATACAAATTATTACTGTTGCAATAAATACAATCAAGGGATACACAAAATATACCTCCAAAGACTTAACCTCAAATTCTATATGAGGTGCTCCCATGATTTTAAATATCTGACCTGCTGTAATTCTTGAAAATGGGGTTCCGGTTATACATCCAATCAGCATACCCGCAAATAATACAACCGCAATTCGTTTGGTCTGCCATGCCATGATATTTCCGTTTGTAAATCCCATTGTCTTTAACATTCCCATCGTTCCCTTTTCCCTGATTAAAAACATCTTTTGCATAAGAACAACGACAAGAATATTGACTAATATCACAATGACAAGAATCAGTAATTTCAGGGATTCAAGCTGCCCTGATACCCCACCGATCATATTATCAATAAATTCTCTCATGGTCTGTATATTTGCATTTTTTAATACGGCAGCAGCTTTTTCTCTATATTGCTCCTTCACATCACTGTCATACCCATCTCCAAAGGATACCTGCACGCCAAACACTCCATTGATAGCCATAGGATCCAGCTCTGCATCCTGATGAAATCGAATCGCTTCACCCATATTATTCATGTTTTGATAGAGTGCCGATACGATATACTCCTTTTTCTCCCCATTCATTGTTATATAAACCGTATCTCCAAGCCTTGCATCTATCGCCTCTGCCGTGGCATAACCAAGAGCTACCTCATTCTCATACATAGGAGCTGTACCTTCTTCATATGCGTAGCCTGTTGTATCTGTATGAATACCTTGAAAAGCCGTAGAATTAAACGCTTTATCACCCTTGGTAATCCGAAATCTGAACATAACCTCCATAAATATCTTCTCAACAGGAATATCTGCCTCTACAAGCTTGTTCTTATATCTCACCATACCTTCTTCCATGGCATTGATATCCTTTGTGATGGCCCATTCCTCTATTTCATCGGTTATTATCCACATGTCACATGACTGCAATGAGAACGTACCTGCTATACTGTCCGAATTCAGCGTATTAATTGTATTGATCGGCATAACAAGAAGCCATATTCCAACGATGCTTGTTATAAAAAGTGCCACATACTTTCTGATTTCACTTAAAACATCGGTACATGCCATAAAGGTTGTCGGCTTCAGTTTCGAACCCTTCAGCTTAAGAATATCCTTTTTACGGAAGCGTTCTCCGTTATTGCCGTTTCTGATTGCATCCATCGGTGTAAGCTTCTTTACTTTTTTGGTACTTCCATAGGCTAACAGCACAATAATAACTGCAACGGCGATGCTGGCGGCAAGCTCTATCAGCATACTGCTTTTATTTCCCATTGTAACAATATTTTTTGCAACCTTTTTTAGCAGTAAGCTTGCAAATGGTATCGATATTGCAAATCCTATAGCCGAACCGACAACTGCTATGGCAAAATACTTGATAACATACATCCTTCTAATATTACTATTTTGAATACCGATTGCCTTCATAATACCAATTTCTTTATATTCCTCGTTTATTGTAAAGACAATAACGAACTTCATCATAACCGCCGATATTATAATCAGACAAACAGATAGCATCAGAAGCACACCTGCCACTATCATGTCCATAATATATGTTAATTTTATGGTATTCTGATCACAGCTAAAAACCTGATAGATATCCGCTTTATTGTAATCGTTTTTAAATTCTTTCAGATTATTTGTTTTTATGGAATACATCTTTCCATAAGCAAAACTGCTGTCTGACAGAATCTCCGCAAAATCCTCCTCACTAAAGATACATCTGTGGGTTCCCATCATTTCAGCACCAAGAGCTGCATCCTTGAAATACCCTTTTATTACAAATTCTTTTTGAAATTCTTTTAAATCAGTAATCGTTATTTTGTCTCCTGCCTTCAAATCATTCGCATCCATAAACGAATAAGGTATATAAACCGTTCCATTCTCCATGGATGTTATTTCCCTGTTTTCACTATCAAAATATTTCTGCTGATTCATTTTGAAGCAGGATAAAATCATGCTAGCATTTAATTTTATCTCTTCTCTATCTTCAATTTCAAAATTCTTGTTTGTCAGATACATATTCTCATCAATACCATATCCGTCAACCCATTTGTTACTGTCCAGAAATTTCTCTACATTCTCACCATTTGAAGGATCAGCGTTCTTATCACCCCTTAGGGTTAAGATTATGTAATCATCAAGCTCTGACTGTTCAAAGAAATAATCAGTGCCGTTCATAACTGCCACCATGTTACTGATACTTGTAGCGATAAACGCAGCCGCCAATATAACAAATAACAAAAGTATGATATTCATTGACTTTTTCTGCTTTAAATTTTTGATAAGCATCCTAAAAAGCATGTTATTTTTCTCCTTTCACAAGCTTGGCATTTGTAAAATGCCTGCCCTTTCATGTTCTATGATGGCAGTCTATCATGGAAATTATTAAAAAATCTTTAACTGTTACTGGTAAGTTATATGTCAACCGAATGTTTTGAGTTAACCGGACAGCTGTTATATGGATATTCACTTAAACCTAAAAACATATTGGGAAATAGTAGCATTTTCTCTTCACTTCTCCTATTAATCGTATTTACATACACACCTATCGTGCCTTTATCTATATAATCTTTAACATATTTTCTTCTGACGCAAATGATTTATTTACATATGCAATACCTTTATCATTCGGCTCTGTAATGCTGAATATTGAATACAGAAAAAGGCTCCAATATATTTTACTATACCGGAACCTTTTTCATCATTTCTGAATTATATAATATTCTTTATATATGTTCAATTCCTCAGTCATTTTTACTTTCTGAATCGTTACAAATTCATTTTAAAATGACAACAGACCTACGGAACGAAGGAGCAGAATCAATAACAAAATCGGTGTAACAAATTTAATCATGATTACATAAAGTGTCTTTCTGCCGAATTTATATCCGCCTTCTGTTACCTCGTCTATAACAATTTTCGGTTTCACTACCCAGCCAATCAATATACAGGTAAGCAATGCAACAAGCGGCATCAGACAGTTGTTACTGATATAGTCCATGATATCAAGTATCGTACCTGTGGAACCATTTGGAAGCTTTACCTCGAAATACAGCTTATTGTAACCGAGGCAAACAACGATTCCGGCTATCAGTGCATACAGTGTAACAATTACTACACTCTTTTTCCTTCCCAATTTGAACTTATCCATGATTCCTGATACGATTGCTTCCATAACCGAAACGGAAGAGGTGATTGCTGCAAATGAAACCATAAGGAAAAATACCATTCCTATCACTACGCCCATACTACCCATCGCATCAAAAATCTTTGGCAGGGATACAAACATCAGTCCCGGTCCCTGAGCCATACCATCCTTACCCATAAAAACGAATACAGCAGGCACAATCATAAGTCCGGCAAGAAGGGCTACAACAGTATCAAAAATTTCTATCTGATTAATGGACTTCATTAGATTTGTTTCCTTGGGAACATAGGAACCGTAGGCAACCATAATACCCATAGCTACACTAATTGAGAAAAACAACTGCCCCAAAGCGTCCATGATTACAATAAACCAATCGTTCAAATTCATTCCGGAAAAATCGGGTATCAGATAAATCTTAAGTCCATCCAAACCTGTTCTTACTGTTCCGTCCGCATCCGTATGTGATATTGTAAGCGAATAAATGGATATTCCGATAATCAATAACAGAAGTATCGGCATAAGAAATTTGCTGAGTTTTTCAATACCTTTATCAACTCCGCAAAAAACAACTACTGCCGTTATAAACAGGAAAATCAGCATAAACACCATTGGACTTATATCGGAGGCTATAAATCCCGTAAAATAATCATCCTCTGCTGTCCCTTTACTGTTATTTGTGGTAAATACGGAGAAATACTTCAGTACCCAGCCACCTATTGCACAATAATATGGCAATATAATTATCGGAACGAGCCATGCAAAAAATCCTATACCTTTCCACTTTGGATGTATCTTCCCATATGCAGTAAGCGGACCTTGTCCTGTCTTTCTTCCGATGGCAATCTCCGTAGTCAGCATTGCAAAACCAAAGGTAAGAGCTAATATTATGTAACACAGAATAAATACTCCACCGTTATCCTTTGCCGCCAGATATGGAAATCTCCATACATTTCCAAGACCTACTGCACTCCCCGCAGCAGCAAAAACAAATCCGATTCCTCCTGTAAATTTCCCTCGATTCTTTTGTTCTTTCATATGACCTCCCTTATACACCTAAAAAGGTGCTCCCATAACCTGAGCGCACCTTGTTTTAACTTATATAATAAAGATATATATGGCTTTAGTCAAGCATTTATTTTTCCAGTTTATTTTCTTCTTTCCCTTAAAATGCATATACATGGCCTTCATTCTTACTGTCATCAAATGCCTCAAGCATCTGTTCCTGTCAAATATCAGCTGATACCAGTTTGTGTCAAGTAATCGTTGGCAACTTTCTCTTTGTTTTTCTCAATGATATTT
>CAZATW010000022.1:0-37098 GCA_964488185.1 uncultured Coprococcus sp. | reverse complement strand
TAAATTTGTTACTCGCCGCCTATAGAGGCGGGAGTCATCTCCCATCTGATATATGGGGAAATATTGTAAAAGTATAAAAATTTGTTAAGGGGGCATTTATGTGAATAACAGAGGACAAATTACGGTCTTCTTGAGCTTGATTATGGCTGTAATGTTGATTATTGGATTGACGGTATTGGAAGTAATACGGATAAATGCAGGAAAGGTAATATTTTCTTGTGGGGCAAATGGTGCTATGGAAGATTTGAAAGCAGGATATCAAGCAGAGCTTTTTAAAAATTATCACCTTTTATTACTTGACGGAAGCTTTGGAGGGCAAGGAGAAGCCGCTATGGAAAAATGTGTGTCTGAATACATGGAATATACGCTCAGTCATGGTGGGGGTTCCGATATATTGTTGACGGATATAATACTTACCGGCACAGTAGGCGTACTTCAAGAAGATTGTACGCCTCTTAAAAATGAAATTGTAGAGTATATGAAAATATATTCAGAGATTTCGGCTGTTGATGATTTGCTTGATATGATTATGAATATCGAAGATGTGTCAGAAGAAGCACAGTATGCTATAAATACAGGGAAAAACGAAGAAAATGAAAGTGAAAGTGATTGGAAAGGCGAAGACCCCAGAGATGTTCTGAGAGAAGGTATGGGTAGTGGACTGATTTCTATAGTTACACCTGATGGAACTGTTCCTTCCAAAAATGAATTTGATTTGGATAATTATCCGTCAAAGAAACAGGGAATATCGGAGTCCGTGGATACAGAAATCAATCTTGAGAATATTGATATATTAGAGTCACAGCTTGGAACATCCGATTATGATTGTGTATTACCACTTCAGGAAAATTATTATGGAATAGCCTATGGATTAGAATGCTTTGATTATTACACATGTAAGCAAGGCTATAACAATCCGATGAAATGTGAAGTTGAATATCTTATTTGTGGCAACAATAATGATTATGATAATTTGTCGTCTGTTATAAATAAAATAATTCTTCATCGTCTTCCGTTTAATTTTATTTATCTTTTGACAGATAAAGCAAGGCTGAGCAAGATAGAAGCAATAGCCATAACGCTTTCGCTGATTCCGGGAGTTTCCTATGCAGCAGTTAAATATCTGCTTATAGGATGTTGGTCTTATGCAGAGACCATTGTGGAGGTTAAATCCCTTTTGGCGGGCAATAAAATACCGTATATAAAAAGCGCGGAAACATGGATTACGGATATAGAAAATCTTGGAAGTATAGGAAAAATCGAAAGCATTGATTATGAAGGAGCGGCAGGTATTGATTATAAGGGTTTTCTAATGATACTTATGGCTGAGAATATTCAAAGGTTGTATTACAGAATGGCAGATATAATTCAGCTAAACATGAGACAGCTTGACGAAGATTTTCTAATGGAGAATATGCTTTATGCATGGACATTTGATATAAGCGGAATATGTAGTGGAAGATATATGTCATTTATTAAGTCGCATATAGATGTAAATGCTGTAGATGACAACATTTATAAATATAATATTTCTATGGAAGCAGGTTATTGAAAGGGAAAGGTGGGTGCTGTATGTCCTCTTATTGTTTATTACAAAATTTTAATAGAAAAAATGGAAACAAGCCTCTCCAAGCACATACCCATTTTATAAAAGCGTTTGACACTTTAAGCGGCAATAAGAGGATGTTCAGGACTCACCTTTTCAAAAATAATTTAGGCAGCGCAACAGTTGAAGCAACCTTTATACTGCCGATATTTATGTTCGCAATGTTGTTTATATATAACATGGGCTGCATGTTATGTACTAAGGTAATAGTATATGAAGCCATGCAGGAGACCGCAGGATATTTGGCTGAATATTCGTATCTATATAATGAGGTAGGAAATTTGATGGATGCAGATTATCAGAATAATCTGACCGGTACGGCTGTAAATATAGCAACAGCTACCGGAAAAATGTCTGAATATATTGATGACAGGGATTTTGTAAATCAATATGTGGTGGGTGGGACATCCGGAATAATGGTTACAAGAGCTGAACTTAATGCGTCAAATAAATACATATATTTTAATATTGCGTATCAGCTTAAAGTAGATGTTCCTTTTTTTGGGGAGTTCAAAACCTCAATAGAAGAACAAATCCGTCAGAGAGCATATTTAGGTGGGTGTATTATTTCCGGGGAGTCTAATGATGAATATGTTTACATAGCAGAAAATGAATCCGTATATCACACTACAAGAAATTGTTATCATATAAAGCTTACAGTAAAAATGGTGAATGCAATGAGTCTTTCTGTGCAGTATGATAATTTGTCTCCTTGTGAGCTTTGCGTAAAAAATGGTGGGTCAAAAAGTATATTGTATGTAACAGAGGCAGGTGACAGATATCATTATTCAAGATTATGCAGGGGATTAAAAAGAACTGTGTACAGAGTGAAGAGAAGTGAATGTCAAAATCTTACAGAATGCAGTAATTGCGGAAAGTAAAGGATGAGATTTTCAGGGAATTTTTAATTGAGGGTATTAGCATGTGTGTATATCAGATGGGAGATGACTCCCGCCTCTATAGGCGGCGAGTAACAAATTTACATCAGTGGGAGTCCAATCTCCCACCTGATATAAAACAGGAGATGTAGTGTGAGAAATAAAAAGGATATAAAAATTAAAAAAACAGGCAAAGAGATGATAAAGAATAGTAATGAAGGCAGCATAATAATAGAGATGTGCTTTATAGCTCCTTTTTTAGTAGGAACTATATTTTTTTGTATAGGTTTGTTTGTTGATGTAATGAATAAAAGTATTGCAATGGGTGAGACTTATAATGCTTTATATACAAAGGAGGCTTACATTTTAAATTCGGAACAGAATTATATATCGGATATAGAGAGCGAAATAGAAAAACATGCAAATCAAATGATGAAGCTTGTGGAAAAAATAACTGTAGAGATTAAGGAAAACAAGAAAAATAATACGGTTATTAATAATCTTAAGACATTTGGCGGAGGAGAGTTTTCGATAAAGGTGAGCTATGAAAATATTTTAAAGGGAGTCATTATGTTGGAGGATAAGGTTGATAAGGATAAATATGAGGCAAAACAGGAAATAAGAGATACAAGCAATAATCTGAGGAGGTGGCAGATATATGGAAATGAGTTATCGAACTGATGGAATAAACTCATATCTTGTTATAGATGATACATCAGTAGCTCCCGATTCTTATGAAATCAATATGATTCACAACAATGATATAGAAGGATTGCTGCCTTTTGAATTTAGAAGTCTCAATGAAGCAAGAATGATTTATTATAGAATAAACGGATACATGCAATTAGCAGAGCTTATACAAGGAGAAATTCTTGCATTAGAATATTTGACAGATATGTTTCTTTCTTTAATAAAGCTTATTTATGAAATGAAAATGTATATATTGGAGCCTGATAATTTGATAATTGATATGAAAAATATATATTTTAATATGACTGAAAGCAGGTTTTGTTTTATATTTTGCCCTAATTATGAAGTGGACATACGAAAACAGATTAAGAAGATGATGGAGGAATGTATCAAATATATAAATCACAGGGATCATCAGGCTGTGGATATAGCATATGGTATATATGATATAGTATCAAAATCCAATTATGATATAAAAGAAATTGAAAATCATATATGTGTCTGCAGAAAAACAGTTCAGGAACAGAATATTGGCAAAGAGGATAGATGTGTAACATCGACAGAAGAAGCATATAAGTATGAGGAAGCTAAAGAAAATAAAGATGAACAGGAAAAGCTTTTAGATATGTTGTTTTCAAAGGAACCGGATATCGTTTGTGTAGAGCCTGAAAAGCTTTGTGAGTGTGGCAGAAAGAGAAATGCGAAGGGCATGTGTTTTATCGCTATAGTACTTACTGGTATAGCAGGACTTGTTATAACATTGATACAGCATAGGAATGAAGGACAAATTGAATATGTTAAGCTGATTATGGGTGTTCTTATAATGATTGCTATTGAATGCTTTGCATATTTACAGATGACCAAACATGAAGCAGAGGAGACTGTCGAAGTGGAAGAGATGGGAAAGGATGATTTTAATTCGGGAAAACCTTTAATCGAAGATATAGGTAGAAATAAGCTTCAGATTGAGGTCTCAGATACTAAGAAGAATGAAATGCCAATTTTCAATCCGAAAAAGGCTATGACGTTTTCTGGCAATGCGTTAAATAATAAAATATCTGCGGATAATGAGTTAAACACTACAGTGCTTATGGATGGTGGAAGCAATAATATAATGGTGACGGATTACGAAGGAGATACCACAGTTCTGATAGATGGGAGCGAAAGGATTATGACATCCGAAGCATCCAAAAATGAAAGCGAGTGTAGGAGACATTATAGGTTAGTACCATGCTCTCAGGAAGCATCAACATCTATAGATATATATACTTCACCGGTTATAATAGGTCGTGATAGAGTGAATGCAAATTATGTAATAGATAATAAGGCTGTGAGCCGTATTCATGCAAAGATATATACAAGTAATAATAATTTAATAATAGAAGACATGGATTCAACAAATGGAACATATATCAATGATTGCCTTGTTAAAAATGGATACCCAATCAGAGTAAATCAAGGGGATATCATAAGCTTCGGCAGTGTAAGCTATAGCGTGGTTACATAAAATTGCGTAAAGGTATAGAGTAACCGGTTGTTTGGAACTCCTTGGATTATCCGATAAAGAGAAAAAGTGATTCAATATTATTTTTATTGCAGAATAACTCATTGATATAAAACTGCTTTTCAGATATAATATATTATAGTGTGCTGATATAATGAAATTCGGAGGGAAGTACCGTGTCATACATGGCATTATATAGAAAATGGAGGCCCGATACATTTGAAGAAGTAAAGGGACAGGACCATATTGTTACAACGCTGAAAAATCAGATAAAAAACGATAGAGTGGGACATGCGTTTTTGTTTTGTGGAACAAGAGGTACAGGAAAGACATCGATAGCGAAGCTGTTTGCTAAAGCGGTCAACTGTGAGCACCCTGTTGATGGAAGTCCGTGCAATGAGTGTGCTACATGTAAAGCGATTGCAAGTGGGGCATCTATGAATGTGATAGAGATAGATGCGGCATCAAATAATGGTGTAGATAATATCAGACAAATTCGTGAAGAAGTACAGTATCCTCCTACGGAGGGCAGATATAAGGTCTATATCATTGATGAGGTTCATATGCTTTCAGCAGGAGCCTTTAATGCTCTTCTTAAGACACTTGAGGAGCCGCCTTCATATGTTATCTTTATTTTAGCTACAACGGAATCTCATAAGATTCCTATAACCATATCTTCAAGGTGTCAGAAATATGATTTTAGAAGGATATCTGTAGAGACCATATCAAATAGATTGACGGTGCTTCTGGGCAGAGAGAAGATAGAGGCTGAAAGGCGGGCTTTAGATTATATTGCTAAGGCGGCAGATGGTTCCATGAGAGATGCTTTGAGTATTCTTGACCAGTGTATAGCCTTTAATTTGGGACAGGGACTTACCTATGAGATGGTATTGGAAACCATAGGTGCAGTTGATATAGACATATTTGAAAAGCTGTTAAGTAAAGTTATAGAGCTTGATGTATCAGGTGCCGTTGATGTAATTGATGAGGTTGTATGGCAAGGTAGTGAGTTGTCGAGATTTGTCAGTGAATTTACATGGTTTTTGAGGAATATACTTTTAGTGAAGGTATCAGCTGATGCAGATAAGAAGCTGGATATGTCGGCTGAGAATCTGCAGAAAATCAAAGCTCTGGCAGATAGTATGGAAACAGAGACAATAATACGATATATAAATGTATTTTCAGATACAGGTGCAAATATAAAATATGCAGCTCAGAAGAGAGTGGTGTTGGAGCTTGCCATTATAAAGCTGTGCAAACCTGAGATGGAGACTGATTATGAAAGTCTGTTGGACAGAATCAGAGTGCTTGAGAAAAAGCTTGAACAAGGGAATCTTACTGCTGGTGTTTCGGAGGAGACAGTAAAGCAGCTGATGGCACAAATACCAGCTAATGGCAGTTATATTGGAGATATTCAGTCAGATGAGACAGAGTCTATTGAGGATGCCGGCATGAAGCTCTCGAATAATCTTAAGAATACACTTCCAGAGGCAGACTATAATGAGCTGATGGAATTTGTTGAGCAGTGGGATATTATTACTGCAGGATATCAAAGAATTACAAAAACATTCCTTGATAAGGCAAGAATCAACCTTGATGAGGATAAAAAGAGCCTGCTTCTTACATTTATAGATGAACCCGAGAGTAAGAGTGCGATAAAATATTTCAAGGATAAGGAACGCATGGCTGTACTTAAGGAGCATATTCAGGAGGCTACAGGCAGGCGCGTAAATATTGCTTTAAGAGTTATTTCAAATGACAATGAAGCCCGGAAAACTGCGGATGAAAATAATCTTTTAAAGATAAATTTTAAGATAGATTTCAAATAGTAATGCGAATATAAGGAGGACTAACAATGGCTAAAAGAGGAGGATTTAATGCAGGAATGATGCCTGGTAATATGAACAATCTCATGAAACAGGCACAGAGAATGCAGAAGCAGATGGAGGAGACTACAAAGGAGCTGGAAGATAAGGTGTATGAATCTTCGGTTGGTGGCGGAGTTGTTACAGCTAAGGTATCAGGCAAGAAAGAGCTTATGGAGATAAAGTTAAATCCTGAAGTTGTAGATCCTGAGGACATTGAAACATTAGAGGACCTTATTTTGTCTGCGGTTAATGAGGCCTTTAGAATGCAGGATAAGGATTACAATGACAATATGTCTAAGATATCCGGTGGTATAGGACTTGGAGGATTACCGTTCTAATGGATGTTTACGGTGGAGAAGTCAATAAATTGATAGAGGAGCTGGGCAGACTTCCGGGAATAGGTTCAAAGTCCGCACAGAGACTGGCATTTCATATCATTAATATGCCGGAGGAGAGTGCTGTTGCCTTGGCTGATTCTATTATAAAAGCAAAAAAGAATATAAAATACTGTAAATGCTGTTATACTATTACAGACAGGGAAATGTGTCCTATATGCAGTGCTCCGGGCAGAAATCATAAATTAATTATGGTGGTTGAAACGCCGAGAGATTTGGCTGCTTATGAGAGGACCGGAAGCTTTGAGGGTGTATATCATGTACTTCATGGCGTGATTAACCCCGCTCTTGGGATAGGACCGGCAGATATTAAGATTGCAGAGTTGATGAAGCGGCTTCAGGAGGATGTAGATGAGCTGATTATAGCTACAGGGTCAGGCCCTGAGGGCGAGGCAACGGCAATGTACATTTCCAAGCTGGTAAAACCGGCAGGTATAAAGGTCAGCCGTATAGCCAGTGGTGTACCGGTTGGTGGTGACTTAGAGTGTATAGATGAAGTAACCTTGCTTCGTGCGCTTGAAGGCAGGGTTTATTTATAATTTACAAAGAAAGAGGTGTAGAAGTATGTTAAGAGTTGGATTTCTTACCAGTGGTGGTGACTGTCAGGCTTTAAATGCTACCATGAGAGGTATTGCAAAGGGGCTTTATGAACTCTTTGATGAGGTTGAGATTTACGGATTTCTTGAGGGATATAAGGGACTTATGCGTGGAAATTACGTGAAGATGAAGCCGTCAGATTTTTCGGGAATTATAACAAAGGGTGGTACTATTTTAGGAAGCTCAAGACAGCCGTTCAAATTAATGGGTGTACCTACGGAAGACGGACTTGACAAAGTAAAGGCAATGAAGGAGACCTATAAAAAGCTTAAGCTTAACTGCCTGTGTGTGTTAGGTGGTAATGGGTCTCAGAAAACGGCAAATCTCCTTAGTGAAGAGGGACTGAATGTAATAGGTCTTCCGAAGACTATAGATAACGACTTGTGGGGAACCGATATGACATTCGGTTTCCAGAGCGCAGTCGATATTGCAACCGATACAATTGATTGTATTCATACAACGGCAGCTTCCCATAATAGAATTTTTATAATTGAGATTATGGGTCATAAGGTAGGCTGGATTACACTTCATGCCGGTATTGCCGGTGGAGCAGATGTGATTCTTCTTCCGGAAATTCCATATGATATTAATAAGGTATATGAAGCAATCAATAAGAGAACGAAGAATAAGAAGGGCTTTACCATTCTTGCAGTTGCGGAGGGGGCTATCTCAAAGGAAGTTGCGGAGCTTCCTAAAAAGAAGAGAAAAGAGGCTATTGCAAACAGACCTTATCCGTCAGTTGCATATGAAATTGCAGACAAACTGAAGGAATTTACAACACAGGATATAAGAATTGCTATACCGGGACATACTCAGAGGGGCGGAAGTCCTGATGCATATGACAGGGTAATATCGTCAAGATTCGGTGCCAAGGCTGCTGAATTAATTAAGGCTAAGGATTTTGGAAAGCTTGTAGTATTCCTTAATAATGAAGTGACTGCTATACCACTTTCAGAATCGGCAGGTAAATTGAAATATGTATTGCCGGATGATGATATTGTTAAAGAGGCAAGAACATTAGGAATTTCATTTGGTGATTAATTATCACATAAGTCTCCCTGTTTGCATATTAGAATAATAGATAATATTGCGAATAGGGAGATTTGTATGAATAACGATTACAGGTATATTCCGTATAATCCGGAGGATGAAAATCTTAGAGGGTTAATAAATAATGGTAATGTGTATAATATGAAAATGGGTATGTCTGGAATATTGTTACCGGATGATCCATATACAGATATTGATGAAGCGTGGCGCGACCTTAACATAATTAAGGAAATGTATCCCGGAAAAATTCGTATGATTAGTGCAATGGTGGAGGATGAGTGCGACAAGCTGGAATACGAGGGCAGTCCTATGTTGGCAGAATATCCTGACAAAGAACAGATGCGCAAAATAGCCAGAGATGTATATGAGAAGATGGATATTAAGGACGACGTAGAATTTCCTGATTATTCTACAGAATCGGATGATATGGCAGCGTCATTTAATCCGCCACCGTATGTGCCACAGGGACCGGGCTGTGTAAATTGTATGATGAGGAATATTATTGAACTTCTGGTTTGTAATGAATTTTTTTGTAGACGAGACAGACACAGGAGACGAAGAAGAAGGTTTTATTAGTGAAGAAAATTACAAATGTACTAATTAGAGTAATAATAATAATAATTGTATTTGTTGTTGCTGTACATTTTTTTGATAAATTTCAAAACAGAGCATATGAAAATCTGGCAACGGAGATGGAGGAGGCACAGCTTCCACTTGCGTATATAAGGTATGGAGATAGTTATATTAACTGCATGCATGGTTATACTGCTCCGGTAGATACTACATTACTTCGAGACAGCATAACACCTATTGATGAGAACAAAAAGGTTTCTATAGTAATAGATGACAAAAGGGATTATGCAAAGTCTTATGCGTATGAATTGAGGTCGATAGCCGGAGACTCTCTTATAGAAAATGGTGAGCTTGAAGTTTTGGATAGAACGGAAGGCAATAAATGGCTTGAAGTAAATATATCCATGGATATAGAGCCGGACATGGAATATATGCTTGTTATTAAGCTGACAGGTGATGATGAGCAGATAATAAGATATTATACGAGAGTGGTAGTAAATGAAGATTATCATGCGGATTCCTTATTGAAATTCGTGGATAATTTTCATGCTGCCACATATGATTTTGAAGGGAATAAAGAGGAGTCTGTCATATATCCGTATCAAGAGGAGTATAACAGCCATGAACATGAGTCTCTTCCTGACTATGGACTTGGTCATGTAAATTTGGGCTCATCTTACGAATATATAACATGGAATGGGATAAATCCGATGGTAATTACATCTATCATACCGAGCATTAAGGAGATAGATGCCAATTATGCGATAATAGAGCTGGACTATAAAATGATGACAACTACAAGAGAAGATGTAACCAGCTATTATACGACCAAGGAATATTATCAAGTCAGCTATAATGACGGAAATATTTTTCTTATGAATTTTGACAGATATGTAGATGAATATTTCAGCAGAAATGATGTTGATTCTTTCAATAATGTTTACGAGATAGGTATCGTATCTGACCCGTTTCCTGACTATAGATATAGTACGGATAACAAGAAACTGGCGTTTGTAAGAAATGGCCAGCTGTGGATGTATAATTACAGTAAAAATCAGATATCGCTGGTATATAGCTTTTGGATGGATGATTTTGAAAATGCTACCAATACCTATGACAATTATGATATAAATATTATATCCATGGATGATGAAGCCAATATATGCTTCGCCGTGTATGGATATATGAATAGAGGAATACATGAAGGCAGACTGGGTATAGCATTGTATGAATTCAATTCCGAGAGCCTTGAACTGGATGAGATTTTATTTGTAGAAAATAATGTTCCGTATGAAGTAATGAAGAGTCAGGTATCAAAGCTTACTTATTATGATGGTTCCAGTTTTTATTTTATGTTGGGAAATAAAGTAAGTGAAATTGATGTTACAAATAAGCAGATTTCATATCTTGTTGATGGTTTATCAGCAAATAGTATTTATGCCTCGGATAATATGGAGGTTATAGCTTATGGCGTCAGTGATAATCAGACCGAAAATAATAAGCTGATGCTGCAAAATCTTAAGACAGGAAATTGCTATGAGATAACTGCTTCTGCAAATGAGTGCCTGATATGCTATGGATTTAAGGATTCCGATATGGTATATGGTGTAGCAGACATAACTGACAGTAATGTTATAAAAGATACGAAATCTTTTGAAGGAACGCGATTATCAGATGATTATAAGGATATTATACCGGCAGCCCGTATATATATAATGGATGAGAATGGAAATCAGATAAAAGAATATAAAAAATCGGACTATTATGTTGCACAGGTGGATATAGAGACGGACTTGCTATACCTAACCAGATGTAAAAAAACAGGAAAAGGCTTTGTAGCAGATTCGGATGATTTCATTACATTTAAAGAGGATGAAGAAAATCCGGGTATAGATGTAAAATTCAGAATATCCGATACTGGATATTCAAAGCTCTATTTTTCGTTCCCAAATGGAATATATCTTACTTATGTTCCTAATCTTTATATTACAAAAAATAAAGTAAAGGATGAGGTGGTAAGTATGGTGGTATCAGTACCAAATGATGGTGCCAACTATATGGTATATGACAATCTGGGATTGGCAAAGATATATGCTGTGGCAGGGGATGCCATCAACTATGCAATAGATATATCGGGAATTGTTGTATCTAAAAATGGTGAAGTAATATATAGAAAGTCAGAAAACGAAGAGTACAACACCATAGCATCGGCAATATTTCATCATAGCTCAAAAGATGTAGCCGCCTCACTTCAGGATTGTTTGTATATGGTGCTTAACTATCAGGGCGTAAGTGTTGATTATGACGAACTTACAGGTTATACAGATGCAACAGAGGTTTTGAACTCATATGGTAAGTATGAGGGAGTCGATATATCAGGCCTTAGCCTTGAACTTGTATTGGGTTATGTCGGTAATAATATACCGGTAATCAGCCGAATCAGTGATGGAAGATATGTATTAGTGGTTAGCTATAATAGCACGGATGTAAGATATTATGATCCCGTTTTGGATGAAGAGATTGTAAAATCCCGAACTGTATATGAGGAAATGATGGAAGAGGGCAGAAATGAACTATATAGCTATGTGGCTAATTAAATATCCGATAGAGAGCAATAGAATTGCTGCTATAGCTATGTCTTCGGAAAGACAATTACTACGCTATATATAAAAAAAGCCCTAAATGATACAAAAGCGTAGCATTTAGGGCTTTTATAAAAGTGGTATAGGATTTACTCCTCTGAAATAGTGCCAACTGGGCATGAACCAGCGCATGCACCACAAGATATACACTGTGAACCATCAATTACAAATACGCCACCATTTTCACTAATAGCGCCAACTGGACATGAACCAGCACATGATCCACAACCAATACATGAATCTCCAATAACGAATGCCATCTAGTTGTCCTCCTTTTAAGTAATATTAATCATACAATTATTTTAAAACAAAATGTGTCATATATCAAGTAATAATAATTATTTTCAATTATTTGTCACTTATTCGACAAGATTAATTTAGAAAATAAAGCTTTCTAAATTAATAAACTTATTTCCCTGCATTTATCTCAGAGCGGCGTTCCTTCATAGCTTCCAAAATGATATTCTGAGCTTTTGCAGCCTCTTTATTTGTAAGAGCCTTTACTCCTTTAAGAGGGTATTCAATGCCTAACTGTTCATACTTTGGTATGCCCATTTCATGATACGGCAGTACTTCAAGCTGCTTGACATTTTCAAGTTCTGCCATGAAATATCCAACTTTTTTGAGGTATTCCGGTATGTAGGTAATTCCGGGAACAATAACGTGTCTGATACGAATAAGATTTCCCTGCTCATTTGCATATCTCGCAAAATCCAGAATATTATCGAGGGGTTGTTTAGTCAGCTTCTTATGCTCTTCCGGGTCTATATGCTTTATATCCAACATGATAAGGTCGGTAGCCTTCAGTAATCTTTCATACTTTGCAAGCGTTTCCGGGTTATCACGTCTGAACATGATACCGGAGGTATCAAGACATGTGTGGATATTTCGTTTTTTTGCTGTCTCAAACAATTCTATCAGAAAATCAATCTGCATTAGCGGTTCGCCACCGGTAGCAGTTATACCTCCGTTTGTGTAAAAGGTTTTAAGTGATTCATATTGTTCCAGCAGTTCATCTACAGTCTTTTCCTCGCCGCCCTTCATGTCCCATGTGTCAGGATTGTGGCAATACATACATCTCATGGGGCATCCTTTAAAAAATACCACAAAACGCATACCGGGACCATCTACAGTGCCGCAAGTTTCTATTGAATGAATGTGTCCTATCATTTAAAATCTCCCTGTTATTATAATAAAGGCAAGGGCATAAGCCCCTGCCTTTATCGTTTGTCAGTAAATGTATCTGAATTACATTGTCTCATGGAATGTTCTTGAGATAACATCTGCCTGCTGCTCTGGTGTAAGCTTGATAAAGTTTACAGCATAACCGGAAACACGAATTGTAAGCTGTGGGTAATTCTCCGGATGCTTCTGAGCATCTAATAATGTATCACGATTTAATACATTAACATTGAGATGGTAACCACCATCTGCAATATAACCATCTAACATATTTACTAAGTTGTCTACCTGCTGTGTAGCTGCCATTATTCTAATCCTCCTTAATCTTTATATAATTCTTCGTCCATTCCGTCCATTAAAGTAGGAACGCTGCATGCGAGATCCCCTTTTGCACAGTCAAGACATCCTAATGTTTCTTCGGTCTTCTGGCCTGCCGCAACGGTTTCATCAATGGAAACATTAACGTGACCATGACCGTTACCCATCATGTTATCTAACATTGCAACAATGTCATCTACTTGATTTTTGTCTGCCATAATAAACCTCCAGCAATTATTTGCTTAAGTCGATATCAATATCTCCTACAAATACCTGATCTTCCTTACCAAGGGCACCAGGAATAATTGAGAATGTATTTGAAATACCGTCCTGAGCATCCTTGAATGGAATCTTAGCAACTGATGCAAGAGAAGCTACTGCACCATGAGTATCTCTCTTGTGAAGTGGGTTAGCACCTGGAGCAAATGGCTGTCCGTGCTTTCTTCCACAAGGTGTATCACCTGTATTCTTACCATATGTTACATTTGATGTAATAGTAAGAATTGACTGTGTAGGAACACCGTTTCTGTATACATGGTTCTTTCTAATCTTATCCATAAATGTTGTAACGATGTATGTTGCGATTTCATCAACACGGTCATCATTGTTACCATACTTAGGGAAATCACCCTCTGTCTCATAGCTTACTACGATACCCTGCTCATTGCGAATCGGAGTAACCTTAGCATACTTGATAGCTGATAATGAATCGGCTACGATTGAAAGACCTGCAACACCTGTTGCGAAGTATCTCTTTACGTCTCTGTCATGTAAAGCCATCTGAATTCTCTCATAAGCATATTTGTCATGCATATAGTGAATGATGTTAAGTGCGCTTACGTAAACCTTAGCTAACCATTCCATCATGTCATCAAACTTAGCCATTACATCATCAAAGTCAAGAGGACCATCGCCAACAACCGGACGATACTTAGGACCTACCTGAACGCCTGTACACTCATCAACACCACCGTTGATAGCATAAAGTAAACATTTAGCAAGGTTTGCACGTGCTCCGAAGAACTGCATTTCCTTACCGATAACCATTGAAGATACGCAACATGCGATACCGTAATCATCACCGTGAATAGGTCTCATCATATCATCGTTCTCATACTGGATTGATGAAGACTTGATTGACATCTTAGCACAGAACTGCTTCCATCCGAGAGGAAGTCTTGTTGACCAGAGAACTGTTAAGTTTGGCTCTGGAGCTGTACCAAGGTTGTTCAGTGTGTTCAGGTAACGGAATGACATCTTTGATACTAATGTACGTCCGTCAACACCCATACCACCAAGAGACTCTGTTACCCAAACCGGGTCACCTGCAAATATCTGGTTGTACTCAGGTGTACGAGCAAACTTAACGCAACGGAGCTTCATAATGAAGTGGTCAACAAACTCCTGAATCTGCTCCTCTGTAAATGTACCTGCAGCAAGATCTCTCTCTGCATAGATATCAAGGAATGTAGCTGTACGTCCAAGTGACATAGCAGCACCGTTCTGCTCCTTAACAGCGCCAAGATATCCGAAATATGTCCACTGAATAGCTTCCTGTACGTTTGTAGCAGGCTTTGAAATATCGAAGCCATAGAATGAAGCCATCTTTGTTAATCCTTTAAGAGCCTTAATCTGCTCTGCAATCTCTTCCTTACCACGAATTACATCGTCAGTATATACTCTGCCGAATGACTCTTTCTGTGCAAGCTTATCTTCGATAAGTCTGTCTGTACCATAAAGAGCGACTCTTCTGTAGTCACCGATGATACGTCCACGTCCGTATGCATCAGGAAGACCTGTTACAATGTGATTTGTACGGCATCTTCTGATTTCCTCATCGTATACATCAAATACACCTTCGTTATGAGTCTTTCTGTGTGTTGAGAAGAAGTCAACTACCTCAGGGTCTACTGAGTATCCGTTGTCTTCACAAGCCTTCATAGCCATACGAAGACCACCATAAACATTCATACCTCTCTTAAATGGAGCATCTGTCTGGAATCCAACGATTGTCTCCTTGTTCTTATCGAGATATCCTGCACCGTGTGAAGTAAGAGTTGATACAACCTTTGTATCCATATCAAGGACACCGCCTGCTTCTCTTTCCTTCTTGGTTAAATCCATAACCTGTGCCCATAAGTCCTTAGTGTTCTGTGTTGGTCCCTCTAAGAAGCTGTCATCTCCCTCATAAGGTGTGTAGTTCTTCTGGATAAAGTCACGGACATCGATAAACTTCTTCCAGTTACCGCCTGTGAAACCATTCCATGCTGTTGTTTCCATTTTAAAAAACTCCTCCTTTTAAATAAAATTTTGTAATCTTAATAGAAAAAATCTACCGAACAGAGGGGATAAACCTCTGTAAATTACTATGCTTTCATTATAATTGCATATTGTATACACGTCAATTGAAAAAGCCTAAAAATATTGTACTTTTTTTCATACAAAAGGTTTATTTGACAAGGAAATATGTACATTTTGACAGTCTATTATCCGCCCGGCTACAGACTGCTGGTATATACAGATGGCAGGGGCTGTTGTCGGAGGAATATAAAAATAACTGCGAAAAAATTTTAATTTCAATATTAGTTATGGACTTTCAAATATCTGTATATTATAATATGATAGTTACAATAATAAGTATATAATTTCATCTAAAAGATGAAAATCATGTTACTTATGGATACAGGTAACAGGAATTTACAGAGACAGGAGGACATTACAGATGGCAAAGCAGATTAGTAAGGATATGCTTATAAATGATATTATAGAGGTGGATGCAGGTAATGCTGCTATCCTTATGGCAGAGGGGATGCATTGTATAGGATGCATGGCTGCTGCAGGCGAAACACTTGAAGAGGCAGCAGGTGTTCATGGCCTTGAGGCAGATGAACTGGTAGCAAAAATCAATGAATATCTGGCTAATAAGCAGTAGAATGTAAGGATTTATTGTTTCATAACAAGGAATGGAGATATGTATGAAAACTGACGGAGCGAATCCTCCCGGGCAGAATATAAGTGGTTTAATAGATTTAAATTGTCATATTTTACCAGGAATAGAAGATGGACCACGCAATATAGCAGAAGCAATAGAGATGCTTCAAATAGCATATGATGAAGGAATTAGAACGATTGTTGCCACACTGAGATATAGCGATAGAGATACCTTAACTGATACAGGCAGACTGGACAGACTTATAGAACAGCTGAATCGTGAGGCGGCAAAAATAGATAAGGATTTTCAGGTATATCTGGGGTGTGAGATAGAATATTCGGGCGAATCTCATGAAAAGATTATTACCGGAATGCTTGAGTCTATGGCGGACAGCAAATATGTAATGATTAAATTTAATTATAATACGGATTTTGACAATATGGCGGAAGCAATCAGGGATATTAATATGGATGGATATATACCGATTGTGGCTGATATTGAACGATATGAGTGCCTCGATGAAAACGAAGAAAAAGTAGAGGAATTGATACAGCTTGGAGCTTATATTCAAATTAGTGCATGTGCTGTGACAGGCGAATTGGGACATGACATCAGAAGCTTTACCAAGAGAATGTTAAAAAATCAATTAGTTCATTTTGTAGCGACCGGAGCCAGTAATTCAGATGAGAAAGCACCCTATATAAAAGCGTGTGCTGAGTACATAGAAAGAAAGTATGGCTATGAATATATGAATGAACTTTTATTTATCAATCCGAAAGCCGTAATAGGAAATGATGATATAGATATTTAGAAGTATCTCATAGAAAAAATATTATTTGTAAATAAAAACGGAAAGACATTTTATTATCATAAAAATAAAGACTGAAGATTTATAGAGAGTCTCATCCGCATAATGGATGGTGAAACATGAATCGACAGTCTTTATTTTTTAATTTTATAAAGCAGACAATGTCTGGATAGCATCTTCCCTAATAATTGCCTTGTAATGCTCAGTAAAATGATAAGGCATGGCATAAGATGTTTTTATGCTGTTTCCATATTCACCGAGAATACTGCATATTCTTGAAAACTCCGGTGCGGAATTATTGTCTCTTGTTATGAGAAGATAGAACCTGTTATTTACAGGGTTTTTGTATAGTGTATTGCTGCTGAAGTAAAATCCGGCTACCTGTTTGGAAGCTTTGACAACAGTATTTATAGAATCAAAGATAAATACTCTGAATATCTCACTTCTTTTTGCAGGAATGTTTTCAGAAGCTGTAGCTTCTGTTGGTGCGGCTGTAGCAGGCATATCACCCTTTCCACCGGCAAGTCCGGAAATTGTATTTACCAGACCTTCAATTGCATCAAATATTGTTTCAGGTGCAATTTGTTGTTCAGAGCCTGAAAAATTCTGTTGAGCATCATCTGAGTTGTCATTAATATAATATTCATCTTCGGAGGTATCCTCATCATCGTTAAGGTCATATTCGTTAATTTTGGAAAATCTTGAAAAGCGTGTATCAAGCTCGTCAGGATCTTCAACCTTGGTAACTATCAGTATAAGACAGTCAGGTGAAACGGGGATAGCCTCAATCATAAGAGGTATATCATCAACTTCAAATCCTAATTCTATGGATGCCTGCTGCATCATCTCTTTAAAAAGAGCCCTTGCCTTAGCTGTTCCATAGGCTAGCTCAGATATTTTTAATTCCTTTTCTGCCAAATCTGCTTTATTAAGTGTGCATCTTATTTGGTTTTCACTTAAACGTTCAATCTTCAATAGGATCATCCCCTTTACTATAAAGTCTAGTCTATCCATAAGATGTGTACATAGTTTAACATATTTGATGAATAAGTAAAATAGGATATCTTATGAAAAAATGGTTTTAAATTATTAAATTTTTGTGAAAGATGCATCCCATCACTATAAAATGAGGCTGATTCGTATGTGATTTTAGTAAGCATAAGCAAACTAAGGTCACATGATACAATATGTTTAATTTATCTTGATTGTTCGTTGTATTATGGAATAATATAAAGCTTTTGTAAATTATGGATGTAAAATATTGCGTAATTAAATTGCGTATAATATATTATTCGCAGGACGTCATATAAAATCTCATAATTCTAAAATTTCTATATTATTCATCTGTTTCAGATTTTTCCATGTAGAAACGAATTAAAAACTTTAAAGGATGTCCACGTTATATCTTCTCCATATATGGTTAATATATTCACATTGCATCCCTTTTATGACCGAGAAGATAAATTTGAAAAAAAGAAGGTGATATATGTAAATTTTCTGCTGATATAAAAAACGAACCCTAATATATATGAGGGGCATAGAAACAACACGATAGAAAGACCTTTGGGGCTGCAAGGTAACATTTGCAGCCCTTATTGTTTTATAGAAAATTTGGTTGTTACAATTTTACAATTAAATGCTGAATTATTGTGTATCCTGATAATAGCTCATAACGGCATCTGAAATTGCAGTAGCTAAAAGCTCCTGATACTCATTGTCACACAGTCTGGCACATTCGTCCGCATTGCTTAAAAATCCACATTCTACAATGACGGAGGTACATGTGCTTTTTGCCAATAACAAATATTCTGAATTGCCTTTAACCTCCCGTTCATTTGTCTTATCAACAACAGATTTTATTCTATCCTGTATCAGCTCTGCCAGGTGATGACCTTCCTCAGAAGTGTCATAATAGAACACCTGGGCACCATGAACAGAGGCTCCTGAAAAGCTGTTTTGATGTATACTGATAAAAAGATTAGATTTTTTTTCGCCGGCAAAAGCAATACGATTGTTCAAATCTGACATCTTTTTGCTCCCCGCATCAGGGTCGTTAAGAGCAATATCCGTCTCTCTTGTTATATATACTGTAAATCCCATTGCTTCAAGCTTTTGTTTCAGTTTTAGGGAAATGGCAAGATTTATGTCCTTTTCCTTTGTTCCATCATTACTTACCTTTCCCGGATCAAAACCTCCATGTCCCGGGTCAATCGTTATAATAAAGTCAATGTCATCTGCTTTTTCAGTTTTATTTGTATCAAGTGCTTTAGATGTGTTTTGTGAGGATTCATTTTTGACCGGATGGTGACAGCCATATAATACAAAGGCACATAATATAGAAAGAATTGCTAATGTAAAATATAAAACATTATGTTTCAAGCAGGTGACGGATTTCATAATTATTTTCCTTTTTATGTTTTGACCTTACAATATATGCGGGTTATATGTAAAATATGAAATTGACATGTATAAATAATGAGGATAAAATATTTGATAGAAGCAGATTGATTTGTCTGGTTTGTATCAGGAGTATACAAATCAACATTATGGCTGGAAAAGGAAAGTATGGGAGAATGAATATGGATTATCAAAACATATTAGAAGGAATTGTGGCAGGGGATGCAAATAGCTGGCAACAGCTTCACACGTTATTATGGCAGGATTATAACTATATGTTGTCAGAAATTGAAAATAAGGAGCAGGCAGATAAACTGTTTAATAGTGCATTTTCTTCAGTGGCATCAAACATAAACAGTCAGACAAAGCCTGATATGATAGGTGATATATTCAGACGAAAGCTGGAATGGGAGATATCCAGTGTGTCTGCCGTGCATGGACAAGGTGATTTTCATTTAAATCAGGCTAACAGGATAAATCAGGGCATTCAGGTGAAACCGGAAGCACAGATCAATCAGGGTATTCAGGCAAATCAACAGCCCTATCCAAATCCACAGATGCAGCCATATGGTTATGGAATGCAGGCGGGACAGACTGCAAATGCTGCGCCAAAGAAGAGTAAAGCCCCTCTTATTATAGGAATTGTGGCGGCGCTTATTGTGATAGCAGGTATTTTGCTGGCTGTGTTTGTATTCGGAAAGAATAAATTTGACAAAGAAGGCTATACGGATATACTTGATAAATATTTTGAATGTTATTCAAATCAGGACATGAAGGGTATGGAATCATATTATCCTGAGGATTCCGGTGAGCAGATATGGGATACTACTGTAGCGTATATGGGGTATAGCTCAGAAGAGGAATATTGGCAGGCACTGACAGGCTATTATGGAGATCCATTTACTATTTCTTGTACTATTGATGATAGTGAAGAGGTTTCAGATGCAGAAATGAGCAGATTTGAAAAACAATTTAATTCGATGTATGATACAGAGTGTGAATTGGATTATCTTATTAAGGCGGAAGTTACAGAAAATACTACTGGTAGTTTGAATTCATATACAGCTTCGGAGACATTATATTTAGGTGTTATAGATGGGAAATGGTATATTTTAGGTGCTTATTACTAATCTGAATAACAAGGAATTATAATTATGGAAACGATCGTAGCTAAAGTGAATCTGGAGGATGTAAAGATTTTTCGGATAGCGGCAGAGATATTAAAGCGTGGTGGGCTTGTTGCATTTCCCACAGAAACCGTATATGGATTGGGTGGGGATGCCCTCAGGTCCGATGCGGCAAATAAAATATATAGTGCAAAGGGAAGACCGTCCGACAATCCGCTGATTGTGCATATAGCGGATACCGACAGCGTGTATGAGCTTGCGGCTGATGTGCCTGAACAGGCAAAAAAGCTAATGGAGGCATTTTGGCCGGGACCGTTGACGATTATTTTTAAAAAGAAGGAGATTGTACCTGATACAACAACAGGCGGTCTTGATACCGTGGCAATAAGGATGCCTTCCCATCCGGCAGCTTTGAAACTGATTCAGGATTCAGGGGTATTTATTGCGGCACCAAGTGCCAACTTGTCAGGCCGACCCTCCCCTACAACCGCAGAACACGTGATGCAGGATATGCAGGGCAGAATTGATATGATACTTGACGGTGGGGCTGTCGGTATCGGTATTGAATCAACCATAGTTGACGTTACAGGAGACCGGCCTACGATTTTGAGACCGGGATTTATATCGGCGCAGATGATAAAGGATATTTTAGGGGACGTGACAATAGACCCTGCCATAGTGTGTATGGACAAGAAGCTTAGACCTAAGGCGCCGGGAATGAAATATACACACTATGCGCCTAAGGGACAGCTTACAATCGTGGAAGGCAGTCGTGAAAATGTAGTAAGAGAAATAGAAAGACTTGTGGCAGAAAGGAATAAGAACGGTTACAAGACAGCAGTACTGGCTGATACCGACAATGTCGGTCTGTACAGCTGTGAAAATGTATTTGATGCAGGCAGTAAGAAAAATGAAATAACAGTATCTGCGGGCTTGTATGCAATTCTTCGAAGCTGCGATGATATAGGGGCAGAATACATATATAGTGAGTCCTTTGAGGAAGGTGATATGGGATATGCCATTATGAACAGACTTATCAAGGCAGCAGGACACAGAATCATTATGGTCTAATGTGAACACTTAACAATAACTGTATCCTTAGCGAGGTACGAGCTTAGTAGGAAGTTATACAGAGTAATACAAGCGGAGCGAAGTATGAGTTTCGTGAGAACATATACAGGAAGTTTGAAGAATATGAAACAATAGGAGGGCATGAAAATGATAGCACTTGGATGCGACCATGGTGGATATGAATTGATGCAGGAAGTAATAAAGCATCTTGAGGAAAGAGGTTTGGAATATAAGAATTATGGCTGTTACAGCAAGGAGTCAGTAGATTATCCTGTATACGGACAGGCTGCAGCAAAGGCAGTGGCATCAGGAGAATGTGACAGAGGTATTATTATTTGCGGAACGGGAATAGGAATATCCATAGTGGCAAATAAGATAAAAGGTGTCAGAGCCGCACTTTGCCATGATTGCTTCAGCGCACAGGCAACAAGAGAACATAACGATGCGAATATGCTTGCAATGGGAGCCAGAGTAATAGGGGCTGGTCATGCTCTCAAGATCGTAGATACCTTCCTTGATACACCATTTTCAAATGATGAAAGACATGTCAGAAGAATCGGAATGATTGAGTAACATGATTTGATATAATATCGATAGTTAAGCAGAAACACTATATTATACACCTTTACACTTGCAGAAGACTATCATGACCGCTCATCCGGAAAAGTTTTTTGCATTTTCTACAAATCAGCTTTCTCTGACTTTACTTACATTTCTTGTCATTATCTTTCTGCCGAGATGGGAATACATAAAATATTTTATCTTTGACATTTGCTGTGCATGGGTTTGAAAAAATGCATTCGGCGAGGGAAATAAAATTCGATGTAGCGCCTTTTTGAAAATCCTTTATTACGTTAAAAGCATGAAGCCGACAGGGAATATTGACAGCCCGTAATAATGCCATTAAAAGTGTCGCTTTTGTATTGCATTGTCCGATACCGTCATTGAATACCTGTACTGCATTTAATGTATCAGAAGAATTGTAGCCAAATAAAATATCATTCTGCACAAATTCATAAATAGCTTTTATCTTGTGAAAATTGTCAGGTTCTGCCCATTTGTTTTTTAGTACGAACGCTTGAATTGAGGGTGCGTTGTAATTCAATATTTTTGTTTCTTCCAAATATTCTTTATTCATAATGAAGCTCCTTTCTTTGTATGGCTTCATTATAAAACAGAAATATTCAATAAACTTTCAAAAACTCGCTGTCTTTTAGGGATAAGGATACGGGCATACCCATCATTCTCTTAACTGTACCTGCAAAATGTGACGGAGAATCAAATCCGGCAGGCAGGGTCGCTCCAGTGACACTTTTTCCAGTAAGTAATTCCTGAAAAGCACGTTCCATCTGGTGAAGCAGAATATAGCTTTTTAATGGGATTCCAATCTGTTCTTTGAACAGGTGGGATAATCTGCTGAAGGATAATGCCACTTTATCTGCAAAATTTGAAATGGTATGATTATTACAATTACAGGTATCTAGTAGTTGAAACAGCATGGTAATCCTGTCATCATATTGCTTTTTATGTTTGAGTAAAAAAACAAAAATACCATATGATATGTATTAGATATTTTATGTTTTTTGATGTTTAATAAACATAAAAATTTTATAAAAAAGCAGATTTGTAAATATTGCTTAAATTCAGGAAAATATTGGTAAAATTTTACATATATAACCAAATATTGCTTGAAAAGATAACGCCCACAAGATAAAATAAAAATGATTGAGTTTTGGCATAATTATATATTAGAAATAACTGTGTTAATTCAAAATAAATGAAGGAGGAAAAACATATGCTACAGGAAACCATGAAAACGGTTTGCGACGCTGAGGCAAAGGCCGATGATATCGTCAAGAAGGCCAAAGAGGAAGCGGATGGTATATTGGAGTCTGCTAAGAAAAAGGCTTCTGAAATAACTGAGCAGGCAAATGCTGATGCCAAGGCTAAGTTTAAGGACACGGAAGCTAAGCAGAAGGAAAATGAAGAGAAGCAAACGACGAAAGCTTTGGACAGGGCTGCGGCTGAGATAGGCTCTTTAAGGGAAACGGCAGCCAAAAAAGAAGCGGCAGCTATGGATATGATAATCAATGAGCTGATACAGTAGCAAAAAGAATATTATGCATTAAAAATATAAAAAGAAGGGAGGTAGTAAAATGGCAGTACTTGCAATGAAGAAAATCAATATTTGCGCTATGAAGAAGGATAGAAAAGCCATTCTTGAAAAGCTTCAGTCTATGGACGCAGTTGAGATTAATACTTCCGGCGAAGAAGATGAGATATTTAAAAAAATAAATACCACGAGTCAAAGGTCAAAGTATGAGAAGCGCGTTCAAAATACGGATGCGGCGCTGGAAATATTGCAGCAGTATGCACCAGAGAAGACGTCGTTGTTTTCGGCTCTTGAAGGTAAAAAAGAGGTTGAAGAAGACAGACTTCAGGAAATGATAGCTTCCAGAAGAAAATATAATTTAATGGTGAAAAATATACAGGAGCTGAATAAAGAGATAGCCAATTGTAAGTCTGGTATCAATAAATGTGAAGTAGCAATAGAAGGTCTCAAGCCGTGGCTTAATATGGATATACCGATTAATACTACAGGAACAAAAACCACAGATGTCATAATCGGAACGATGGGACCGGGGCTTACCGAGGATATGATTGAACAGATGGTTGTAAACCGTCAGCCTGAGCTATCCGGATTTGATATAACCGTTATTTCAACAGATAAAGACCAGACCTGCATTTTCGTAATATGTATGAAGCAGACGACTGCAAAGCTGGAGGAGGCTTTAAGGGCAGAGGGCTTTACACGAATATCCTATTTTTCTAAACGTACTCCTGAGGGCAAAGTAGAAAAATATAAAAAAGACATTCAGGAGTATGAGGAAAGAATAGAGAAATTAAAAGCGAAGCTTTCTGAGCTGGCGAAAGAAAGAGATAATATAAGGCTGCTGTCGGACTACTATAGAATCAGAGCTGATAAATATGAAATATTAGGAGGACTGCTTCAGTCAAGAAGTACATTTGTAATATCGGGTTATATTTTGCAGCGTGATGAAGAGAAAATAATAAATGAGCTAAATGACGAATTTAGCCTCATGGTAGAAACAGAGGATATTCCTGAAGATGAGACAGCTCCTGTTAAGCTGGATAATCCAAAGGCATTTGCCTCGGCAGAAGGAGTTCTTGAATCCTTTGGCCTTCCAGGCAAAGGGGAGATGGACCCGACGACACCGATGTGTATATTCTATATTATTTTATTTGGTCTTATGCTTTCGGATGCAGCATACGGATTTATTGTATTTCTGGCATGCTTTATCGTATTAAAGAAATTCCCTAAGATGAGTGAAGGTATGGCGAAATCCATAAGGCTGTTTATGTATTGTGGTATATCAACACTTGTATGGGGTATATTGTTCGGAGGATATTTTGGAGATTTAGTAAATGTAGTATCCAGAACCTTCTTCCATCATGAGGTAACGATAAAACCGGTGTGGTTTGCGCCGCTTGATGATCCGATGAAGATGCTGGTGTTCTCACTGCTGTTTGGACTTATTCATTTGTACGGCGGACTGGCACTGAAGGGATATATGTGCTTAAAGAAAAAAGATATTGTCGGATTGATATCTGATGTTGTTTCATGGTTCATGCTGATTACGGGACTTGTAATGATGCTGATGCCAACTGAGCTGTTTGCGTCGATTGCACAGATGAGCTTTCATTTTTCGCCGGCCGTCAAAACACTCAGCTATGTACTTGCGGCAGGCGGTGCATTAATCATTGTTGTTATGTCAGGAAGGGATAAAAAGAATCCCGTTCTTAGATTTGCCCTTGGTTTATATGATATATATAATTTAACAGGCTGGTTGTCGGATTTATTATCATATTCAAGACTTCTTGCACTTGGTCTTGCAACGGGCGTTATAGCCCAGGTTGTAAATCAGATGGGCAGTATGGTTGGAGACAGCGTATTGGGCGTTATCGTGTTTATCCTCGTATTTATTATAGGTCATACATTTAATCTGGCCATAAATATGTTGGGTGCGTATGTTCATACCTGTAGACTTCAATACGTTGAGTTCTTTGGTAAATTTTATGAAGGTGGGGGAATCCCGTTTAATCCATTTAAAGAAAATACGAAATATGTAGATATTAAGGAGGAAAAATAATTATGACAATGGGTACAGTTTTAGCATTAACAGGAGCTGCTTTAGCAGTTATTTTGGCAGGTATGGGTTCTGCTTATGGTGTAGGTGTTGCAGGTCAGGCTGCTTCAGGCGTTGTTAGTGAAGATCCAAGTAAGTTTGCAAAGGTTCTTATCCTTCAGCTTCTTCCGGGTACACAGGGTATTTACGGACTTCTGGTTGCGTTCATCGCTCTTTCAAAGATTGGCTTGCTTTCAGGTAATCCGGCAGAGCTTTCAACACAGACAGGTCTTATGATTCTTGCAGCATGTCTTCCGATTGCGATTGTTGGTCTTGCATCAGGTATGCATCAGGGAAAGACAGCGGTTTCAGCTATCGGTATTATCGTAAAGAAGCCTGAACAGTTCGGTAAGGCTATGCTTTTCCCGGCAATGGTTGAGACATACGCAATTCTTGCTCTTCTTGTATCAATCCTTGCAGTAAATGGTGTTCCGGTATAAGCCCTTTTCAGTGCACTATTTTAACAGATTGGTTATAAGAAGGAGATTAGAATATGACAGGATTAGAAAATATCGTAGAACAGATTCTCCAGGAAGCAAATACCAGTGCGGAAACAATTATAAATAATGCGAAGTCGGAAGCCGATGCCATTATAGCAAAAGCAAATGACGATGCCGCAAAGATTATGACTCAGACAGATGAGAAAATCAGCATCGAAAAAAGTAGCGGTGAATCAAGGGCAAAGTCCTCCTCAGACCTTAAGAAAAGACAGGCAATTCTTAAGGCAAAGCAGGAGATTATCAATAGTATTGTTGATAAGGCGTATGCCAAGCTTCTTGACCTTCCGGATGATGAATATTTTGAAATCATAGAGAAATGCCTTGAAAAATCAGCACAGGCAAAGGATGGAGAGATTTATTTCTCTGCTAAGGACATAGCCAGACTCCCAAAGGATATGGCAGGTCGTGTAGATAAAATCGCAGGTGCCAAGGGCGGAAAGCTTACGATTTCAGATGAGCATAAAAATATCGACAGCGGATTTGTACTTGTATATGGCGGCATAGAAGAGAATTGTTCATTTAAAGCAATGTTTAACGCGGATAAAGAAAAACTGGCAGACAAGGTTCATACATTTTTATTTATTGATAAATAAAATGTAACCAATATGCAATCATGGATAAATGATTGCGGTAAATCGGAGGTAAATAAATGGCAGATAAATACATTTATGCGGTTGCCAGAGTCAGAGCGTTAGAGATGTCACTATTTTCACAGACTGCAATAGAACAGCTTATCGCTACGAAAAGCTATAAAGAAAGCGTACAGTTTCTGATAGAGCATGGCTGGGGAGATAGTGAAACAGATAATACAGATGCAGATGCCATCCTGAACGTAGAAACAGAAAAAACATGGGCGGTAATAAAAGAAATGGTTGAAGATATGTCAGTATTTGATGTAATACTGATACCGGATTTGTTCCATAATCTAAAGGCTGCCATTAAGACAATCGTTGCAGGAGAGGTAAACGCAGATATATTTTATGACAATGTGGCTATTGATGGAAAGGAAATGTTGGAAATCGTTAAAAACAGAGATTTCAAAGAGCTTCCATCATATATGCAGGCATGTGCAGAGGAAGCATATGAGTGTATGACACATACAGGTGATGGACAGATGTGCGATGTAATCATTGATAAAGGCACATTACTGGCAATCCTTGAGGCGGCAGATGAGGCGAAGGACGAGCTTTTGAAAGCATATGCGGAAACCACCGTAGCTGTTGCCAATATCAAGATTGCAGTACGTTCATTAAAAACCGCAAAATCGATGGATTTTATGAGAAGAGCGATGGCTCCATGTAAAACGCTCAATATAGAAAGACTGGCAAAGGCTGCATTATCCGGTATGGAGGATATCATAAAGTATCTTTCCGAAACGGAATATGCAGGCGGTGCAGAAGCGCTTACAAACGGTTCATCGGCATTTGAGCGCTGGTGTGATAACAGAATCATAGAAACAATCAGACCACAGAAATTCAATGCATTTACTGTAGGCCCGCTTGTAGCCTATATTCTTGCCAGATTAAATGAGATTAAAACTGTAAGAATTATATTATCAGGAAAGCTGAACGGACTTCCTGATGAAGCCATAAGGGAAAGGATAAGGGAGATGTATGTATAGAATAGCAGTACTTGGTGATTATGATAGCATCTATGGATTTGCCACCTTAGGACTGGAAACATTCCCGGTATCGGATCCTGAATATGGTGCGGCGCAGCTTAAGAGACTGGCAGAGGGTAATTATGCGGTAATCTATATTACCGAGTCTCTGGCGGCGGAGCTGGAAAAAGAAATCTTAAAATACAGAGAAATTATGAAGCCTGCAATTATACTGATCCCCGGTGTGTCAGGAAATACGGGAGCCGGTATATCAGGTGTTAAAAAGTCCGTAGAACAGGCAGTTGGTTCGGATATTCTGTTTGGCGGCAATTAATTTAGAAGGGAGTGTGATTTATCCGTGGCTATAGGAAAGATTAAGAAGGTTGCTGGACCGCTTGTTATAGCAGAGGGCATGAGAGATGCAAATATGTTTGACGTTGTAAGAGTAAGTGACAGCAGACTTATCGGAGAAATAATAGAGATGCACGGTGATGAGGCATCAGTTCAGGTTTATGAGGAGACCTCAGGACTTGGACCGGGTGCCCCGGTTGAGTCAACAGGTATGCCACTTTCTGTAGAACTTGGACCTGGACTTATAAGCAGTATATATGATGGAATACAAAGACCTCTTGATGACATTATGAAGGTCTGTGGAAATAACCTTGCAAGAGGTGTTGAGGTTCCTTCACTGAAGAGAGATATTAAGTGGCCTTTTGTACCTACAGCAAAGGTGGGAGACAAGGTTACAGCTGGTGATGTAATTGGTACGGTTAGTGAAACTGTTGTAGTGACACAGAAGATAATGGTACCTTACGGAATAGAAGGAACCATCAAAGATATCAAATCGGGAGATTTTACCGTTGAAGAGACCGTGTGTGTTGTGGAAACGGCAGATGGCGACAAGGAGCTTACGCTTATGCAGAAGTGGCCTGTTCGTAAAGGACGTCCGTATGTAGAGAAGATTCCACCGATAATGCCGCTTATTACGGGACAGAGAGTTATAGATACTTTCTTCCCGATTGCCAAGGGTGGTGTAGCAGCCGTTCCCGGACCATTCGGAAGCGGAAAGACGGTTATCCAGCATCAGCTTGCAAAATGGGCAGAGGCTGACATCGTGGTTTATATCGGTTGTGGAGAGCGTGGAAATGAGATGACAGACGTTCTGAATGAGTTTCCTGAGCTGAAGGACCCTAAGACCGGTCATTCGTTGATGGAAAGAACAGTTTTGATTGCAAATACATCAGATATGCCTGTTGCAGCCCGTGAGGCATCTATTTATACAGGTATTACAATCGCAGAGTATTTCAGAGATATGGGATTTTCGGTTGCGTTGATGGCAGACTCCACATCACGTTGGGCAGAGGCGCTTCGAGAGATGTCAGGTCGTCTTCAGGAAATGCCGGGTGAGGAAGGTTATCCTGCATACCTTGGTTCACGTCTGGCACAGTTCTATGAGCGTGCAGGTATGGTAAAAACATTAGGACAAGAGGGCAGAACGGGAGCATTATCCGTTATCGGAGCCGTTTCTCCTCCGGGTGGTGATATTTCGGAGCCGGTTTCACAGGCTACACTTCGTATCGTAAAGGTATTCTGGGGACTTGATTCAGCACTGGCATATAAGAGACATTTCCCTGCCATTAACTGGCTGACGTCATATTCGCTGTATGTAGACAACATGGGCAAATGGTTTGAGGAAAATGTTGATGAAAGGTTTATGAGCAATCGTCAGAAGATGATGACACTTCTTCAGGAAGAGGCAGAGCTTGACGAAATCGTAAAGATGGTCGGTATGGATGCACTTTCTGCGGGAGACAGATTGAAGATGGAAGCAGCAAGGTCTATCCGTGAGGACTTCCTGCATCAAAATTCATTCCACGAAGTAGATACCTATACACCGCTTAAAAAGCAGTTTCTCATGATGGAGCTTGTACTTGCATTCTATGATAAGTCGGCTGATGCATTAAATCGTGGAGCGTCTATCAGAAATATTCTGAACATGGAAGTTCGTGAGAAGATAGGTAGATTTAAATATACATTACCTGAAAATATAGACTCTGAATTTGAGAACATCATGGATGCGCTGACTTCAGAGGTCGAAGAAGCTGTAGGAAAGGAGGACTAAGAGATGCCAAAGGAGTATAGAACAATACAGGAAGTTGCAGGTCCGCTTATGCTTGTTCATGGAGTGGAGAATGTAACATATGATGAGCTTGGAGAGATTGAGCTTGCAAGCGGAGAAGTAAGACGTTGTAAGGTTCTTGAGATAAACGGTGATGATGCGCTGGTACAGTTATTTGAGAGCTCAACAGGTATCAACCTCTCAAACAGTAAGGTACGTTTCCTTGGAAGAAGTATGGAGCTTGGTGTATCTGAGGATATGCTTGGACGAGTATTTGACGGTCTTGGACGTCCTATTGATAACGGACCGGAGATTCTTCCTGACGAGAGAAGAGATATCAATGGTCTTCCGATGAATCCGGCAGCAAGAAATTATCCTTCTGAGTTTATTCAGACAGGTATTTCAGCTATTGACGGACTGAATACACTTGTCAGAGGACAGAAGCTACCGATATTCTCAGCTTCAGGTCTTCCACATAGTAATCTTGCGGCACAGATCGCAAGACAGGCAAAGGTTCGGGGTACAGACGAGCAGTTTGCCGTTGTATTTGCCGCTATGGGTATCACCTTCGAGGAGTCCAACTATTTCATAGAGAGCTTTAAAGAGACTGGTGCCATAGACAGAACGGTTCTGTTTATCAACCTTGCAAATGACCCTGCCGTAGAGCGTATTGCAACACCTCGTATGGCACTTACGGCTGCCGAGTATTTGGCATTTGAAAAAGATATGCACGTACTTGTTATTCTGACGGATATTACAAACTACGCAGATGCACTTCGTGAAGTATCAGCAGCAAGAAAAGAGGTTCCGGGACGTCGTGGTTATCCGGGATACATGTATACGGACCTTGCTACTCTTTATGAGAGAGCAGGACGTCAGAAGGGCAAGAACGGAAGTATCACGATGATACCGATTCTTACCATGCCTGAAGATGATAAGACGCATCCGATTCCTGACCTTACGGGATATATTACAGAGGGACAGATTATTCTTTCCCGTGAGTTATATAGAAAGGGTGTTACACCTCCAATTGATGTACTTCCATCACTGTCACGTCTAAAGGATAAGGGTACAGGTGAAGGCAAGACGAGAGGAGACCACTCAAGCACGATGAACCAGTTGTTTGCCGCATATTCCCGTGGTAAGGATGCCAAGGAGCTGATGACGATTCTTGGTGAATCAGCACTTTCGGATATTGACCTTCTCTATGCAAAATTTGCAGAAGCATTTGAAAAGGAATATGTATCACAGGGTTATGAGACAGACAGAAGCATAGAAGAAACCTTGAACATCGGTTGGAAATTACTTTCAATCCTTCCAAGAGCAGAACTGAAACGTATCGACGACAAATGGCTGGATATGTACTATGGGAAGTAACGAGAAGTGCGAATACAGGATTGTATATGACCTGTGGGAGCTTGCTCACGACAGGTCATATGCAAGACTGTATGCATAGTTCGACAGAACTCACCGAGCCGAAGGCGAGGTGGCACTTCGATGTAACGGAGAGAAGTGTGAGCCGAAGGCGAGGTGGCACTTCGGTGTAACGGAGAGAAGTGTGAGCCGAAGGCGAGGTGGCACTTCGGTGTAACGGAGAGAAGTGCGAGCCGAAGGCGAGGTGGCACTTCGCTTACAAATGTTTGGAAAATTGGAAGGAGGCGAAAGCATGGCAAGTACGGTTGTGAATCCTACACGAATGGAACTGACACGTCTGAAAAAGAAGCTGGTTACGGCTACAAGGGGACATAAGCTGCTGAAGGATAAGCGGGATGAGCTGATGAGGCAGTTTCTGGATATGGCAAGGGAGAACATGGAGCTGCGTGAGAAGGTAGAGGCAGGTATAAAGGCTGCAAATACCAACTTTGTCATTGCAAAGGCAGGAATGAGTGAGCAGACACTTCATACGGCTCTTATGGCACCGAAGCAGGAGGTGCAGCTTGAGGTAAGTGACAGAAATGTCATGAGTGTAGATATCCCGGTATTTGAATATAAAACAAAAAGTGCCGATGAAAACGACATTTACTCCTATGGTTTTGCTTTCACATCGGGAGATTTGGATGATGCGGTTAAGTCATTGTCGGATATTCTTCCGGATATGCTGAAGCTGGCAGAAATTGAAAAATCCTGTCATATGCTGGCAGCAGAAATTGAAAAGACCCGTAGAAGAGTAAATGCCTTAGAGCATGTCATTATACCTGATACCAAAGAAGGTATTAAGTATATCAGTATGAAGCTTGATGAAAATGAGCGTAGTACACAGGTACGACTGATGAAGGTGAAGGATATGATGCTTGAAGAGGCACATCATTATAAGGATAATCAATTTAAGTAAAGAAATTATTTGAAAGCCCCATTCCTTGAGATAAATAGGTATGGGGCTTTTGATTTGTAAGTATATTCACATCTTAATAACTATTTGTATCGAAATTGGCTACCTACTGACTCAAACAACATATAAAAGCTCCCAACATTCGGCAACACCATAGAGCACTTCTTTACACAAAGATAATAGCATAATCATCAAATTATTATTGTATTATTTGGGGCAACTACTTTAAAACAAGCTTTGTTTAATTATCATTTATGTGGTTATACTACCTATAGATTTAATTGAAATTTGCAGGTGGGATATGAAAAAATCAGCGAAAATATATATATTGGTGCTTGTTTGGCTGTCAGCTATGGTGCAGTTCCTTGTAAATGAAAAGGTGGAAGCAGGTCAACAAGTAGCAGAAGCCTTTAATAGAACCAATATAATGCATTATGACAGCCGACTTGTAGTAGAGGGAATTTATGGGGACAGGAATTATAGTGATGAAAAAATATGTAATATTTTGGGAAACCTTATGGCGGATATAGCCTCTACAGAAAAAAGCTTTATATATCAGGGAACTAATAAAAATATATGGTATGCCATGTTTGGAGATTCTCAAATCGATATTACAATCAGTTTCAAAAGGGGAACAGATGGTGAAAAAAGTCTGCTAAAAACAGAGCTTTTTATAAAAAATATAGAAAGTAATATAGAGAATAATGACAGGCAGCCAGTAGATATATGGAAGGATAAGCTTTGTGACTTATATGATAAGCTTGGCATGGAGGCGGAAACCAGTATTGTTTTATCGGGGCAGTATAATGGAAGACTGAACAATGCAGAAAAGGCAATTTGCAGACAGAGTATTGAAGATAATCTTAATGAAAATGATGCACAGGTAACTTTTTCCTATCATTATGATTCTGATGTGACGGATGTTGAGGTTTCGCTGAAATAGAAGTCTGCTTAAAAAAACCTGAATTCATTGATTGTACAATGGTTCAGGTTTTTATAATAAAATACAACCCCATTGTATGAAATGGAAAAACTTATGCTGTTGCAAGCTATTAATTATATAATACAAAATATGGATCGGTATAAAGATACCACAACTATTTGACATTACATAGTAGCTGTGGTATCTTTGTGCTATACTACTTGATAATACAAGGTAGTAAACAGAGGATATATCTCATATGGTATGGCAGGAATTAAGAAATTCATTTGTTATTTAAGTGATAATAATGAGGAAATAGAAATATAAAACGGATTGGAGAGTAAGAGAAATGTCAGATACACAGCTTATGAAAGGAATATTAGAGGGATGCGTTCTGGGAGTAATTGCCAAGGGAGAAACATATGGATATGAAATTTTATCGGCTTTGCAGCAGGCTGGTTTTGATGATTTGGGAGAAGGTACACTTTATCCTGTACTGACGAGACTTGATAAGAATAAATACATAACTTGTAGAAGGGCAAAATCGCCTATGGGTCCTGTCAGAAAGTATTATACGTTGACGGAGAAGGGAAAGGGGTATTTGCAGGAATTTAAAAAGAATTATATGAAGGTTACAGATGGGGCAGATCGTATATTGTTCTCACACCGCAGAAAAGGGGATGATTTGGATGAAAGAGGAGCAGAGTATGTATCAGCTTAAAAATGAATATCTGGATACATATGAGAGAGTGGAGTTATATGCGACTCTTAGGCATATTAATAAGAGCATATCAGAGGAAATGTTAGGGGATTTTTATGACCTGCTGATTTCAGCGCAAAGGGACGGAAAAAAGGTTGAAAGCATTATCGGTTCTAATTTAAAGCTTTTTTGTAGAGATTATTTTTCAGAATATGATATTAAGGCAAGACTGTCAGAGATTCCGGTAACTTTATTTAGATATGTTGTAGTTATCCTGATACTTGAAATTGTTTTTATTCTTATAGATAAAACCAGTATATCCTATGCAGTGATTAATTGGTTTCCATATATAATAGGTATCTCAGCAGGTATGGTAACACAATTGTTTGTTTGGGCTATAGTGGAGCCACTGTTGTTCAGATTCAGAAAAGTTAAAACCATAATTTACAATGTGATAATTCTGTTAATATTAATAAGTTCCCTTGTTTTATCAGTTCGGCTTGTCGATGTCGTAGAATTAAATACGGTGGCATTGCCCGTTATTATTATATCAAGTGTATATATAGTAATATTTATAATGGTTAGATGGATCATAAATATGAAAAAATATGGACAGCTTAGGCAACCGAGGTCTATATATAAAAGACCATTATTGTTTGATAAGGAACAGTTTAATGCAGAATTCTATACTGCCATTAAGAAGCAAATGCTAAAAAGGTACGAGGGAAAGAATAAAAAACGTATTAAAGCATGTAAAGGAGAGCTTGGTACTGAGGAATATATAGCTATGGTAAAAAAAGATATAGATAGAATGCCGATAATATGGAAGATAATGAAAATATTTTATGGTATACTTATTGTAGCTCCAACATGTTGGAATTTTGCTGATTGCATTGCTGAGGGAAGCCTGCAAAGTGCGATAATAGAGTCAGCAATTATGTGTGCAGTTTATATGGCAATTCTGATGCCAATTTATCATATGTGTAAGAAAAATGATGAGAAAGGGATTTCAACCAGGCTTTTAATCATCGAAAAGGCAGAACGACATAATGTTGATTTGATAGAATATCTGAAGCATGGCTCTGAAACTGAAAAAAGTAGTATAGACAAAGAAGACAATCTTATAAAAATAAGTAATTATTAAAATAGAAACAGTAGAATATAGAACATAGGATAAGAAATATTTTAATAATTCAACCGATGGGGCTGTTCTATTTATCCTGCTGACAGACACTAAAAAAGGTGGTGGCGGCAGGTCTTTAGATTATTAGAATCATTAAATATATTGATAAACCGTAACATTTAAATTACCCTTTTTCGTCTCGTGGATAACGTCAGAAAATCGAAACTTGCCATATCCCCGTACTGAAACGACATCTCCCGACTTTAGATTTACGGAGCTTTTTGACATTTCTCTTCCGTTTACAAAAATCAATCCTTTGGAAAAAAGCATATCGCTTTCATTTCTGGACAGATGAAAAACCTTTGAGATAAGGACATCGGCTCTAAGACTGGTTACAATGAGAGACAGTGCTTGTAATTCAGGAGCTGCATTTTCGGGCATTTTCTCAGATAAAGAGCATGTAACGACCGTATGCTTAATTTTTCTGAGCTCATGCGCAATAAAATCTGCAAATTTCGTCATACACATTGCATAGCAGCGGCTTTCCTTTATTATGATATCGCCTACAAGGCTTCTTTCGATACCGAGGTTCATCAGAGCACCGAGCACATCTCTGTGGGATAGTTTCTCTGCAAATTTCACAGATACAGGTTCTATTACAATGCAGGTTAAGGGAAAATCCTCATCATACCAAAGCATTTCCGGAGAACCGAAACGCAGAACCTTCCGCTCTGCTTCTGCAAAGCCGCCCCACAGTCTAAATTCCAGTGTGGAAATGTCCGGCATGGTTTGATAAAACAGTTCCTGTTCTGCCAGATTCAGAAAGCCGGTATAGGTGTATCGCTTATTAAGCTCACTCTGCCTTTTCAAATCCGCAAATCTTTTTTGAAGTATTGTTTCTTCCTGTGTCATGATGCCTCCCGGTAAATGTTTATTGTAATTTTCAATAATAGGTCTAAATCTGATTTGTTTCTAAAGTATCTATTGCCAATTATAAAATAAAACACGAACAGTATCAATCGTGTTTATTTGATGTGATTTATTTAAAAATCGGGTGTGAATAATCACACCCGATAAAATCTTAAATATTTTAATTCCATGTAAAAAGCTAAAACAAAATTTATTTCTGAGGACCTGCTGCAACCAGAGCCTTTCCAGCTTCATTACCCTCATACTTTGTAAAGTTCTTAATAAATCTATCTGCCAAATCCTTAGCCTTAGCTTCCCATTCAGAAGCATCTGCATAAGTATCGCGAGGATCAAGAATATTGGAATCTACACCTGGAAGCTCAGTAGGAACCTCAAAGTTGAAGAATGGAATCTTCTTTGTAGGTGCATTTAAAATATCACCATTGAGGATTGCATCAATGATACCACGAGTATCCTTAATTGTAATACGCTTGCCTGTACCATTCCAGCCTGTATTTACAAGGTATGCCTTAGCTCCGTTCTGCTCCATCTTCTTAACAAGCTCTTCACCATATTTTGTAGGATGAAGCTCTAAGAATGCCTGTCCAAAGCAAGCAGAGAAGGTAGGTGTTGGCTCTGTGATACCACGCTCGGTACCGGCAAGTTTAGCCGTGAAGCCTGACAGGAAATAGTACTGTGTCTGCTCCGGTGTAAGAATTGATACCGGTGGAAGTACACCGAAAGCATCTGCTGACAGGAAAATTACATTCTTAGCAGCCGGTGCTGAAGATACTGGGCGTACAATATTCTCAATGTGATTAATAGGATAAGATACACGAGTATTCTCGGTTACACTCTTATCATCAAAATCAATCTTGCCATTTTCATCCAATGTTACGTTTTCAAGAAGCGCATTGCGCTTAATTGCATTGTAAATATCCGGCTCAGATTCCTTGTCCAGATTAATAACCTTAGCATAGCATCCGCCTTCAAAATTGAATACACCGTTGTCATCCCAGCCGTGCTCATCATCACCGATAAGGAGACGCT
>CAZATW010000021.1:0-37657 GCA_964488185.1 uncultured Coprococcus sp. | reverse complement strand
AAAATGTTTTTTTACCTAAAACGGCAGGCAGAAAAGAATTTACCTTTCAGAGCTGTACATATATATGTATGCTTGTTTTCCTTTATTATTTGTATTATAATATTACTTGTCTATAACAGATTCACGAAAGATATTTTTATCTGTGAATATTATACAGATTTTAGAAAAAATATTAAAATTGAAAGTGAGGAAAATCAATGGAACAGAAATTTTATATTTGTGAACACTGCGGTAATATTGTTGCGATTGTAAAGAATGCTGATGTTCCGGTTATGTGTTGTGGTGAGAAGATGAAAGAACTTATACCGGGAACAACGGATGCTGCTCTTGAAAAGCATGTTCCGGTCTATACGGTTGAGAATAATATTGTGACTGTCACAGTGGGAGATGTAGAACATCCGATGCTTCCTGAACACTATATTGAGTGGGTTTCTCTTCAAACGAAGCAGGGAAACCAGAGAAAAGCATTGAAACCAGGCAGTGCACCAAAGGTTCAATTTGCTATATGTGACGGCGATGAAGTCGAAGCAGTTTATGCATATTGTAACCTTCATAGTCTCTGGAGAGCGTAATATAGTAGCCCTTCTGTGTTGCTTTTGGTATTGTTTTGACCGGAAGTAATCGGAAGGGCTTATTATTCATAAATACATAAGGCGGTAAAATATGGATTATTTATTAAAGGGTTTATTATATATTTTTTTCTTCATCATAGGAGTAATCGTATTTTCATTTGTAAATACCGTTATATACAGCCTTCCCAAGAAGAAGGTATTTACAAAAGAAAAATCAGTATGCAGGGCTTGTGGACATGAACTTGCCACGAAGGATTTGATACCTGTTATTTCATGGATTTCGCTAAAAGGGAAATGCAGATATTGTGGAGCAAAGACGTCTGTCAGGGATATGCTTGTAGAACTGCTTGGCGGGGCATTTGCAGTCGGACTTACCGTTTATTATGGAGTGAATCTCAAGGCACTTACGATATTCCTGTTTATTGCAGTGCTTACAATTGTTACTTGTATAGATATGGATACAATGGAAATCCCGTTTGTACTTAATGTCATAATATTGATACTCGGCATTGTTTCTATCTGGACGGTAGGAGGAGTATCAATTCTGGAGAGAATTATAGGATTGTTTTGCATCAGTCTTCCATTGTACCTGATTGTATTGATTATACCGGAAGGCTTTGGCGGTGGAGACATCAAGCTGATGTTTGCAGCAGGCTTTCTCCTCGGCTGGAAGGCTACCGTTATTGCATTTCTAATAGGATTGTTGTTGGGCGGTGGTTATGGCATCGTGTGCCTGATGCGCAGAAAATATGGTAAGAAAGACCATTTTGCATTTGGACCTTTCCTTAGTATCGGATTGGCTATAGCGGTATTTTGCGGAACACAGCTTATGGATATGTATTTGGAATTTTTAAAGATGTCTTTTTATGCATAGTGATACATATTTTGAATCGGATTTTAATGAATTTTATGACTTTATACCGGTTAACTTAAATTTTATCATAATACTTGTTAAAAGAATAATAAGACGATATACTAATATACAGGTTTGGTTTAATACGTTAAAGTGACAGGACTTTAAATAATGTAAAACAGGATTGAAGAGAATGATTAAAGGAGAAGAGAAAAATGCCGATTATAGATTACCTGGAGAGAAATGCCAGTGACTTTGGAAATGATATTGCACTCGTTGAGATTAATCCTGATGTTCAGGAGACAAGAAGGGTTACATGGAGAGAGTATGAGTTGATTGAATCCACACCGACATGCAGCTACAGAAGGGAAATTACGTGGGCTGTATTTAATGAGAAGGCAAACCGGTTTGCAAATCTTCTTGTGACACGTGGTATACAGCCGGGAGATAAGGTTGGTATTCTGATGATGAACTGTCTTGAATGGCTTCCGATATATTTTGGCGCATTAAAGACAGGTGCGATTGTAGTACCGTTCAATTTCAGATACGATGCCGAAGAGATCAAATATTGTGTAGAGCTGGCAGATGTGGATGTGCTGGTATTTGGACCGGAGTTTATCGGCAGAATAGAAGCAATTGTAGATGATATAACAGAGAAAAGAATATTGTTTTATGTTGGCGGAAACTGTCCGTCATTTGCAGAGGACTATGATAAGCTTGCTTCAAACTGTTCCAGTATCTTTGAAAAGAGGGATATTAAGGACAGTGATGATGCGGCCATATATTTCTCATCAGGTACAACGGGATTTCCAAAGGCAATTTTACATAACCATGAGAGCCTGATGCATGCGGCAAGGGTTGAACATGCTCATCATGGGCAGACAAAGGAGGATGTATTTCTTTGCATTCCTCCGCTTTATCATACCGGTGCCAAGATGCATTGGTTTGGAAGCCTCGTATCAGGCGGCAAGGCGGTTCTTCTTAAAGGGGTAAATGCCGCAACGATTTTAAAGACCGTAAGCGATGAGAAATGTACGATAGTATGGCTGCTTGTACCTTGGGCACAGGATATTTTATTGGCACTTGAAAAGGGTGAGGTAAAGCTTTCTGATTATGAGCTGGCACAATGGAGACTGATGCATATAGGTGCACAGCCTGTTCCGCAGAGCCTTATAAAGAAGTGGAAGGAAATCTTCCCTCATCACGACTACGATACAAATTACGGACTTTCTGAATCCATAGGGCCTGGTGCGGTACATCTTGGAATAGAAAATATACATAAGGTTGGAGCGATTGGCATTCCGGGCTATGGCTGGGAGGCACGTATCGTTGATGAAGCAGGAAATGATGTGGCACAGGGACTTGTAGGCGAGCTGATTCTTAAGGGACCGGGTGTTATGACATGTTATTATAAGAATCCGGAAGCTACAGCGGAATGTCTGAAAGATGGCTGGCTTTATACGGGTGATATGGCACAGAAGGATGAGGATGGCTTTATCTATCTGGTTGACAGAAAGAAGGACGTTATTATCAGCGGCGGCGAGAATATCTATCCAGTACAGATAGAGAATTACCTGAGTAAGCATCCGAAGATAAAGGATGTAGCCGTAATCGGTATAGCGGATTCCAGACTGGGAGAAATTACGGCGGCTATTATCGAGCTGAAGGACGGCATGGAATGTACAGAGGACGAAATTAATGAGTTCTGTAAGGAACTTCCGAGATATAAGAGACCAAGAAAGGTTATATTTGAGAAGGTTCCAAGAAATGCTACAGGTAAAATAGAAAAGCCTTTGCTTAGAAAGATGCATAACAGTGAGAATCTTGTAGCAGCAGAAAATAAGGCATAGGATATAAGAATGTGTGTTTGATTTTTAAGGTATGCGATTCTTTACAAATCAAGGAATGTATGATTAAATACATAGTTAGATAAAAATAAAAGAGGGACGAATATAGAAGGGACAAAATTATGAAAACACCATTTGTGACAAAGGCAAAGGCCTGCGAGATTATTAAGGATTATCCTACGCCATTTCATTTATATGATGAGAAGGGTATCAGGGAAAACGCAAGAAAGTTATATAAGGCATTTTCATGGAATAAAGGCTTTAAGGAGTATTTTGCGGTAAAGGCAACACCAAACCCGACAATACTTAAAATATTGAAGGAAGAGGGCTGCGGAACAGACTGTTCATCACTTACCGAGCTTATGATGTCGGACAAGCTGGGATTTTCAGGAGATGAGATTATGTTTTCATCAAATGATACCCCTGCCGAGGAGTTTGTGCTTGCAAAGAAGCTTGGGGCAACAATTAACCTTGACGATATCACGCATATAGAATTTCTTGAGAAGACAGCAGGTATTCCTGAAAAGATTTGCTGCCGTTTTAATCCGGGTGGTACTTTTTCTATTTCAACAACCATTATGGACAATCCGGGTGATGCAAAATACGGTATGACAAAGGAGCAGATGATAGAGGCATACAATATTCTCAAGAGTAAGGGCGTAAAAAGATTTGGTATGCATGCATTTTTGGCAAGCAACACGGTTACAAACGAGTATTATCCGACGCTTGCAAAGATATTGTTTGAGACCGCTGTTGAGATAAAGGAGAAAACGGGTGTTAAGCTTGATTTTATCAATCTGTCAGGTGGTATCGGTGTTCCGTATACACCGGATAAAGAGCCGAATGATATTCTGGCTATTGGTGAGGGTGTAAGGAAGGTATATGAAGAGATCCTTATTCCGGCAGATATGGGTGATGTTGCCATATTTACAGAGCTTGGACGGTTTATGTTAGCACCATATGGACATTTGATTACAACGGCAATCCATGAAAAGCATACACATAAGGAATATATCGGTGTGGATGCCTGTGCGGTTAATTTGATGCGGCCTGCCATGTACGGAGCATATCATCACATAACGGTTCTCGGAAAAGAAGATGCACCATGTGACCATAAATATGATATTACGGGTTCTCTTTGTGAGAATAATGATAAGTTTGCTATAGACAGAATGTTACCTAAAATTGACATGGGTGACATCCTTGCGATACATGATACCGGAGCACATGGGTTTGCCATGGGTTATAATTATAATGGTAAGCTGAAATCAGCAGAAATCCTCTTGCGTGAAGACGGGTCATATAAATTGATACGTCGTGCAGAAACACCGGAGGATTATTTTGCAACGATAAAGGACTTCTGGGATGTTGAACTGTAAAGTTAAGGATAAATGATACAAGTTGCGTTATAATTATGTCGATTAGGCTTTTTCCGGTTCAGGATAGTCGATACCCTGCGTATCAACAGTAACGGACTTCATCTTCTGTTCTTCAAGAGGACGGTCGTTAAAGTTTGTTTTTACATTTGCAATCTTGTCAACGACATCTAAGCCTTCGATAACTTTGCCAAATGCGGCATATGCACCATCGAGATGAGGAGATGTCTTATGCATGATAAAGAACTGTGAACCGGCTGAATTCGGCATCATTGAACGCGCCATAGACAGAACACCAGGTGTGTGTGCAAGGTCGTTCTTGAAACCATTCTGGGAGAACTCGCCTTTGATTGAATAGCCAGGACCGCCTGTTCCTATTCCTTCAGGACAACCGCCTTGAATCATAAAGCCGCTTATGACACGATGGAAAATAAGTCCGTCGTAATATCCCTTTTTGATGAGGGAGATAAAATTATTTACAGTATTTGGTGCAATGTCAGGATAAAGCTCTGCTTTGATGACATCACCGTTTTCCATAGTAATGGTAACGATTGGATTTGCCAATTTAAATCATCCTTTCTTTTTTAAGATATTGATATGATAACATTACTGAATGGAACAGGCAACAGAATTTTATATAAAAGAAAAGATAAAAGCAAAGGAGAAGTAAGAAAATGAACGGAAAGGGCATTATTAAGTTTCTGATTATTATTGGGGTTATAGTTGCGGTTGTTATATTTGCAGGAGTAAAGATTAAAAAAACATATGATGGTTTTATGGATGAGTATAAAGGAACAGATGAAACCACAGATGGTGAGGATGTTACCGTAGAAATTCCAAAGGGTGCAACCATCAAGGAGGCTGCACAGATTCTTAAGGATGCCGGGCTTATCGAATATAAATTGGCATTTGAGATGAGAATTAAGGAATCAAAATATAAGGATAGTCTTCAGCCGGGAACATTTACGTTGAATACCGGTATGAATCTTATGGATATGATTAAAGTGCTTTGTTATGTTGAAGGAACAAAAGAGGTTGTAGATAAGCTGATTGTTCCGGAGGGATACAGCCTTGAACAGATAGCGGCAGCTTGTGAAAAGCAGGGGATATGCACTGCCCAGGAATTTTTGTCAGAGGCACGTTATTATAAAGACCTTGGTATAGAGCTTCCGTTTGCAGTAGATAATTCAGGTGTGAAGTATGAGCTTCAAGGCTTCCTGTTTCCTGCTACTTATGATATATATTCCGATACGACTGCCAAGTCCCTTATTCAGGATATGATAAATGCTTTTAATGCTGTCTATACAGATGAATATAAAGCGAAAGCAAAAGAGCTTGGATATACGGATTTTGAAATACTGACGATGGCGTCCATAGTAGAACGTGAGGCTAAACTTGAAAGCGAGAGAGCAACGATTGCGGGAGTTATTTATAACAGACTGGAAATAGATATGCCTCTGCAGATGTGTCCTACTGTCCTTTATCCGATTACGGACGGAATGTACGATAAGGAAGAGGTTTTATATGACGATTTGGAGATAGAATCAAATTACAATACCTATAAAAATGCAGGCCTTCCGGTAGGCCCGATTTGCAATCCCGGAAAAGCGTCTATAGAGGCTGTTCTTTATCCTGAAAAGCATAATTACCTTTATTATCATACTACAGGTGATGCTGACGGAAGTCATGTATTTACGGAGACCTATGAGGAACATATTGATACACAGTAACAAATTTTGACTTAAACGGTACAAATTGCTTGCGATATATATAAAAATTATATATAATTAAAGAGTATGCACACTACTATGGGAAATTAGTACCTAAATATGCACATATTATGGTGCGGCAGGAGGAATATTTGATGAGAAAAGTTAATTTCAAAGTGAGAAATATTGGCTCTGAAAAGTATTTGTCTTATGTATTGGACGATGATTGTGATTTTGATGAAGAACTGCTTGATTATCTTGAAGATAATAATATAGTAGAGCTCATTGACATCATTTATGAAGAGGATGATGAGAACGATTATCTTACATATAATGTAACGGACAGGACTACAGTGGAGTCTCTCCTTTCTAATACAGTTAATGCAGAGATGATGTTAGGGGTTATCAGAGGTGTTGCATCAGCTATAGTGAATATGCGAGACTTGGGAATACCCGTTTCATATGTTGTTTTACACAGAGCCTTTACATATGTAAATCCTGTGACATATGATGTGAAAATGATATGTGTTCCGGTTGAAACTGATACGAATATCAATGCAGAGTTTAAGTTTTTTGTTAAGCATTTTATTACGGATGCAACATATTCGGATAGCGAAGATTGCAATTATGTTGCAAGAATTATTAATATGCTCAATGTTGAGAAATTCTCCGTAAGAACCTTTCTTGGACAGATAACAGAGCTGATGGAGTCTGCGGGAATGCAGATTGATGATGCATATATGGATGTTGACGGTTCGGGCGTTGAAGTATCACAGACGGTGGACAGCGCTCCGTCTGATACAACAATAGATGATCTGCCTGATGTCGGGGATGTATCATTTGATGAGGATGATGATGGACTTGATATGTATGATGAAGAACCTGCTGAGTCTAATAACATCTTTAAGGATCTTGATTTGGATGTGGAAGAGCCGAGAACAGACGGTATAAACATGGATGTGTTTGATGACAGTGCTCTTCAGGAATTGGAAATAGACGAGGAAGATGAATTTGAAGATGAAGCGGATATAACAGAAGCGCCTGAAACGATTGATGACGTTGAGGGAATGACGGAGGCGCTTACATCTGATGCATTAGCGGAAGAAATCGCTTCTATCAATTTAAATGAAGAAGACCGGCAGGATGAATCGGTAAATATAACTGAAGTTGCGAAGACGACGGAGGGTGTGACTGAAATAGAGCCTGAAATGCATACTTCAGAGAAACCGGTACTCATCGATACAGATGATTTGGATAATTTGCTGGAAACACCTCCTGTTGTGAAGAATATACGAATAAACAGAGCAAAGATCATACAGAAAGCAGCTGGAGAAATTGAAGACGAGGTAGTAGAAAATCCAACAGAACAGATTGTAAGTCCTGCGTATATGAATAAAGAAGACGATGAGCCGGAAACATTGATGGAGCCTGTGCAGAAGAACAATCAGAAGGAGGAATCCGGTTCGGCTTCTACCGGAAGTACAGTCGAACTGACAGCCGGTATAAATGTCGTAAAGGATGCGGAGCCTGAGGAGGAAAATAAAATTGCATCGGGAGTTCCGAAGGCTATGCCGTATATTGTGAGAGTAAATACTGGTGAAAGAGTTATGATTAATAAGGCGGTGTTTAAACTCGGTAAATCAGCCAGAGGTGTTGATTTTTCTATTACAGGAAATGGCGCTATAAGCAGAGTTCATGCCATTATATATCAGAGAGAGGATGGCTGTTTTCTTAAGGATAATAAAGCAACGAATGCAACGTATGTAAACGGCGAGAAATTGGATGAAAATCAGGAAATGTTACTTAAGAATGATTCCGTTATCACTCTTGGAGGAGAAGATTTCATCTTTAAGCTAAGTTAATAGAACCAAGCCCTGCGGATGCGGGGAAAAGGGCAGGTAGCAATACCTGCTTTTGGTGTTTACTTGGAGAAGCGTAAATATGAAGAAAAACAGGGGGGATTAAGCATGAAGAAAAGTAAATTATCCGCAATTAAAGACGGACATAATTATTTAGTTAAGTATGAATTGGGTGTGAATGATGTAGTTGATACAAAGGTGTTTGACATGAGCAATAGTGGTGCGTTCCCACAAATGTGTCCATGTGAAATGACAGAAGAAAACGGAGCCAGAACATTTAATTATAAAATAGAAAATAAAATGCCGGTTCCGGAATTTCTAAAAAGAGAAATCAATAAGAAGCAGATGCTTACATTGCTTTACAATGTGCTTTCGGGCTTAGAGGGATTTGGAAAGAACATGGTATCGCTTAGTTATGTTGCAAAAGCTTCCAAATACATATTTGTAGATGCCGAAAGCCTTGAGGTATGTTTTATCGTTGCAGCAGTAGATAAAGATGTAACTGATATGGCTGAAATAAAAGACGTGATTAAGTCAATCATAGCTGATGCAAAATATTTTGAACTGGATAAAGACAATTATGTTGCCAAGCTTATTAGCTTTTCCAATAAATCCGTTACATTTTCGACTGCTGATATGAAAGAATATGTCAACAGGCTGTTGCTTGATATTGGTGTTCATATTGAAGAGGAAAAAGCAGCAAAGGCAGCGGCTGAATCGCAGGCTCCAAATAAAGTAAGCAGAGTTGGGGTTATGATGAACAATGCTAAGATGAATAATATGAATCAGCAGGCACAAATGCCACCGATGCCGCAGATGCCGCCGATGGGAGGAGCAAACGGAGCGCCGCAGATGCCACCGATGCCGCCAATGGGAGGAGCAAACGGAGCACCGCAGATGCCACCGATGCCGCCGATGGGAGGAGCACCGCAGATGCCGCAGATGCCACCGATGGGAGGAGCAAACGGAGCACCACAGATGCCACCGATGCCACCGATGCCGCCAATGAGAGGAGCAAACGGAGCACCGCAGATGCCGCCGATGCCGCAGATGCCGCCGATGGGAGGAGCAAACGGAGCACCGCCGATGCCACCGATGCCGCCGATGCCGCCAATGGGAGGAGCAAACGGAGCACCGCAGATGCCATTTGTGAATAGCATGAACGATATTGATGATGACCAAAAAACGATAGTTGAAGATATGAGCTTTATGGAGTCTGTAAAAGCAGAGGTTCCTAAAGAGGAAAAAGCGCCGGAGATGCCAAAGGTGCCGGAGATGCCAAAGGTGCCGGAGATGCCAAAAGCGCCGGAGATGCCAAAGGTGCCGGAGATGCCAAAGACGCCGGAGATGCCAAAGGCACCGGAAGTGCCAAGCATGCCAAAGGTGCCGGAAATGCCAAAAGCACCAGTAAATGATGCACCACAGCAAGTGCCTACACCATATCTTCTGAGAAGGAAGACAAACGAGAGAATATATCTGAACAAAGAAGAGTTTACTATTGGAAAATCTGCAACAAAAGCCGATTACACAATTACAGATAATCCCGCAGTTAGCAGGATACATTGTATTGTAACAAGACGAAACGGTGTTAGCTATATAAGAGATAACAATTCAACAAATGGTACATTTGTAAATAACGAAGAATTATTGAATGGAAACGAAAGATTCCTTACAAACAATGCAACTGTAACATTGGGGGATGAAGAGTTTACTTTTTTCATCAGATAATATGTAAGGAGCCGGAGGGTTAACAATGAGTTATAAAGCGGTTTATCATACAGATATGGGAATCAAGAAAAAGACAAATCAAGATTCGCTTGCTATAAAAATAGTAGAAACTCCTAAAGGGCAGGCTGTTTTTGCTATAATATGCGATGGAATGGGAGGTCTGTCTAAGGGCGAGCTTGCCAGTAAAGAAGTCATTTGCGCATATTCTGACTGGTTTGAAAATCAATTTATAGAAATGATGGATAATGATTCTTTCGATCCTGCTTTACTTAGAAATCAATGGAGCAGCATAGCAATATTTGAGAACGAAAAGCTGAAGGCATATGGCGAGAAAAACGGAATCATGATTGGAACAACGATATCAGCTATACTAATGTATGATGATAAATATTATATTATACATGTAGGAGATAGCCGTGTATATGAAATACAAAACGAGCCAATACAGCTGACACATGACCAGACCTTTGTTGCGAGAGAGGTGGCTGCCGGAAGAATGACAGAAGAGCAGGCAGAAACAGACAGCCGCAGGAGTGTGCTTCTTCAGTGTATTGGAGCTTCGCCGGTTGTGGAACCTGATTTTATATATGGCGAAGTAAAAAAGAATGCCACATATATGTTATGTTCAGATGGATTTAGACATAAAATTACAAAAGAAGAGATGGTTGAGAAGCTGGGGCCGGATGTCTCTGTTGATGAACAGGCCATGAAATATGGCTGCCAGTTTCTAACAGAACTTGTTAAGTATAGAAAAGAAACAGATAATATAACTGTTTTATTAGTAAAATCGGAGTAAATGGGGAGATAAAATGACAGAATTAGGTACTGTATTAGACGGAAAATACGAAATACTTAAAAAAGTTGGTCAGGGTGGTATGTCCATAGTTTACCTCGCCATGGATAATCGATTGAACAAGCAGTGGGCTGTTAAAGAGATAAAGAATGATGGTTCCAAGAGCACACAAACTCTTTTAAAGGGGTTAGAGCGCGAGGCGAACATTCTGAAGAATGTGGATCATCCTGTCCTTCCACGTATTGTAGACATTATAAATGAAAATGGTGTTATATACGTTATTATGGACTTTGTAGAGGGAAAACCGCTTAGTGATGTATTAAAGAGTGACGGAGCACAGAAGCAGAGTGATGTGATAGAATGGGGGCGTGCGCTTGCCAGTGCGCTTGATTATCTTCATTCCATGAATCCGCCGATTATTTACAGGGATATGAAGCCGTCAAATGTTATGTTAAAGCCTGATGGCTCTGTTAAGCTGATTGACTTTGGAACAGCGAAAGAATACATTGTTGAAAATAATGCGGATACGACAGCCCTTGGTACAAGAGGATATGCGGCACCGGAGCAGTTTGGCGATGCTCAGGGACGAGGAATATATAATACGGATGCAAGAACCGATATCTATAATCTCGGCGCAACCTTATATCACCTTGTTACCGGGAAGAATCCGTGTGAGCCGCCGTATGAGATAAAACCTATCAGGCAGTGGAATCCAACACTTTCTTCAGGACTTGAACAGATAATAATAAAATGTTGTCAGCCGAATCCGCAGGACAGATATCAGTCCTGTTCAGAGCTTTTATATGCACTTGATCATTATAATGAGTTAGACAATGAATATAAAGCGCAGTCCAAGAAGAAACTGGCTGCATTTTCCACTATGGTAGGACTTTCATTAGTTTCTGCCTGCCTTGCAATAGTCGGGGGTATCAAAAAGAGCGAGCTTAGAGAGCTTAATTACAGCAACAAGATATCGGATGCAGATGATGCGATAGCCATAGATGATTATGACAGAGCTATCGAATGTTATAAGGATGCTATAGAGTTGGATAATACGCTTTCCGATGCGTACATAGGACTTCTCGACACATACGCATATTATTATGAAGCGGATGACGAGAACAGCAGTGCCGATACGCCGGCAGAAGTGGGTATTAAATATGCGATTAAGTATATTGACAATGTTGCTGCCGATGTTAAATACGAGATAGCTATTATTTACTATAATGAGCTTCAGGACTATAAAACAGCGATGAAGTATTTTAACATGGTGGATGACGAAAGCAATTTTCCGGATGAAACGGAACAGGCTGATTATTATGCGGCAATATGTGAAAGTAAAATAAAAAAGAACTCAGATTTTAGCGATACAAGGGACAATATATTTGAGTTTGAGAGCTACAACAGCAGCAGTATTGATGATGGTAATACAAGTAAATATATAAACTATCTCAATATAGCATCTATATATGTAGACAATATGGAGGCAGATGATACGCTTCCACAGAGAATTATAGATTTGCTTAATAAAGCGAATGAGGGACTGGATGAAAATGCAACCGTTCTTTCAAATGAATTTCCTGAAGAACGGGGTGTGAAATATTATACAGGTCAGTATTCAAGGATATTGTATTCTGTGTATTCATACTTGGCTGAGGAGTCAGAAGATACGAATGAAAAGCAGGATCATTACCTAGAGGCAATTACGGCTATCGACAGGTATCTGGCAAGTATAGATATAAGTGCAGAAGGAACAACGGATAGTATAAAGAAGTCGTATGTCAAGTATATGAAGGAAGAGGCTGAGACATATGTAGAGCTTGCAAAGCTTGGCTCCGGAGATACATATTATGACAGGGCAGAGGAAGTATACAAGAAAGCAGAAGACAGTCTTGGAACGGATGATTATGTGGCAGATATATATGTAAGTCATTTGAACTATTTGTATGAAAGATATACGGAGCAGTATGGAACCGTGCCTGAAAATTGGAAACAGGAAGGCATTGCCAAGATTTCGGCAGTATGTTCAAGTGGAAATAGTATAAAATCCTTGGAAAACCATGATAACAATATATGGAACTCGTTGTTAAATAAGCCTGTTATTGCAGAAATCATTGCAAATGGCAACACTGGCGTAGAAAAGTAAGGAGAGATAGATATGGCAACTTTTTATAATGTAATGTTATATGGCGGCCTTGCTCTCGCAGTAATCTTCGCCATTGCAGCAGTAATACTATTTATTAAATTGAAAATACCAAAGGTGATTGGAGACTTGACCGGTTCTACTGCAAAGAAGCAGATTCAGGAAATCAGGGAAAAAGGATATGAAAGTGTGCAGGGAGCAGGTGTTTCTAAAAAGGACGCAATTAAGTCATCTTCTGATACGGGCAGGATTTCTGCCCGAGATATTAAATCTTCAACCCGAAAAGTTTCTGAAGCAGGCAGAGCGAAATATGAACAGGCAATAAATGCGTTAGAAAAAGAAAAGGCAGCGGAGGATTATCTTAAAGCAATACATGAAGATGCTACGGATGTACTTTCTAATGGCTATGAAGAAGATGCTACGGATATTCTCAGTGAAAGTTATGATGATGAAGCAACAGATATCCTGAGCGATAGCTATGATGATGAAGCAACAGATGTCCTAACGGCAGAAGATGACGAAGAGGCAACGGATATCCTGATGTCAGAAGATGACGGAGAAGCAACAGATATCCTAACATCAGAAGATGACGGAGAAACAACGGATATCCTAACATCAGAAGATGACGGAGAAGCAACGGATATCCTAACATCAGATGATGATGGTTCCACAGATGTACTGACTTCGGAAGATATGACATCAGATGTTTCAGACCGTGAGTATGGTAAATCTAAAGAAATACATAGAAAATCATCATCAGTAAAGAAAATAATGGATGTCATTGTGGTACATACAGAAGAAAGTATTTAAGAAGGGGGAGATCAGTGTGAAAAAGAGAATGAGTGTAAATCGGTTAATTTCATTTGTTATGGCAGTAGTCATGATACTGTCACTTGTCGTGCTTGATAATCATTTTGGTGCACGTGCAACAGGAAATGCAAGTAAGACTATCTCCATTCAAGAGTTATTGTCTGAGGGCAGCAGTGCGCAGCCGGGTGCGGACGGAAATATAGATATTGCAGATGTGGAGATAGCAATATATGCGGCAGAGAACGGAGACAGTATATCCTTTGAGGGGAATGAGTTTTTTCTAAAGAGCTTTACAGGGGATAAGATATCAGAAAAAATTGCTACGCCGAGCGATGCAGCATCAGGTCTTGTTAAGGCGGCTGATTTCACAGCTCTTGATATAGAGAAGCGCGGCAGCTATAACGTGGCGGTTTACACGTTGAAAAATAATGAATATGTATTCTATGGGGTTATTAGAGTAGTATGCGATATTGATGTGCCAAGCTTAGGAGATATTGTACTTTTAAACGATGCATCGGATAAGACTGTAATTTACAAAACAACAGAAGATTTTTACCTTGTAAAAAATGGAGGAACCGCAAGCTTTGAAATCAAAGCTACTGATGGAACTGATGAAAGCGCATCAGGTATTGACAGAGTAGTATATAAGGATGGCAATAGTAATAACGAAAAGGAAGTAGAAAAAGAAAACGGCAGCTATATTGCTAAGTTTACCAAATCAGGAGAATATACGTTTGTTGCATATGATAAGGCGGAAAACTCAAGTAAAGAAAAACCAGTTACAGTAAAAGTGGCTTCAGGAATCCAGATTGATAATATTACAACAACAGCAAGACAAACAAATGTTACTCTTGACACACACATTTTAGCAGGAGCAGATTTATTTCAGATAACAGTTACAGCACATGAGGAAGCAGATGATTATCCTGTGGAATGTTCGCTTATATATCGTTATACACTGAAGGACGGTCAAGAGATAACAGGAACTGTGGAATTTAAGGATGGCGAGGCAACAATAACACTTCCTGAGAGTTTTAAGACAGCTGAGGGTAGTAATGAAAATCAGCTGGTAATGCAGGTAGAGGATGAATTTGGTAATACATCATATGCATTTAATGAAAACGGATATATCGTATTTATAGATGAGTCTTGTCCGGCGTTGACAATAAATAAAATAACGCTTGCAGATGGAACGGAATATACTTATGATGCATATCAGGAATTGTCGGTTGATAATAAATGGACGAAATCCATATCAATTGATTTAACTGTTACAGAGAATGACTCCTATATAGAGAGTGTGAGCTATACATATACAGGTAAAAATGGAAGTGTAACTGAAAAAATCAATGACACTGGTGATATCGGAGATTATCAATTTACAAAGGAAGGTCTTGTGTTTGGTAACGGCGGGATAACGATTTCTGATTGTAAAACAGATGCACCTAATAATATTTCTTTTGAAGCTGTAAATTATGCAGGTAAGACAAATGTACCTGTAGTAGTGGATGCATATATAGATAATACAAATCCTAGTCTTATACTGAAAAGCCAATCTGAGAATAAAGAGATTATTGATAATACAGAATACATTGTGACTGATACAGATGGAGAGACAATAACGGTTACGGCATCTGACGATGAGAGTGGTTTGAGAGATGTTGTAGCCACTATAAAAGAGGAAAACGATGGAACAGAGGAAACAGTTACATTGACAAATGGCAGTTACACAGTTACCGAATCCGGTTATTATACATTTAAAGTAACGGCTACAGATAAAGCAGGAAATGCTATTACAAAAACTGCAAAATTTGTAGTTGATAATTCCGAGATTTCAGCTTCTCTTAAGGCTGTCGTTACAAAAAATGGTGTAGATACTACGATTAATAGTGGCAGTGAAATTGTATATACAGGCGGAGATAAGATAGTAGTACAGTATACTGTTACAGGCTTTAATCTTGATAAAGACACGGATTTGAATATTGAAGCTAAAAAGGATGATAAGGCCATATCAATAACAGATATTACAGAAGAAGCTGATAGTGCTAATTCGTATATGAAAACAATAACCGTAACTTATACTATTGATAAGAGCAATGCTAATCAGGGCTTATATACTTTTGTGGTTCAATCAAAAAAACATACAGATACTACGTTTGAGCAGAAAAATAAGAAAACATTACAATTTGCTTATGATATTGAAGCACCCAATATTACTAAGATAACTTTTAAAGGTCATGAGGCGTTAGTCAACAATACATATTATTATAAGGATAATCCTGTTATTAATGTACAGGCAGAGGATAATTATAATACGGCAAAATATGAAATCCGTGATACTGCCGGTAATCTAATCAGTTCCGGAAAGCTTGAATCGGAAGGCAGCATTAATAAGGATGTTACGATATCAGGTGTTGAAAAGAACAAAAAATATAATATTATATTTTATTTAAGTGACCAGGCAGGCAATAAAGGAAATGTCAGTGTGTCAAGTGCATTCGTGATTGATACAGGCAAACCACAGGTTGAAATTGCCGATGTAGACAATAATGATAACTTAAAGTCATATTGGAATAATGAAAATGTTACACTGAATGTAACAGGAAAGGATAGCTTTGTTGTTACTTCATTTAAAGCAATTGCTACATGTAATGGAGAAAGGTTAAGTGATCAAATAAAGACAGTTGCCTCACCTTCAGAAACAGCAAGTACAACCTTCAAGTATTCCAAGGAAGGTGTTTATGAGGTTAAAGTATACGCATATGATGCATGTGGAAATGTATCACTAGCGGATAAATGCAATTTTGTTATTGACAAGACAATGCCTGAGATTGTTGTAGATGGTATTCCAAGTAACCGATTATCTCAGGGTACTTCCGTAGAGTTTACGGTTTCAGATGAGTATGGCATTAAAGCCGAAAATGTAAGTATTATAAAACACTACACAACTTATGACGGAGTAACAAATCAAAAGACCATTAAAGTTAGCCAAGAGGATGAATATACAGTATATGCAAGCACCTCCTGCGACGAAGTGGGCGGAAAGGCTGCTAAATATTGGTTTACTTATACGCTTAAGGATAATTCAGGAAATGAAAATAAGGAAAAAACATCTACATTCTATGTAGACAGTACATCACCTGAAGTAACGATAACTCCGGTGCCGGCAGATACAAACAGTGGATATTATAATAAGGCTGTTAAGTTTAACGTAGAAGTTGAGGAGCAGTTTGAGTTAACTCATAAGATATCAATAACGGACAAAAATGGCAATGTATCGGATATCAATAATAACTTTAAGGCTACAACTTACTCCTATACGGTCAAGAATAGTAAACAGGGAATATATAATCTGAATATCGTTGTAACGGATGCGTTTGGTAATACAACAACAAAAAGAGTCAGATATGTTATTGATAAAGAAAAGCCTGTAATAACAATACAGAACGTGAATAAGACCAATAATGGAAACGTGACACTGGGTGTAGATATATCCGATAAGTATAAAGGAAATACATATTCCGTTCATGTAGTCAGAAAGAATGCCTCAGGCGAGGTCGTTTATGAAGGAAATATAAAGAAGGGGACATGGTCAGGTACAGAAATTAGTCCGAATATTACATTTTCGGAAGAAGGCGACTATGTAGTAACAGTAATAGCGAAAGATAAGGCGGGAAATACCGCTGACAAGAAAGAGACATCATTCAGAATTGATAAGACGGCACCTGTGCTTTCAATTACAGGGGTGAATGATACACAGAATAATGGTGTTACTGCAACAATGAGTGTTGAGGAAGCATTTTCATTTGCATATGAAAATCAGACATCAAACAGCGCTACAATTAATGTAACGATTACGAAGAAAACGGATGGTTCAGGAGAGTCGAGTGTAACAACTCTTTCTGCCAGTGATTTTTCAGCAGGAAATCCGCATACAGCTTCATATACATTTAATGATGATGGAGAATATACCATTACAATGGATGCGACGGATGCAAGCGGAAACGCAGCGGCGCAGGTTACCAAGACCTTTAAGGTGGATTCAACCGCACCAGTTCTGACAGTCAGGGCCGTTGATAAGAATAACAATAGTATTGAGAGTTATGCATCCGTGGGAAGCGATGATGCGGAGACACCTAACTATGTTGATGTAAGTGTCAGTGTTGAGGAGGTATTCTTCAGCACAAACGATGTTAAATTTACAGTCCTTAAGGATGGTAAGGATGCATCATCACAGTACTTTACAAATTATTCAAACAGAACGGAGACAAGTACAGGTAACCAGCGGTTTGATGAGGATGGTGTATATAACATTAATATCCAAGCAAAGGATGAGCTGGGAAATGAAGCGGAAGAGTATGGAATCGTATTTACCGTAGATAATACGGCTCCATCGATTGTAGCAAGTTCTAAGCTTAATTCTTTACTTGCGAAGGAAACGGCTGGCGAAGACGGAGGTATTCTTCTCAATGCAAGTGATTTTGCTGATATTACGGATAAGGGTTATGAAGCATTGTGGACAGTGAATGATACTTCGGTATTTACAGTTGATGTTAAGATGGATGGTATCGATTTTGTTGATTTCTCAGACATTACGGATGGACATCATAAGATGATTATAACCGTAACGGATGAGGTCGGTCATGTATCAACGGATGAATTTGAGTTTACCTATGATGGTACAGCACCACGTATTATTATACAAGGTGTAGAGGATGGCGATACAGTAAATGAACCATTTACATTAAGCATAAGTCTTGAGGATTCCGAGGATGTTATAACACAGATTGCTATAAATGGTAATGTTATTGCTCCTTCTGAGTATGAAGACACGATGACATATCAGATGAATGTTGAGGAATATAAGGATTATGAAATTCGTGTGGATGCGAAAGACCTTGCAGGAAATATTGCATCAACGTATGATAGTGAAACAAATGAGATTTTCTCATTCTCATTAAAAGAGAAGCTGTCACCAATACTTTTGATTATAATAGTAATTGTTATTCTCATTCTGCTTGCACTTCTTATATTTATAATAGTAAGAAGCAGAAAAAAGAACAAGAAATAAAAAATAAATGAGACTTTTCAGGGAATCCAGTATATACTATGTATGCTGGATTTCTTTATGTAAAAATTCGTCTTTTAATTTGTTTGTCCGGAGTATAGTTTATAATAAATAGTATCATAGACAGGAGTGAATATTATGAAGGATTTAGGCTATAAGGCAGTAGTATTTGACATGGATGGCGTGTTGCTTGATACGGAGAAGGTATATAGATTGTGCTGGAAGAAAAACGGAATGTCTATCGGGATACCGGAAGAAAAAATGAATGCGATATGTGACCGAATCGCAGGTGGAACCAAATCTACAAATGCCAGAGTGTTCAAGAATGTAATGGGCGAGGACTTTGCGTATTTGCCGTTCAGACAGAAAACCATGGATATGTTTGAACAATATTTGGAAGATAATGGAATAGATTTAAAGGATGGCGTTGTTGAGACTCTTGAGTGTCTGAAGGAAAAGGGAGTGAAAGTTGCCCTTGCCACATCTACTGATAAGGCGCGGGCGGAAAATAAACTGGTTAAAACGGGGCTGCTTCAATTTTTTGATGAAGTTGTATTTGGAGATGACATCGAAAGGGGAAAACCATATCCTGATATATATTTGACAGCTTGTAGAAAGCTTAATATTGAGCCACATCATGCAGTCGGGGTTGAAGACTCAATAAATGGTGTTATTTCAGCCAGCGACGCAGGGCTATATACGGTCATGGTAATCGACCTCATAAAACCAAATGCCATAACAAAGGAACGTGCGAACCAGACATATGATAATATAAGGAAAATTTGTGAATTGTTCTAGCATTGAAGGAACTGTCATATATATTATTACGGGGTTACCATCAATACATCAGTAATCTGTTATGGGGATATATTATTTGTATTTTCATGGCAGAGTACGGATATTTACAGGTAATACCAATATGGGTGAAGGGAGAATATATATGGCGGTTAGTATGAAACTAATCAGTCTGCTTAAATCTCTTGTTATTTCTTACATAGTAACAGGGATAATGCTACTGATTATAGCATTGTCATTGTACAAGTTTGGTATAGCGGAAAGCACCATTAACATTCTGATTACAGCAGTTTATGTGGTGGCGTCATTTGCAGGGGGATTTGCAGTAGGCAGGATGGTTCAGGAGAAAAAATTTATCTGGGGATTGTTTCTGGGTATCGCTTATGCAGTGATTATTATGATTGTATCATTTGCTGTAAATGGAACGATTGATTTCTCTGCCACATCAGCAATCTATCAAATGGCATTGTGCATAGGCGGAGGAATGCTGGGCGGTATGCTCAGCTAAAAAAACCCTTTTACTTTATGATAGTTTATGTTATAATGTGAGCACTTAGCGAATGGAATGAGCTTGGTTTACATGGTGAATTCCTGCTATATGACATAAAAAGGAGAGGTGTACCCATGAAGAGAATTAAGACACTTACAAATAAGACAATGAAAAATACAATGGTTAAGGGCGGATGTGGTGAATGTCAGACATCATGTCAGTCAGCTTGTAAGACATCATGCACAGTGGGAAATCAGAGCTGTGAGAATGTTGATAACAAGTAATAGAAAAGTTATGGATTTGAACAGCTAAAGGGGACCGTCAAAAGACAGTCCTCTTTAGTGCGTGTATTATAGGGAGAAATATGATTCATCAGTACAAAAGCAATGGATATAATATCGTACTTGATGTATGCAGTGGCTCGGTTCATGTTGTAGATGATATGGTGTATGACATCATAGAGATATATGAGAATAAAACAAAGGACCAGATAGCGGATGCTCTTCCTCAGTATAACAGGGAAGAGGTATATGAGGCCTGCGATGAGATCGCTCAGCTTGTAGAGGACGGAACACTTTATACAGAGGATATATTCAAGGATTACATTATTGATTTCAAAAAGAGAAAGACGGTTGTAAAAGCATTATGTATTCATATAGCCCATGACTGTAATCTGGCGTGCCGATATTGTTTTGCCGGAGAAGGCGAATATAAGGGCGACAGAGCATTAATGCCGCTGGAGATTGCTAAGAAATCATTGGATTTTCTTGTTGAAAACTCAGGAAGCAGGAGAAATCTGGAAGTTGATTTCTTCGGCGGAGAGCCTCTTATGAATTGGGATGTGGTAAAGCAGACCGTTGAATATGGAAGAAGCCTTGAGAAAAAGTACGACAAAAATTTCAGATTTACACTTACTACAAATGGTCTTCTCTTAAATGACGAAATTATGGAATTTGCAAATCAAGAGATGAGTAATGTGGTACTTAGCATAGATGGCAGAAAAGAGATACATGATTATATGAGACCGACCAGAAACGGTAAAGGAAGCTATGACATACTGCTTCCGAAGTTTCGGGAATTTGCAAAGAAACGAGCGGGCAAGAGCTACTATGTGAGGGGAACATATACACATCATAATCTTGATTTTGCCAAGGATGTGCTTCATATGGCAGATATGGGCTTTGACCAGATATCGGTTGAGCCGGTAGTATCACTTCCGGAGGAGCCATATGCTATTCGGGAAGAGGATATACCGATGCTTCTTGAGCAATATGATATCTTGGCTAAGGAAATGTTGAAAAGAAAGAAAGAGGGAAGAGGCTTCAATTTCTTCCATTTTATGATAGACCTGACAGGAGGGCCGTGTGTGGCAAAGCGATTGTCAGGCTGCGGTTCAGGTACGGAGTATCTGGCTGTGACTCCTTGGGGAGATTTGTATCCATGCCATCAGTTTGTTGGTGAGAATGGTTTTTGTATGGGAAATGTAAATGATGGCATTACAAAGCCGGAGATTGTAGATGAGTTTAAGCTGTGTAATGTTTATGCAAAGGATAAATGCAAGGAATGCTTTGCAAGATTTTACTGTAGCGGGGGATGCGCTGCAAATTCCTTCAAGTTCAATGGAAATATTCTGGATGCTTACGACATAGGATGCGAGCTCCAAAAGAAACGTATTGAATGTGCAATTATGTTGAAAGCGGCAATGGCTGACATGGAGGAAGAGGAAAAACAGAAAGAAGGAGAGTTACGATGAAGAAAGCAAAAAGAAATTCTGTACTCATTTTAATCGTGTTCTTTCTTGTGCTGGGACTTGCTGTTTATACGGCAATCTTTGGTATAGGTGACAGAGGTAAGATAGAGTACATCAAGCTGGGTCTTGACCTTAAGGGTGGACTGAGTGTAACGTATGAAATTCAAGATGAGGATTATTCAAGTGCCGATGTAGAGGACACCAAATATAAGATTGAACAAAGAATCGGTAATTATACAAATGAAGGTTCCGTATATGAAGAGGGTGAAGGCAAGATTACAGCGGAGATTCCCGGTGTAACAAATGCTGAAGAAATCCTTGAAGATTTAAATATAGAAGGTAAGCTGGAGTTCCTTGACCCGGAGAACTATACAAAATGGGCATCAGGAGAGGAATATGAGGCAGCTCTTACAGGTGATGATATCAAGGGTGCAGAAGCAGCTATCAATCCGAATGAAGGGAATGACAATGTAGTACAGCTTACATTTACAGATGAGGGTGCTAAAAAATTTGAAGAGGTTACGGCTGCAAATGTAGGTAATATTGTTTATATTATTTATGACAATCAGATTGTAAGTGCACCAACGGTACAGTCTGCAATATCAGGTGGAAATGCAGAGATTAACAAGATTTCCAGCTACGAAGAAGCTGAAAAGCTTGCTACAACAATTCGTATCGGTGCGCTTCCATTGACACTGAAGCAGGTACGTTCAAATATCGTAGGCGCTACGCTTGGTTCAGATGCTATCAGTACATCTATTAAGGCAGGTATTATCGGTATTATCCTTGTATTTATTATCATGATTATCATATACAGGATTCCGGGCTTCGTTGCATCCTTTGCACTTGCCCTGTATGTATTTATGGATTTGCTTGTTATGAATCTGTTTAATGTGACATTGACACTTCCGGGTATAGCCGGTGTTATCCTTTCGATTGGTATGGCAGTTGATGCAAATGTCATTATATTTACGCGTATTAAGGAAGAACTGGCAACCGGCTCCGGTGTAAAGCAGGCGGTAAGTAAAGGTTTCCACAATGCGCTTTCGGCTATTTTGGATGGTAATATTACAACGCTGATAGCGGCACTCGTACTTGGAATATTTGGTACAGGTACGATTAAAGGATTTGCTATCACACTTGCAATCGGTATTGTGCTTTCTGTTCTTACAGCACTTGTAGTAACACAGCTCCTGCTGAATGCATGTGTTACACTTGGTCTTAAGGATGTCAAGTACTTCGGTGTTGCCAAAACACCTAAGAAGACAAACTTTGTTGGTGCAAGTAAATTCTGCATAACAGGGTCAATTCTTGTAATTGTAATTGGTTTTCTGTTTATGCCAATTTATAAGAACTCAAAGGGCAGTGCTTTGAACTTAAGCATTGAATTTGCAGGTGGTACAAGCCTTACAGTAGAGTTTGACAAGACATATGAGCTGGCAGAGGCAGAGAGAGAAATCGTACCTGTTATTGCTGATGCAGCAGGTATCGGTGAAGCAGGTATATCGGTTCAGACAGTTGCCGGAACAAATGAGATTGTGTTTAAGATGCCGGAGCTTACAGATAATGGTGAGGATTCACAGATGACAGCCGTAAAGGATGCTTTGGTAGAGCAATTTAATGCAGATGTGAAAGAGGCAAACAGTATCAGTGGTTCTGTAAGTAATGAAATGACAAAGAATGCTCTTTTTGCAGTTGCACTTTCGGCAGTTTTGATGCTGATATATATTGCTATCAGATTTCATGATGTTAAGTTTGGTGCCAGTGCGGTTCTTGCACTCTTACACGACGTAGCCATTGTATTTGTTGTATATATACTGTTCAGACTTTCCGTAGGTAATACATGTATAGCATGTATGCTTACGATAGTTGGTTACTCGATTAATGCAACAATTATTATATTCGATAGAATTCGTGAAAATCTGGGTATTATGAATATGAAGAAAACCAGCTATGCTGAGGTTGTTAATACAAGTATTAACCAGACATTCACAAGAACAATTTACACTTCGCTGACAACTTTTGTAACCATATTTGTACTTTATATAATGGGTGTTGCATCCATTAAGGAATTTGCTATCACGCTTATGGCAGGTATTCTTGTTGGTGCGTATTCTTCCGTTTGTATCACAGGTCCGTTGTGGCACTTTATGAAGACAAAGGTTGGCAAGAAGGCAGACCAGATGTTATAAAGGATAGACAAGCAGGCAATCTGTTTTAGTAATAAACAGGTGCCTGCTTATTTGGTTGTCTTTTTGATAAAAAATATCTGTAAAATAACTTTAAATGCTTTACATTTATATTTGTTATGGTATAATGTCATTAGATATCAATATTGCATGAAAATCAAAAAATAAGTCCAATTCATCCTTGGTGGAGATTCTATCTGTTATCGTGGACATATTCTTTCAAAGCATGTGATATTCTATAAGATACTTTATGAGAAAATATGATTTTGGATGAATTCTTTAATAGTACCAATCTACATCCAGGTCGTTGAAATATTTTTTACTGATAAAATGGAATGATTCGGCATTTCTATAGTTGAAAGAGGAAATCCCAGACTTTATCAAAAAATATTGCAGGAGGTTATACGATAGTATTTAACAACCTTCTAACGCAGAGCTATTAAACAAATAAAGGGGATGCATCTGTGCCTTTTAATGAAGTAATTAAGTAACAGGGAGGGATAAATATGATTGCAGTTTATTGAATAATGTATGTAGCATTATGAAATTCAAAATGAAAAAATCTAAATGTTTCTGTAAAATCTCAGGAAAAATAGAAAGGAAGAAAAATTTAATGACAAAAAATCAAAAGATTCAAAAAGTTCTAAAGAATATCTTAGCGTTAGCACTATGTATCATAATCATATTTGAAATACCAGTAACAACGCATGCAGCTACCACACTTACGGTAACATCAACCAATACAAAGAATTGGACATTAAAGAAGACGGAAAAAACGACAAGTTATAATTTGTTAAAAACAAAGAAAACAATTACAACAACAAAAAAGTATACGGGAAATATTCACAATACAGCTACATATGCGGTAACGGATAATCATAAGCATACAAAGGGAAATGCGGATTTAACGTCTTCAATAAGTATTACAAAAACATATACGGTTACAACCTCTGTCTCGGCAAGCATAAAGGGATTTGGTGCAGAGATGGGCTTCTCGTATTCAAAAACTTCGGGAAAAACAGTAAGCAGTGCACTGCAAAAAAACAAAGCCACAGGATATTATTATTATGGCGTATGTGCAAAGTATATTGATTTAAAGGTAGAAACAATAAAAGACGTTTATAAGAAGAAGAACGGAAAATATGTATATAATTCTTCCAGCAAATCTATTGTTGAAGGAACTCAGCTATATACACCAAATAATCAAAGTGCATTTTATTATGCATGGTATAAGTCTAAATAAAAAAAGGAAAAAAGAATGAAAAAAATAGTTACGTTTATATGTATAGGTATGTGTATGCTGCTTGCAGGCTGTAGGGAATCGGATACGAAGACAGATAGGGAAATTGTCATAAATTCCAAGGTAAACTGCACGATCACCGTACCGAAAAGCGATGAGAATAGGGACATAGAGGTGTTTTGGCAGACGATGTTCTATCAGACCTATGTAAACAAGGATATGTATCCGGCTCTGGATGACATACAGCTTGAATATACTGTCGGAGAGAATGCGGAGCTTACGGGGGAAAACGTGGATCTGTTAAATGGCGCAATTGTGTATATAACCCAAACTGATATGAGCGAGCTGGCAGATGAATACTACTACAGCAGATTGGCAAATGCATATTACCAGGGATATATGGGTGGAACTGAGCTAGTGGACAGTGCGTTACTGGAGAAAATTACAGACATAGTAGAACAATATGTTGATAATGCAAAGGTAGTTTCGGTGCATCTTGTTGTTGACGCCTGCTTTGATAAAAATGTGAGGGTGGAAAGCCTGCATATACCTGAGCTGGGTTTTGATTTTAGGATGGATAATCTTAGTATAGAAACGATTGAAATACCGGATGATGTTGAGATATCGGATGAAATAATAGACTTGGCATCCTTTGACCGTATATATGCGGATAGTCATATAGCAAAATATAATTATATTTCTATTGATGGAACTGCTACGGAGGATATAAAAACGATATCAGTGGAATCCGCCAATTCATGCTGTGAGGTTATAACCGAAGAAAATCATACAAGGTATGAGGAAGAAGATGTGTTATATGGCTCTATTTACACGAAGCAGAAGGAAACGGATTATAAAAAAGACAGCACCGTTGCGCTTGAGTATACATATGCATTTGAAAACGGCTTAGTTGATAACAGTGATACAACCATGGCAAGCCTGATTGTAAAGACAGATCTGGCGGATGGCAGACAGGTATGGAGCTTTGTATATCAGCCGTCATTTGTTCAAGGAGAATATCTGTTCCTTGATGTCGTTGATGAAGAAATTGAATAATGGGGAGTACAAATAGAATATTTGTAATAATGTAATATGAAAAAAGTAATTATTTATGTTTTGCTGTCGGTTATACTGACAGTTCCAATTGCTTCGATTATTATTGTTGCAATTCTGAATCAGCCTGAAAATGAATATACGGAATATTATGCTGATATTGATTATGGAGACCTTGAAACAAAGGAGCTTATGATATCGGATATTGAGGAAATTCAAAATTGCACGGGATATTTTGATACGGACAAGGTATCTGATGTGGCAATTACATACAGTGAAAGCAGTGATGTTATATGCATGATTGAGGAAGGCGAGTATGTAAATGTTGATGATACAATATTTTTTATTGATGGCGAGGAATACAAAAGTAAATATGAGGGTGTTGTTGGCAGTATCATGCAGGGAATGAGAAGAACCATGCTTCGTCTCAGAAATCCACAGGTGACCTGCTTAAGAGTTGGCGTTCATGCTTCAAATTACGGAACGATAAAGGATTCCTATGTGACCCTTGCGTATAATGATGAGGAGCTTGAATTAAAATATATAAGCAATGCTCCCTCTGCGGATGTATCAACGAATACATTTGATGTTTATTATGCCATATCAGGCAATGACTTTGTTCTTGACGGAAAGGCAGATGTAGTTTTGCATACGGGCAAGGTAAAGGAAAATGCATTGGTGGCTCCAAGACAATGCTTATTCATTGATGAAAATGGCGGATATTATATAGAGATATTAGATTATACAAATGGTGTAACGAAATCGAATGTAAGTCTGGGGATAATAGGCGAAGAGAATGTAGAGATTATTCCCGGTAAGGACAGCCTGAAAGAGGGCATGGAACTGGTTGTAAATTCTGTAGACGTATTGCGAAATACAGCAACGGAAAACGATACAGCAATGGAAGAGGATGAGTAGATGGCATCCATAATAGAATTAAAAAATATTAGAAAGCGTTTTCATGAAAAAACAGTTTTAAATGATATCTGTCTCAATATAGAAAGCGGTGATTATATATCCGTTATCGGCGCTTCAGGTGCAGGAAAAAGTACATTGATGAATATTATCGGTGCCTTGGATAATGAATATGACGGTGAATATTATTATAAGGGCAGATTGCTAAAAAGCAGGGAAATGGATAGATATAGAAATGAAAAGCTGGGATTTATATTTCAGCAATTTAATCTGATTCCTACCTTAAGTGCCTATGATAATGTAATGCTTCCATATGTGTATTCATCTGTTGAAAATAAAGAAATAGAGGAACAATGCAGAGAATTATTTGACCGATTTCATTTGCATAATCAGGAAAATCAAATTGTTAACACACTTTCCGGAGGGGAAAAGCAGAGAATAGCTTTAATAAGAAGTATCATTATGAATCCTGAAATCATACTGGCGGACGAGCCGACGGGAAATTTGGATATGGATAATGCAAAGCTGATTCGTTCGTTTTTAGAGCAGATGAATCAAGAGGGAAAAACAATTATTGTTGTAACACATGATGCAGATTTTGCAAATGATTCAAAACGAAAATTGTACATAAGTGAGGGAAAAATCCTTGAAGATTAAATCGTATTTCCGGTTATTTAAGCTTTCGATAAAGTTATATAGTGCAAATTTTAAACGGAATTTGTATTTAACAATAAGTGTCTCTGTAAGTATTTTTTTATTTTTAATTGTCGCACTATTTGTAGACTTTGAATATGCCACATATGCAAAAGGCAGTAAAAGGGTGCAGGATAATTATATATATATCTGTTGTGAGAATGAGGAATTGTATCAATTAATGAGGCAGCAATTTGATAGAGGCAGTCTTTATCATTGTGCGCATGCCATGGCTGTAGGGGAATTATATATTGATAATAAATATGAAATAAATGTTGATTATAATATAGTTCTGACAGAAAATATACCTCAAAATATATATATTCATAGTGGCTTGGAGACTCATGGTGAAACAGATCATTCAAATGAATACAGCTTTGAGAAGATAGAGCTAATCTGTGGTTTGGAGGAATTTACATCAAGTAATCAGGTTATTATTTCTGAAGAGTATGCCCGATTGTTGGCTGGCTCTGTAGAGGACGCTGTTGGAAAAAGGATAACGATGGGATATAATGGAGCACAGGATGTATATACTGTAGTGGGTGTTTATAAGCAGTTTTTAACGGAAACACGACTGAATAAAGATACCATCAAGGAAATGGATTCAATGTATCTTGAGGATAATACTACTACAATTGTTACGCCGTTAGTCAGTACCGTGATTATGCCGGAAACAGCTTTTTCCGATATCAATATAAGCAGCTATGAGTTATATGCATTTTTTGACGGAGAATCAAAGTATCAAGAATATATAACAAGAATATTGAAGTTTGAAGAATCGGATATATATGGGGATAAGTTCGTATATATTGAGCCGACGGATATAGAAGCAGCTAATCAGGAGGAATGGCAGGGCAATATGCAGACGAAAGCTATATTACTGTTAATTGTTGCTGTTATTTCGGGAATCAGTGTATTTGGTACAATGATAAATTCCGTATCTGACAGACGAAAGGAAATCGGTATAAAGAAGGCACTTGGGGCCAGTGATAACAGTATTATGCTGGGCTTTGTATTTGAAAATTTGATTAATTCTTTGATAGCAATTATCATTGCTGCTGCTTTAGCAGGCTTGATATTGCTTGGATATGCTTTTTATCAAAGACAGATAGTGATGTCGGATTACACGGTGAGATTTTATGGTGAAACCATACTATTATTTGTAATCTATACGGTATCTACCGTGTTGGGATTTAGTCTGCTTCCTGCGTATTCTGCAACCCAGATTAATATCATTGATACGTTGAGAGATGAATAATGCTTTTCAATAAATGAATGATAAAACTGATATTTATGATATACCCTCTTCCGGGCGGATAAGTAAAAAAATAAAACTTGTCACCTGGAAGGGGGTATATTGTCGTTAAGATATATGCCGGTTATTATACCGATTGTATGTTTTGGGGATTATCCAAAATAGGATAAAATCAATATTCTGAAACCGGCTAAATAAACATTAGTGTTTATAATGAAAGGCTTTTGAAGTATAATAGAATTCGGATTATGTATTTTATCGGAAACAAATTACAAGGGATAAGGAGCTTAGGGGAGAAATGGCACAGGGTAATTTTGAGCATTTTATGAAAGAGTTTGGGAACAACATACGCACGTCAAAGACCTTAAAGGGTACAGAGAAGACATTGGTCACTCTGAGACGTAGACAGGGTATAACAAGCAGTATAAAGATAGAAGCGCTTAAATGCAGTTGTTGTGGCGCTAGTATTGATATCCTTAATGGTGCGTGTATTGCTTGTGGAAACAGTATGGATGTGGAGTATTATGATTGGATATTATATGATATCCGGAATGTATAGATATGAAAAGGTAACAAAACAATATGATGATACAGTGTGATAATGAAAATGAAAACAATCAGCAGAAGATTTTAAAAAAATATATCAAAGAGCCTGTATGGTCGGTTTATGCCAAGAGGGCAGATTTCTTTAAAATAGGTGAGAAATATGGAATCGACCCGGTTATAGCAAGAATCATCAGGAACAGGGATATAACGGAGGATAAGGATATAGAAATGTATCTAAACGGAGATATCCGTTATGCCCATGACCCCTCTCTGATGAAGGATATGGAAAAAGGCTGCCGGATCATGGAGAAGAAGCTGGCATCGGGTAGTCATGTACGCATTATATCCGATTATGATGTAGATGGGGTTATGTCAGGCTATATTCTCTATATGGGACTTCATAAAGCAGCAGACTTTATTTTAAAGCACAAGAATAGAAATACGAATCATAATGCAGCGTTTCAGCCGGATGATAAAACGGGTGACCGGAATGGCAATCTGATGACTTGCGAGGATAAAGAAGATGTTAGAAAGTCTGTTATAGATTACGATATACCTCACCGTATAAAGGATGGATATGGGATTAATATCCGCATGGTGGATGCGGCATATGAAGATGGCGTAGATACCATAATCACCTGTGATAACGGAATCGCGGCATTGGATGCCATAGCGAGGGCAAAGGAGCTTGGTATGACGGTTATTGTCACAGACCATCACGATATCCCGTATGATGTAAATGTGGATGGCAGCAGACGGTATCGCTTGCCTGTGGCGGATGCCGTTATCGACCATAAACAACAGGACTGTACATATCCATGTAAGGAACTGTGCGGAGCAGGAGTAGCTTATAAATTCATTCAGTTGTTATATAGAATCAGCGGTATACCGGAGCAGGAATGTCAGGAATTTATAGAATTTTTGGGCATTGCAACGGTCTGTGATGTAATGAATCTTGTAGATGAGAACAGAATATTTGTAAAAATGGCGCTTAATAGGATTAAATCCAGCAGCAACCATGGCCTTTCAGCTTTAATAAGGAACAGCGGCAGGCAGAATAAAAGGCTGTCCGCTTTTGATTTGGGCTTTATCATAGGACCATGTATCAATGCGGCAGGCAGGCTGGGAGATGCAAAGGCAAGTATGGAGTTTCTTCTTGAGAAGGACAGCTATAAGGCAGAAGCACGTGCCATGGAGCTTATTAATATCAATAATAAGCGTAAGAATATGACGATAGACGGTACAAAGCAGGCGATGGATATTTTGGAGAAAAATACACTTGAAAAATGTCTGATGCAGCCGGATGCAGAAAAAGAAAATTTGGATGATTTACCTGAGGGTGCCGTTTTCAATAAGCCTTCTCTTTTTGACAGGGTAATCGTTCTTTACATACCTGATATACACGAAAGTCTTGTTGGAATTATAGCAGGAAGAATTAAAGAGAGGTATTACAGACCGGTGCTTTTGTTTACGGACAGTGAGGATCGGGATATTCTGAAGGGTTCGGGAAGGTCTATAGAGGGTTATAATATGTATGATGAGCTGAATAAGGCAGGGAATTTGTTTGCGAAGTTCGGCGGACATGAGATGGCAGCAGGATTTTCCATAAAAAGAGAGGTGCTTGATGAGCTGAGAAGTGTATTAAATCAAAATGAGAAAATGGACGAGAAGACATTGACGCCAAAGCTGATGATAGATGTACCTATGCCGCTTAGCTACAATAGTATTTATCTTACAGAGCAGCTTCAGCTTATTGAACCCTTTGGCAAGGGAAATGAGAAACCGGTATTTGCCCAAAGCGGAGTAGCCGTGCGCAGGGTAAATATTATGGGAAAAAACAGAAATGTTATGCGCCTTACACTTGCTATGGATAATGGTGAGACGATAACAGGTTTAAATTTTGAGCCGGATGTGTTTATTTCACGAATAAAAGAGTGGTTTGGAGAGACTGAATGTGATAAAATACTTAGGGGAATGGCAAATAATGTTGTTCTTGATGTGGCATACTATCCTGATATCAACGAATATGCAGGAAAAAAAGAGCTGCAAATACGGATAATTGAGTACAGAAAACATAAAGACTAAAATAAATAGATATGGAAGCAGGTCCAATAATGAATAGGAATGTCAATCTGCTGCGAAAGAGGAGGAACAAAAATGAGCAAGGTAGAAGAGTATATAAAAAGTATTCCGGATTTCCCTGAACCGGGAATTATCTTTAGAGATGTAACAAGTGTTGTGGAAAATCCGGATGGACTTAAGCTGGCTATCGACTCTATGGACAATCTGCTTACCGGAGTTGATTATGATTTAATAGCAGGAACGGAGTCGAGGGGGTTTGTATTTGGAACGCCTATTGCATATAAAAACGGAAAGGGATTCGTGCTTGTAAGAAAGAAGGGAAAGCTTCCTCGGGAGACGGTGGAGATGTCATATGACCTTGAATATGGAAGAGCTTCCATAGAGATACATAAGGATTCCATTAAGCCGGGAGATAAAGTCGTTCTGGTGGATGATTTGATAGCAACGGGAGGAACGATGGAGGCAGCAGCGAAGCTGATAGAAAGCTTGGGCGGCGAGGTTGTCAAGATGATATTCCTAATAGAGCTTTCTGACCTTAAGGGAAGAGATAAATTGGTGAAATATAACGTAGAATCGGTTGTGAAGTTCGAATGTGCAGCGTGTGTATAATGGTGTTTAGGAAATGGTGATGCGCATGGAAGAAATAAAGGATATTAAGACAGAAGAGGAAATGGAAAAAAAGAGCGGCAGGGAGAAGCGGGAAATAGATTTGTCCACACCTGCGGACTTTACTCCGCCTGAGGATTTGTATAAGGAGCTGATTTCCCGTATTTTGACATATCATCCTTCTACGGATATATCTATGATTGAAAAAGCATATAAGGTGGCAGATAAGGCACATGAGGGACAGCTGAGAAAATCAGGTGAGCCATATATCATGCATCCGCTTAATGTTGCAATTATTCTTGCCGAACTGGAGCTTGACAAGGAAACCATCGTTGCAGGTATTCTCCATGATGTGGTAGAGGATACCGTTATGACCTCTGAGGAAATAGCGGCAGAATTCTCTGATGAGGTGGCATTTCTGGTAGAGGGTGTTACAAAGCTGACACAGCTCAAAATGACTACGGACAAGATAGAGGTTCAGGCAGAAAACCTTAGAAAGATGTTTCTTTCAATGGCAAAGGATATCAGGGTTATACTGATAAAGCTTGCCGATAGACTTCACAATCTTCGTACACTGAAATATCAGTCTCCGGCAAAGCAGATAGAAAAAGCAAGAGAGACAATGGATATCTATGCCCCGATAGCACACAGACTCGGTATCAGCAAGATTAAAATTGAGCTGGATGATTTGTCCATGAAATATCTTATGCCGGATGTATATGCGGACCTTAAGGCGCAGATAGACGAGAGGCTGTATGAAAGAGAGGCCTATATAAAGCGCGTTGTTGCTGATGTAAAACAGCACATTGATAACGCTAAGATTGAAGCCGAGATAGATGGACGTGTTAAACATTTCTTCAGTATCTATAAGAAAATGAAGAACCAGAATAAAACGCTCGACCAGATATATGATATATTTGCAGTCAGAATAAAGGTAAATACGGTTCGGGATTGCTATTTTGCACTCGGAATCATACATGAGATGTATAAGCCGATACCGGGACGTTTTAAGGATTATATAGCAATGCCGAAGTCGAATATGTACCAGTCGCTTCATACGACGCTTATCGGACCGGAGGGGCAGCCTTTTGAGATTCAAATAAGAACATATGAAATGCACAGGACTGCTGAATATGGTATCGCAGCTCATTGGAAGTACAAGGAAAACATTTCCGGTACGGTCATGCAGAAGGAAGAAGAGAAGCTTTCATGGCTTCGCCAGATTCTTGAATGGCAGAGAGATACGGACGATAACAAAGAATTTATGAGCTTCATAAAGACGGACTTGGATTTATTTACGGAGCAGGTGTATTGTTTTACTCCTGCCGGAGATGTAAAGAATCTTCCGAGTGGCTCGACTCCTATTGACTTTGCATATTCCATACACACCGCTGTCGGAAATAAGATGGTAGGAGCAAGAATAAACGGAAGACAGGTGCCTATCGATACAAAGCTGTCAAACGGTGACCGGGTTGAAATCATTACGTCTCAGAACTCTACAGGTCCTAGCAGGGACTGGCTGAATATTGTTAAGAGTACGCAGGCTAAGACGAAGATTAATCAGTGGTTTAAGCACCAGTTTAAAGAAGAGAATATTAATCGTGGAAAAGAACTGATACTGAACTATTGTAAATCAAAAGGTCTTGATTATTCCATGTATTCAAAACCGGAATATATGGAAAAGGTAATAAAAAAGTACAATTTCGCTGACTGGGATTCCACGATGGCAGCGGTAGGTCATGGCGGCATTAAGGAAGGTCAGGTTGTCAATAAACTGATAGAGGAATATAACAAGGCGAATACTGTTATTCCTGATGATAAGCAGATACTTGAGGAATATTCGGTGAAAAAGCCACATGGCGCATCCCGCAGTCAGGGGGGGATTGTGGTAAAGGGTGCAGATGATGTGGCAGTCAGATTTTCCAAATGCTGTTCACCTGTTCCGGGAGATGAAATTGTCGGTTTCATTACGAGAGGAAGAGGAATATCCATTCATCGGACAGATTGTGTCAATGTACTTTGTATGAGCGAATCGGACAGGAACCGTATTATAGATGCAGAATGGCAGACGGATGCGGTGGAGTCTAACACGTATATGACTGAGATAAATATATATGCGGATGACAGAAACGGTATTCTCTTTGATATAACGAAGATACTGAGTGAGTTAAATATCAATGTGAGTAGTATTAACAGCCGTACCAGCAAACAGGGAAAGGCTACGATTACTTTATCATTTGCCATAAAATCAGTTGAGCAGCTTAATACCATTATTGCAAAGATACGAAATGTCGAAAGCATTATTGATATAGAGAGAACGGCAGGATAGTGTGTAGAGATTATCCGATTAGCTGACAGTTAGCCGGATAAATCAGGGAAGGAGAAGAATATGGGAGATATCATTGTGATTACAAATCCGGTGGGAGAGCTGCAGACGAACAGCTATATAGTAGGCAATACCAGAACCCGTGAGGCGATTGTGATAGACCCGGGAGATGAGGCTGATTATATTTTTAATACATTAAACCATGAGAATTTCAAATGTGTAGGAATTTTTTTGACGCATGGGCATATAGACCATATGGGCGGCATGAAGAAGCTTAAGGAGCTGACAGGGGCAGCAACCTATGCATCTGAGGATGAAAAGGAGATTTTGGGAAGTCCTATGGCAAATCTGTCAGCGATGTTCGGGAATCCGATAGAGAGTTCAACAGATCATTACCTGTCAGATGGTGCGTGTATAAAGATACTTGATTCAGAGATGAAATGTATCAGTGTGCCCGGACATACAAGGGGTGGCATGTGCTTTTATTTTGAGGAGGCAGGAGTGCTGTTTTCAGGAGATACATTATTTGCTTCCAGTGTGGGAAGATCGGATTTTCCTACGGGAGATGCCGATGTGTTGATTGGTACGATTGAAGAGAAGCTTATGACGCTTCCTGATGAGACAATAGTGTATCCGGGACATAATAATCATACAAAAATAGGAAGAGAAAAGAAATTCAATCCGTTTTTCAGCTTCTAAGAATGGACTGAATTCAGGATAATATATGATTTGTTTAGTACAGAATGTAGAAGACTACAACAACGATTTTCGTGTTATGCTTCAGGCTTTTTATCCGGGAGTCCGAATTATAATTCCTGAAATATTTAAAAGCAAGCCGGAGCTGAAAGCGGAGATAGAGCTTGTCTTTAAGGCGGATATCGGAAATGAAAATATCAATATAGAATTATACGACCTTCAGGGAATAGAGGTGGATGATAATTTTACGCCATATCTTACAGGGATTGCCTGTGAAACGACGGGTATCGGTGTAGACGGAGATTATACAAATAAAGCTGTCTTGAGAAATCCGCTTAAACTCGCCATATATAGGCTGCTTTCACGTCGTACAGGCAAGGTTTTGCCGTGGGGAACACTGACAGGTATAAGACCGACAAAGATAGCGATGGAAGCTATAATGAATGGTTGTGGTGATGAGAAAATTGTAGCTGATTATGAGACGGTATACAGTACGTCTAATGAAAAAGCGAAGTTGTCCGTAGAGGTGGCACACAGGGAGAAGAAGATCATTGATTCCGTTAAGGAAGAAGAGGAGTATTGTCTGTATATAGGGATTCCGTTTTGTCCAAGCCGCTGTCTTTATTGTTCATTTACCTCATATCCGATTGCTCTCTATAGAGACAGGGTAGATGCATATCTTGATGCGTTAGAGCAGGAAATGCTTTTTGTTGCGGATGCATACAGCCACAAAAGGCTGATATCCATATATATAGGCGGCGGAACACCATCCTCCATTGAAGCGCATCATATGGACAGGTTGTGTGATATGCTAGAGCGGTATTTTGATATGGACAGCGTCAGGGAATTTACAATAGAAGCAGGGAGACCCGACAGTATAACAATGGATAAGCTGCTTGTAATGAGGAAGCATAAGGTAAGCCGAATAAGCATCAATCCACAGACCATGAATGATGAGACTTTAAAGCTTATAGGAAGAGCCCATACAGGAAGGCAGACTGTAGAGGTTATGACCATGGCAAGGGATGTCGGCTTTGACAATATCAATATGGATTTAATCGTGGGACTTCCGGGAGAGAATACCGAAAGCTGCAAGAAAACCTTGAGCCGGATAAGCGATTTGAAGCCGGAAAGCCTGACGGTTCATTCTCTTGCGATAAAGAGGGCAGCAAACTTAAATATACAGATGAAGGATTATAGGGATAAGCTGGGGGATGATATAGAGAGCCAGCTATCGCTGGTGGACAGCCATGCAAGAGCGCTGGGACTGAATCCATATTATCTGTATAGACAGAAAAATATAGCTGGCAATCTGGAAAATGTTGGTTATTCAAAAGAGGGTCTGGAATGTTTATATAATATCTTGATAATGGAGGAAAGATTGGATATTATAGGACTTGGCGCGGGCAGCTCCAGCAAGCTTGTATTCAGAAAGGGGCAGCGGGGCGTTACGGATGGTACCAGAATAGAGAGAATAGAGAATTGTAAGAGCGTGGATGATTATATAATGCGTATCGATGAAATGATAGCAAGAAAGAAATGCGGCTTTTTATAGAACAAAAGGTGAATTGACATATGAATGCAGAGAAATTGTCGGATTTTGACATAAACGAAGAAACAGAATATTATAGGCATGATATGAATGATGCCGTACGTCATGGTATGTGTGTAAGTCTGCTGGCGTCCTCTCTTGCAAGAGCGCTGGGGCTTCCGGATGAATACATACATGATGTTGCTGTCGCAGGGATGCTGCATGATGTCGGTAAGCTGCAGATAAGCCCATACATATACGGAAGAAAAGAAGCAACCCTGAAAATCGAAGAAATGCGTTATGTCAGACTTCATGCAAAGCTGGGTGCGGAAATATTAAAGGCTCAGGGGTATGACAGCAGGATAGCGGATATGGTATTATACCACCATGAGAATTATGACGGTTCGGGTTATCCGTTTTGTATGAGCGGAGAGGAAATTCCTCTTGGAGCCAGAATCATAAGGGTATGCGATGTGTTTAGTGCTCTTATCAGTGACAGACCATATAGAAAGGCATTTGACGCTGATACGGCTCTGGTTATGGTGATAGATGAGGTAAGGCATTTTGATATGAAAATATTTTTGACATTTCAGAAGATGATAAACACAACTGATATACTGGAAAGGATTGACAGTATACTGCATGATGATTTACCAGAGCTAAATGGATGATAATTTTAAGTCCAGCTAATAAATGTCAATAGAAAAATGTAAAAATTTCAAAATTATTTTT
>CAZATW010000020.1:0-37900 GCA_964488185.1 uncultured Coprococcus sp. | reverse complement strand
GGAAGAGGTATTTTACTTCTTCCCTTTTTTTTGCCAATTAAAATTATACACTAACAAAACTTTTTATGTAGCAAATATTAAATAATTAATAAGACGATTGCATAGCAACACCAACAAATAACGGCTGAGAGTTTATAACTCTAAAAATATATAGTTAAAAGCACATAATATTATCAGAAAATAAAAATCATTGTTGACGTACGTATAAACGTGTGATATAATAATATATATAAAGACATACTATTTTGTAAGGAGCATGATGAGATGATTTCAATAAATATTACACAGGCAAGAAGTAATATATATAAGCTTGTAGCGGATGTAAATGCCAATTCACAGCCTGTTACAATAATAAACAATAGAGGGAAAAACGGTGTTCTAATATCAGAGGATGACTGGAACACTATTCAGGAAACATTGTACCTAAATTCTATACCGGGAATGACAGAAAGTATATTAGAAGCAGGAAAAGAACCAGCTTCAGAAGGAACTGTATATGACCCAAGCGAGGAATGGTAAATGTATTTGATAAGATTTAGCAAACAGGCTGATAAAGATAAAAAATTATTAAAGGAAGCAGGTCTTGAGAAGAAGGCGAAGGAGCTTCTTAATATCATAGGAGAGGATCCTTTTCAAAACCCACCGCCATATGAAGGATTGGTTGGCAATTTAAATGGATTTTATTCCAGACGAATAAATCTGAAGCATAGATTGGTGTATCATGTTGTTTTTGAAAAAGTAGTATTCAATGATAAGGAATATGAAGGAACAATTAAGATAGACCGTATGTGGTCGCATTATGATAAACTGAAATAAATAGTAGTAAATAGTAGATATATATATTATGTATAATATAGGGGATGACAAATATCAACGAAGGGGGATTGGCATGAAGAAGGTATTTTTAAATATATTAGCAGTCATAATAATATGCATTTTTGCAATATCTATTCCGGCAGCTCAGGCAGAAGCTTCAGGTTATAATGCCGCTGAGACTGAATATTCCGTAATGTCCGTATCCAAGGTGGCAACCAAGAAGCCGACAATTAAAAAGAAAAATGGGAAATATTATTACTATGATAAGAATGGAAAGCAAGTTACAAAATCCGGCTGGAAGCAGATTAGTAATACCAGTTATCCTTAGACTGCATATGTCTACACAAAATTTATAAATTCTTAATTTGACACCTGACTTATATTTTACTATGTTTGTAGTATGGGTATGCTCCGGGAGAGGTATCCGGTAAGACGGATAGAAAGGAGCAGAATGTATAGTAAGATAATAAGCGGAGGCGTCATAGGAGTAGAAGGAATTCTGATACAGGTAGAAGCTGATATCAATGACGGTTTACCTGTATTCAATATGGTTGGTTATTTGTCCTCCTGTGTCAGGGAGGCGGGGGAGCGTGTAAGAACGGCACTAAAGAATTCGGGATTTCACATGCCGCCGAAACGGATAACCATCAATCTTTCCCCTGCTGCAATCAGAAAGGATGGTACAGCATTCGATTTGCCTATAGCGATAGGTATTCTGACCTCTATGGGGGTAATCATACAGGAAAAACTGAATCATACACTTGTTATAGGGGAGCTGAGCCTTGACGGACATGTGAATGCCGTATCGGGAGTACTTCCTATTGTTCAGTGTGCTCTAAAACAGGGAATACGAAGATGTATCGTTCCAAAAGAAAACGGGGAAGAGGCTGCCCTTATAGAGGAAATGGAGATTATTCCCATAGACAGCCTTTCATGTGCCGTAGATTATCTAAGTGGCGTAATGACCATAGAACCCTGTTATGTGGATGTGAAGGTGCTTATGAACGCATCAAATGTAGATGAATATGGTGATTTTTCGGAGGTTATGGGGCATGAAACACTGAAGCGTGGAATAGAGATTGCGGCAGCCGGTCTCCATAATGTACTAATGACAGGTGCGGCAGGGACAGGTAAATCCATGATAGCAAGAAGAATTCCAACCGTACTGCCTGACCTTACTTTTGAAGAGAGCCTTGAGATAACAAAGCTCTACAGCATAGCAGGACTATTGAAACCGAATAAACCCATAATAGGCAGCAGACCTTTTAGGGCACCGCATCACACCATATCTGCCCATGCATTGGCAGGTGGAGGAAGAGTGCCGAAGCCGGGAGAAATCAGTCTGGCACATAATGGTGTTCTGTTTCTTGATGAGCTTCCTGAATTTTCACGAAATGCCCTTGAGGTTATGAGACAGCCCCTTGAAGACAGAGAGGTCACTATTTCACGCCTAAATGGTATTTACCGTTTCCCTGCTGATTTTATGTTGGTGGCAGCCAGAAATCCATGTCCCTGCGGTCATTATCCTGATTTAAATAAATGTACATGTACGCTGGAACAGATAAAAAGATATAATGCAAGAATCAGCAAACCTTTAATTGACAGAATCGATATCAATGTAGATGTAAGAAAGGTAGCCTACGATGAACTGTTTTTGGGCGGAAAGGGCATGGATTCTAAGGATATGAAGGCACATGTGCTGACAGCCCAGAATATGCAGAAAAGAAGATATAAGAATGAAAATATACGTTTTAATTCACAGCTTAATACAAGGATGTGCAATCAATATATTGTATTATCCGAAAGTGAAAAGGATTTTATGAGGTATGTATTTGAAAGTCAGGGGCTTTCTGCAAGAGGAAGCTACAGGATACTCAAGATTGCAAGGACCATCGCTGATATCGAAGAAAGTGACAGAGTGTGTGAAAGGCATCTGAAAGAAGCTGTATTTTTCAGAAATGCCGATGGGGAGGTTTTATAGTTATGGAGGAAGAGCTGCTGCATTTGTGGATAGGAATGATTGAGGGGATATCGCCACATGTATTGAAAAGAATAATAGACTATTTTGGTGATATAGCGGACTTGTGGAAGGCGGATGAGAACCTGCTTAGGGGAGCTGTAAAGGAAAAATATGCAGCTTCCATTATGAAAAGCAGAAATCCTGATAAAATAGAAAAATATAGTTATAATTTAAAGGAAAGAAATATATCATATATATATCCGGGACATGTATATTATCCGGAGTCCCTTACAAAAATTGCTGATCCGCCTCAGATTTTGTATGTCAGAGGCAATATAAGCCTGCTTGATGAATTAAAGGAAGGAAAAGTTGCGATAGTAGGTGCCAGAAAAGCCTCTGCATATGGGAAGGATATGGCATATAAATTTTCATATGCGATGGCGGAAAAAGGGATAATAATAGTAAGTGGTCTTGCATCAGGAATAGATGGTACTGCACACAAGGCGGCACTTGATGCAGGAGGAAGGACTATAGGGGTACTGGGCTGCGGAATCAATATTTGTTATCCAAGAGAAAATAAAAGTCTGTATGATAGGATGTGCAATGAAGGACTTGTAATCTCTGAATATGGGCTTGATGTTGCGCCTGATGCATTTAGATTTCCGTTTAGAAACAGGATAATAAGTGGTCTGAGCAAAGCCGTTCTTGTTGTGGAGGCGAGGGAGAAAAGCGGTTCTCTTATAACGGCGGATCAGGCGCTTGAGCAGGGTAGGGATATATATGTTATTCCAGGAAGAATCAGTGATGTCAACAGTGAAGGCTGCAATAACCTTATTAAGCAAGGGGCAACGTGTGTTACTGCGCCTGAGGATATTATTTATGATGTGATTTCTGAGGGTAGGCTTGCAAATATCGGATATGTCATTTCCCGGTGCGACAAAAGTAATATGAAAAAAAATCTTGCACCTGATGAAAAAATGGTGTATAGTTGTGTGCGTTTGGAGCAGAGACATATTGATGATATCTGCATGGAGCTTGATATGAAGGTATCTGATGTAGTAAGACTGTTGTTTTCTTTGGAGACGAAGAAACTGATACGTCAAGTGGTACGGAATTACTATGTAAGGTGTTGAGCAGGAAAAACTGACACTGGCAGCTTTTCTGCACGCTTTGGCGAAATAGATAATATATAAGGAAGGAAATATTCATGGCTAAGAATCTGGTAATAGTAGAGTCACCGGCAAAGGCAAAGACCATAAAGAAATTTTTGGGAACCAATTATGAAGTGATAGCATCAAACGGTCATGTAAGGGATCTTCCTAAGAGCCAGATGGGAATAGATGTTGAGAACGATTTTGAACCTAAATATATCACGATAAGGGGGAAGGGTGATATTCTGGCTGCACTTAGAAAGGAAGTTAAGAAGGCGGATAAAATATATCTTGCAACTGACCCGGACCGTGAAGGGGAAGCTATTTCATATCATTTGTCCAAAGCATTAAAGCTGGAGGACAAAGCATATAAGAGAATAACATTTAATGAGATAACAAAAAATGCTGTAAAAAATTCCATTAAGGAAGCAAGAGAAATCGATATGAATCTTGTCGATGCACAGCAGGCAAGACGTGTTTTGGACAGACTTGTGGGTTATAAAATAAGTCCTGTTCTCTGGGCGAAAATTAAGAGTGGTCTTAGTGCGGGGCGCGTTCAGTCGGTAGCACTTAAGCTTGTTTGTGACAGAGAAAAGGAAATCAATGAGTTCATCCCAAAAGAATATTGGACGTTAGGTGTTAATTTAACAAATTCCAAGATTAAGAAGGAAATAGAATTTAAATTTACCGGGAATGGTGTCGAGAAGGAAGAAATAAGCTCGAAAGAAGCTCTTGACAATATACTTACACAAATGAAGGGAGCCGGTTTTGCGGTAAAATCTGTAAAGACAAGTGAGAGAAATAAAAAATCACCGCTTCCGTTTACGACAAGCACGTTGCAGCAGGATGCATCCTCAAAGCTGAATTTTGCAACCTCTAAGACGATGAGAATAGCCCAGCAGCTTTACGAAGGTGTGGATATAAAGGGCAGAGGGACGATAGGTCTGATTACTTATCTTCGTACGGACTCAACACGTATATCAGATGAAGCTGTAGCAAATGCAGGAAAATATATTGCGGAAAATTACGGAGAACGATATATAGGCACAGAACATAAAACAGAAAAGTCAGGCAAAAAAATTCAAGATGCCCATGAGGCTATAAGACCTACGGATATTACACTTTCACCTGTTAAAGTAAAGGAGCAGCTTACAAGAGACCAGTTTCGATTGTATCAGCTCATTTATAACAGATTTTTAGCCAGTCAGATGGCAGGTGCCATATATTCTGTAAAGACCGTAAAGGTGGAAGCGGGAGAGTGTCATTTGCAGACATCGGCATCCAAGATTGCCTTTGATGGCTTTATGGCAGTATATAATATTGATAATGAAAGGTCTGAACATGTGGCAGGAATTAATGATTTGAATGAGGGAGATGTGTTAGAGTTTGTATCATTTGATGAAAAACAGCATTATACACAGCCACCTGCCAGATATACGGAGGCACTTCTTGTAAAGACTTTAGAAGAACTTGGAATAGGTCGTCCTAGTACCTATGCGCCAACCATTTCAACGATTCTGGCAAGAAGATATATCACAAAGGAAAACAAGAAGCTGTATGCTACCGAGATAGGTGAAGCAGTAAATCAGTGCATGGAGCAGGCTTTTCCTGTAATAGTAGATGTGAACTTTACTGCAAATATGGAGTCACTTCTGGATAAGATAGGTGACGGAGAAATAGACTGGAAGGTTGTCGTACGTAATTTTTATCCTGACCTTGATGCTGCGGTTCAAAAGGCAGAGGCGGAGCTGGAATCTATCACGATAGAGGATGAAGTTTCAGAAGAAATTTGTGATTTGTGTGGAAGAAACATGGTTATCAAGTATGGACCTCATGGTAAGTTCCTTGCATGTCCGGGATTTCCTGAGTGTAAATCAACAAAGCCGTTCTTTGAGAAAATAGGTGTTGCATGTCCGTTATGTGGAAATGATATTGTAATAAAGAAAACACGTAAGGGCAGGCGTTATTATGGTTGCCTTTCATCTCCTGATTGTGATTTTATGTCATGGGCGAAGCCATCTGATGTAAAATGTCCTAATTGTGGCAGTTACATGGTTGAGCGTGGCAATAAGCTTCAGTGTTCAGACCAGAATTGCGGTTATACCTGTGATAAAAAGAAAGAAGAAAATGCCGAAAATTAAATAAAGTATTAGAAAAGTTGCTTATGCATAGTAATCTTAATAGAAACTTGCTAATTGGCTTTCTGTCATATACAGCATATCGCCGTTCGCATACAAAAACTAACTGGCAAAGCTTGGACTTTTGGGGTTGTTATCTGACAGTTATTGTGATAGAATGACAAATAGTCAAGATTTTTTATGCAAAAGCAACTTTTTTGCGTTTTAAATGTGGAGGTAAAGATATGAGTGTACAATTGTTAGATAAAACAAGAAAAATTAATAAATTACTGCACAATAATAACTCTCATAAAGTAGTATTTAATGATATTTGTGATGTATTAAGTGATATATTAGAATCCAATGTTATGGTAATCAGCAAGAAAGGTAAGATACTCGGTATCAAAAATCGTGAGGATATTCCTGAAATACATGAATTGATAGAAGGAAATGTAGGTCTTTTAATTGACAGTATGTTAAATGAAAGGCTTTTGCTTGTTTTGTCTACGAAAGAAAATGTAAATCTGACGACACTTGGGTTTGATGCTGCGGATATAGACAAATATCAGGGACTTCTTCTTCCGATAGACATAGCAGGTGAAAGACTTGGTACTTTATTTCTTTACAAGATGAATAATCAGTATGATATCGATGATATTATACTTGGTGAATATGGAACTACGGTTGTAGGTCTTGAGATGATGAGAGCTCTTAATGAGGAAAATGCAGAAGAGGACAGAAAGATTGCAATCGTAAAATCAGCGATTAATACCTTATCATTTTCGGAATTACAGGCAATCAAGCATATTTTTTCAGAGCTGGATGGAAATGAGGGGATTCTTGTAGCCAGTAAAGTGGCTGACAGAGTGGGAATAACACGTTCAGTTATTGTAAATGCTTTGAGAAAATTTGAAAGTGCCGGTGTGATTGAGGCTCGCTCTTCCGGTATGAAGGGCACATATATCAGAGTCGTAAATGATGTTGTGTTTGATGAGTTAGACAAGCTATAAAATACGTTGTATTTGGAAAATGAAATAGATTACAAATATAAGAGAAAGGAAAAAGTGTTATGGTACCAGCAATAGTAACATTAGTTGTCGGAGTAATCATAGTATGTATCAGTTTTATGATTACAGATAATAAAAAGACTCAGGAAGAGGAGATTACCGAAGAAAATATAGAGAATGTAAAGAGACAGATTTCAGAGTACGGGGATGAACTCGTTCAGAAATATAAAGATGAAATTAAGACATATTCAGATGAATCATCAGAACATTTGAAGTCTGACTCGGATAAAGCGCTAGAGCAGATAAAAAAGGATATAGAAGAATGTTCAAAGTCGCTTTCAGAGAAGGCAAAGAGAGAAATGATTGAGTATATCAACAAATGTCTTGCTGAAGCTTACGCTGTATATGATCCTGATAATGATGAAGAAACCAAGGCAGATGAACAGGCAGGGGAAGAGCCACCTGAAAATGAAGCAGATGAACAGGCAGGAGAAGAAATAGCTGAAAATACAGCAGATGAACAGGCAGGAGAAGAGCCATCTGAAAATGAAGCAGATGAACAGGCTGGGGAAGAGCCATCTGAAAATGGAGCAGATGAACAGGCAGGAGAAGAGCCATCTGAGAATGGAGCAGATGAACAGGCTGGGGAAGAGCCATCTGAGAATGGAGCAGATGAACAGGCAGAAGAAGAGCCATCTGAGAATGAAGCAGATGAACAGGCTGGGGAAGAAATAGCTGAAAATACAGCAGATGAACAGGCAGAAGGAGATCCCTCTAAGGATGTAGAAGAGACAGCTACTGATGCAGAAATAATTGTGGCAGATGAAGAGGTGAATAAGGCGGATATAGATATAGCAGGCGAGGCTGTTGCAGAGACAGAGAAAGTGTCTGCTGATGAAACAGATGAGGCTGTTGCAGAGACGGAAAAGGCAGATATAAAGGCTAAAGAGGACATTGTAGCAGTTGAGAATTTGAAAGATGCTGATATGATGGAAAAAACTGCAACGGAGAAGCTTTCAACTGAAGAGTTGGTAACAGATAAGCCTGTTACAGATGAAAAGCCTGTTACAAAGAATAAGAAATCGGGCAAGTCAAAGAAAAGAGGCAGTAGGAATAAGAAAGACGGGAATGACGGACAGGAAGAAGTGAAGTCGGTTATTGAAGATATTTGGGATAATGAGAAGGATATTGAAAAGGAAGTAGCGGAACTTTATCATAACGGTTTTGGTATTATGGAGATAGCCAATCAGTTAGGAATAGGTGTTGGCGAAGCTAAGTTAATAATCAAGGATATTGAGAAAAAATAATCAGCTTCATTAAGGAGACAGGCTATGAGGAAAAAAGTATTTTTAAGAGGATTGGGAATAGGTCTTATTTTAGGAAGTCTTGTGATGTTTGTTGCACTTGGTACAGACAAAACGTCGGCCAATAATTCCTCAAAAAAGACATTGACAGTATCGGCTACAAATGCGAATACTGCAAATACAGGTGATGTTGCCGATAAAGAACAGACCGAAACCACGTCCGAAGCAGAAAATAACAAAAAAGAAGACAATAAAAATAAAGAGGAAGAAACGGAAGAAGACAGGAAAGACAAGTCTGGTAGCGAAGCTACAACAAAGAGTGATAGAACTGAAAGTCCTACAACTGAAAGTCCTACAACCGAGAAGGTAACGACAGAAGAACCGGCAAAGGAGACTACAACAGAAACAACAACAGAAACAACAACCGAGAAGGTAACAACGGAAACTGCAACAACAAAAGCGCCTACTACAGAAGAGCTGAAGCCGGCGGCAGTCAAATATGAAGCCGGCGGCGGATATATCGTAGTTACAGAGGGAATGGATCCTGAAACCATATGTGATGAGCTGCTTGAGATCGGTGTTATTAGTGATAAATGGGGCTATTATAACTGGTTATTACAATCGGGTTACTCTAATAGCATAGAACCCGGAACCTATTATTTCGGTGGGTACGAAAGCTATGCCGGAATCGTCTGGATTTTGTTAGGAAATTAATTTGTCGGAAATTTTAACGGGCATGATACTGCCCGTTAATTTTTGCTTTGAAAATTTAACAATAAATACTTGTAAACCCAATTTATATATGTTACAATCGACTTTGCGTGAGTGCGCAGAAAATAAAATACATGTCAGCTGATGTTTGGCGTGGTGCCTATAGCTCGGGTGGTCCAAAGATGTGAGGCTGACAGAAGAATTTAACCATGGAGGTAGAAAAAATGAGCGTTATTTCAATGAAACAGTTATTAGAAGCAGGTGTGCATTTCGGACATCATACAAGAAGATGGAATCCTAAGATGAAGCCATACATCTACACAGAGCGTAATGGTATCTATATCATTGACCTTCAGAAGTCAGTTGGTATGGTAGACGATGCTTACAATGCAATCAGCGAATGTGTTGCAAACGGCGGTAAGATTCTCTTTGTTGGCACAAAGAAGCAGGCTCAGGATTCAATCAAGAGTGAAGCAGAGCGTTGTGGTATGTACTATGTAAATGAGAGATGGTTAGGTGGTATGTTAACAAACTTCAAGACTATCCAGACAAGAATCGCAACACTTAAGAAGTATGAGGCTATGGAAGCTGACGGAACATTTGATGTTCTTCCTAAGAAGGAAGTTATCCAGATTAAGAAGGAAATGGAGAAGCTTGAGAAGAACCTTGGCGGTATCAAGGAAATGAAAGAAATTCCTGATATGATTTTCGTAGTAGACCCTAAGAAGGAGAGAATTTGTATTCAGGAGGCTCACTCACTTGGTATTAAGCTTGTAGGTATAGTTGATACAAACTGTGATCCTGAAGAGCTTGATTATGTAATTCCTGGTAATGATGATGCGATTAGAGCCGTTAAGTTAATTGTTTCAAAAATGGCAGATGCTGTTATCGAAGCGCAGCAGGGCGCAGACGTTGTTGATGCGGAAGCTGACGTTGATGCAGAAGCAGACGTTGATGCAGAGGCAGAGGAAGCAGTAGAGGAGTAATTTTTGATATAGATGGATGTGGTTTGGTACTGCATATATAAATGCACATTTGGAGGTAAATAAAGATGGCTATTACAGCAGCTCAGGTAAAAGAGTTAAGAGAGATGTCAGGCGCCGGTATGATGGATTGTAAGAAGGCTCTTACAGAGACAGACGGTGATTTTAATAAAGCAGTAGAATGGTTAAGAGAGAAAGGTCTTGCAACAGCGCAGAAGAAGGCCGGAAGAATTGCAGCAGAAGGTATTGTTGCAGCTGTTATTTCGGAAGACGGTAAGACTGCTACGGTTCTTGAAGTTAATGCAGAGACAGACTTCGTTGCAAAGAATGAAGTATTCCAGACATATGTTAAGGAGGTTGCAGAGCAGATTAATACATCAGATGTCGCTGATGTTGAAGCACTTAACGCAGCAAAATGGGCTCTTGATCCATCAATCACAGTTGCAGAGAAGCATGCAGCTATGATTGCCAAAATTGGTGAAAATATGAACATCAGAAGATTTGAGAAAATCGTTACAGACGGTATGGTAGTTTCATATATCCATGCAGGCGGTAAGATTGGTGTTCTTGTAGAAGCTGACACAGACGGTTCAGGTGCAGAGATTGAAGAGTGCTTAAAGAACGTAGCGATGCAGGTTGCTGCCATGAATCCGAAGTACGTTTCAACTGATGAAGTATCTGAGGAATATAAGGCTAAGGAGCTTGAGATTCTTGTAGCTCAGGCTAAGAATGACCCTAAGAATGCAAACAAGCCTGACAATATCATTGAGAAGATGGTACAGGGAAGACTGAACAAGGAGCTTAAGGAAGTATGTCTTCTTGAGCAGGAGTATGTTAAGGCTGAGAATAAAGAGAATGTTGCCCAGTATGTTGCAAATGTAGCAAAGGCTTCAGGATGCAAGCTTGCAATCAAGAGAATTGTTCGTTTTGAGACAGGTGAAGGCCTTGAGAAAAAGAACGAGGACTTCGCTGCCGAGGTTGCTGCACAGCTTGGTTAGTTTCGTTTGAAAACAGCTTGAATAAGCGGAGAGTAATCAGAAAATCGAATAAAAGATATATGAACGCCGGAAACAAATTTTTTCCGGCGTATTTTAATATAACAATGTTTCGTTTTGGATGGTATTTACGTCCGATTTATTATAGGTTATACTAAACCTGTATTTATTTTTTGAGCATAAGATATAAACGAGGGGAGATATTATGAATTTAAAATGTTCAAATTGTGGGGGTTCGGTTGTACTTAATCCCGAGACGGGAATGATAGAATGTACACAGTGTAAAGGGGTTATCAATGCCGGATTTTCCGTAAAAAAAACGGATTTGGATGTATCTGACAGTCCGCTTGATACATATACTGCTTTGGAATTTGCAAAGAAAGACAGGGCAGAGAGATATCTGGCAGAAAGTAAAAATAATATTACCAGAATGGATGATATGGGAGTCGGTATTGATGATGATATCATACCACATTTGGAGGAAGAAGGTACAGACAGCGAGACGGAAACGGATACTAATAGGTGTGTAGGCAATTATAAAAGCAGAGCTGCATATATGAAAATGGATGTGTATAGTTGTACCTCTTGTGGTGCAAAGCTGATGATGAATCGTAAAGAAGCTGCAAGCTTTTGTGCATATTGCGGCCAGCCTACGATTATCTTTGAGCGTGTTTCCGAGGAAATACAGCCTGACGTTATCATTCCGTTTTCCATAACAAGGGAAAAAACCGTAAGTCTTATAAAGGAAAAATTTATGGGTGGAAGATTTGTACCCGATGAGATAAAGAATTTTGAAATAGATAAGCTTCGTGGCATCTATATTCCTTTCTGGCTGTGTTCTACAAATAACAGATGCGAAATGAATCTTTCGGCTACGAGAACGGAGAAAAGAAGTGGAAAGAATTATCAGAAACCGATTAGCATATACAGGGATTTGGAATGTCAATATGAACGAATAACTGTTGACGCATCAAGAAGACTTAATGATTCAATATCAAAGAGGCTGGAGCCGTATGATATGAGTAAGCTGATATCTTTTGATATGGGATATTTATCGGGATTTTATGCTGACAGATATGATGTTCCGGCTGATGAGGCTGTCAATATAGCAAAACAGAGAAGTGAAATGTTTATTGAAAAGCGGATATTTGATTCTTGTGAGGATGCATCAAATATTAGAAAAAAATCCGATACAAAAACAACCAATATTACAGATATAGAATATGCAATGCTGCCTGCATGGTTTATTACCTTCAGATATAAAGGAATTATATATACTGTAGTTGTAAATGGGCAGACAGGCAAGGTGATTGGAAATGTGCCTGTAGACAAGATTAAGGTGGGTATTGCATTTACATTTTTTACGCTGCTTTTAACTACGGTTACTACCTTTTTAACAGTATTAGGCGGCAATATATGGTACGATTATCTGAAGAATATGGAATATTATAGTAAATCGAATGGTGCTGAGGCAGGCTCTTATTTAGTTATTGGTACTGCTATAATATCAATGATTACTTTTATTACAGGTATTCTTAAGGCAAGGGCATACAAGCAGGACAGCTATCGATTTACCGGAAACGGATTGACAAAATATGTAAGGAAAAGGCAGGATAAGACATGGGTTCGTTAGTTTTTTTATTTGTAGGGATTGGTATTCTATCCGGCATTATGCTTACGATAGGAATCGTATGTAAGATGTATGTAAAATCAAATAGTATCGGTGACGATATTGGTGAGGATACAGATTTTTTAAAGCCGGGAAGTGAGATATATCATGGCATGATGGATGACAGAGTGATGGTATTTGATAATACATATAAAGGCAGATAAGTGATTGTAAAATATGTATGTATCAGTGTTGACAGGAAAATGATATGCCAGATTATCATAATAAAACAAAAAATATTTTGTATGTATTCAAGAAGGAGGGGCGTATGTTTCAGTAAAACAATTTTTATGACAACAAGAACATGAAATGTGTAGGTCAGATGGGGTGTTTTCAGATTTTTGAACATGATGTGGGTCAGGGACTTGTTATGCTGGAGCCTGCATATAAGCATATTATTTGTCTGAATGTTGCCCAGTGGGATTCAATCGTTTTGGATGACGGATTATTCCTTTGCGCAGACAATACCTTACAGCATAAGGTAGTCTCAAGAACGAATCTCTCTTCAGCGGTACTTGAAAGCCCTGTTCCACAGCAGGAGCTTATCATGTTTCAGATGCAGAATGACGTAGTGAAAATAGATGGAAATATGGCAGTTGCATGGTCCGGTTCTCTTGAATTTACGGTAGAAAAATCTACGAAGAGCCTGATAGGTTCTGCGGTGTCAGGAGAAGGCTTTGTAAATGTGTATAGAGGTACGGGTTCCATTCTGATGGCACCGACGATAAAGGAAGGCTCAAGTAAGCCATCGGATTCAAATAGTGATAAGGGACCAAGTCAGGCACATACGCAAGGGGTATCTGTATCAGGTGTATTGGGTGGTATTATGGATAGGATTGGTTAAAGGGGTAAAGATTGTTTTGTTCATCAAATGTATATCAGTAAAAATATTAAGTTTTTTTAATATTTCCTGTTGAAAAGACATATCAGAATGTTATAAAATTATTTGTGACTGGTAGGAGTGACAATATGAATATTGAAATTAAAAATAAACTTAATAGAATGGCAGAATATAAAGATAAGTTCAAGGATGTATTCCCATGGGATAACGGAGTCATCAAATATATTGCCGCCATTATATATTCCGGAATGGGAGAAGAGATTGATATAGACAGGTTTAATGAGATGAAAAAGCTGATTAATGATAATACAAAGCATTTTTCGGCATTTCGAAACTCATTTCAGCCGTTGCTTGCTATTTTACTTTCTTTTGAAAAAGAGCCAAAAGAGCTGTTTCTTAGAATGAAGGATATTGCGCAGCTATTTAAGCAGGAAAAGATCGTCAATAATGCTTATACTGCCGCTGTCTGCTATTATATTGCATCAAATGCCGAGCCGGAGGATTATCAGAAGATTGTTATATGCTTTAAACAACTGTATAAAGGAATAAAGAAGGAATATCCTTTGATTACGGGTGTCGATGATTATATGTATTTTGCCATTATGGCAATTCAGGGACTTGATGTACATGGTACAATAGAAAGAATCGTTACAATTAATGAGAAGCTTCAGGTTTGCGGGATGAAGAAAAATGAATTGCAGGCACTTGCACTTACGGTTTTGCTTATGGAACATGATGATGAAAATCTGCTCCAAAAAGTTATTGTGATGAATGATACTTTAAGAGAAAAGGGCGTATCGTTGAATAGCTTTGGTATTTCTGCCAGTATTGCCGTTTTGGCAGAGCTTGACGAAGATAGCGGTAGCATCGTAGATGTATTTTTAGAGACTGTTGAATATATCAAAACACTTGATGGGTACAGTGATGAATACATTGATGATGTTATGAGAAATATTATTGCAATATTGTTTTTGACGTATAGAAGCAGGCGTAAGGATTTGGTAGAAACCCAGACTTTATGCTATTTGGTTCTTATGATGTCGTGTTCTTCAACTACATTATTATTGTAAAGTAAAGAGCTTGTGCGCTCGAAAATAAACGGGTTAGAATACGCTTTGAGGGTTCTGACATCGTAAATAAAACACAAAGGAGAGGGAAGATGGATAAATTCTTCAAAATTTCAGAACGTGGTTCAACTGTCCGTACAGAGATAATGGCAGGAATCACAACATTTTTTGCGATGGCTTACATCGTGCTTGTTAATCCGAATCAGGTTGCAGCGGAAGGAAAAAATGGCTGGCTTGCCGGAATCATACCGGAGCTTTCAGGCGACCTTGGCACAATATGGAATGCTGTTTTTATAGCATCTGTATTAGTAGCGGTTATAGGTACGCTGCTTATGGCTTTTCTTGCAAAGATGCCATATGCACAGGCATGTGGAATGGGTCTTAATTCATTCTTCTGTACAACCTTCGTATCAGGTGCCGCATTTGCAGGATATAGTGTTATAGACGGTTATCAGTCAGGCCTTGTCATTATTTTCTTGTCAGGTATTGTTTTCCTGATTCTGTCAATAACGGGACTTCGTCAGTACATAGCAAAGGCGATGCCGGAATGTCTTAAGAAATCCATACCTGCCGGTATAGGCTTATTTATTGCATTTATCGGACTGAAGGGGGCTGGAATTGTTGAGTCAAACCAATATACAATTGTACAGTTTTTTGACTTCCATGGAACGATACAAAATGCTGAATCAGCAAGAGAAGGCTGGAATGCGATTGTTCCTGTAATTGTTGCTTTAATTGGAATTATTATTATTGGTATTCTTGCAAAGTTAAATGTCAAGGGCAATATTGTAATAGGAATTATTGCATCAACTATATTATATTATGTATTCAAGCTTGAGACACCTACCTTTGATGTCAGCAATATCGGTCAGTCATTTAAGGATTTTGCTGATATTGGTTTCGGCGGTCTTTTTAAGGGCGCTGCATGGTCAAATGCATTTAATGCAAGTTATATAGGTGGAATATTCTCGGCAATTATGCTTATTATCGTGTTCTGTCTTGTAGATATGTTTGATACTGTCGGAACTTTATATGGTACTGCATCACAGGCAAATATGCTAGATGAAAATGGAGATCCTATTAATCTTGACAAGAGTATGATGTGTGATTCCATCGGTACTGTTTCAGGTGCGTTGCTTGGTACATCAACATGTACTACTTTTGTAGAATCTGCTTCAGGTATAGCAGCAGGTGGCAGAACAGGATTGACGAGCTTAGTTACAGCTTTATGCTTTGCAGTTTGCCTGTTCCTTAGCCCGATTGCAGGTGTCATTCCGACATGTGCTACAGCACCGGCGCTTATATTTGTTGGTGTTCTTATGGCAAAGAATTTTGCAAATGTAGATATGGATGATATGAGGTCGGCAGTACCGGCTTTCTTAACATTCCTGATGATGCCTCTGACATACTCTATTTCAAATGGTATCGGTATCGGCTCTATTGCATATGTTCTTATCACATTATTTACAGGAAATTATAAGAAGAGGGATATAGTGGTTACAATTATTGCAGCTCTCTTTGTAATGAAGTTTATATTTGTAACAATGTAATATATACTCTTTTAAATCAGTGCAAATATGATAGGTATGGTTATCAGAGAGAGTATGCTGGAGATTAAGGTCATGGATGCACCCATGGAGGTATCCTGACCATATGCGGCAGGAATGATTATGGTATTTAAACCGAGAGGCATGGCAAGTGTGCATATGGCAAGCGGCATTGTAGCCTGTCCCAGACCTGTAATTTTAAACAGGAGCAGAAAAATAATAGGGATTACAACAAGACGTATACCGGATACGATAAATATTTTTGGCTTATTTATCAGTGAACTAAGCTGATAATGTCCGATTATCATTCCTGTAAGAAGCATGGCAATAGGTGACATACAGCTTCCAAATGAAGAAATTGTACTGATAAAAAATGTTGGCAACGGCAGGTTTGTTAGTCCAAATATAATTCCAAGGATCATTGATATGGATATGGGGTTAATCAATGATGACAACTTTATTCCGGATTGTTCATTCTTGAGCCAGCTGATACCGATTGTATATGTGAATATGGTTAGTGGGACATTATATATCATGTATTCAAATAAAAAGTCGATACCAAATATACCCAGAGCCAGAGCATTTCCCATGAAGTTATAGTTGGGGGTAATGAGTGAGTACCGAAACAGATTTTTTTGGTAATTATCAGTTGCCAGTGCAGATGATGCAAAAACAGAGATAGCAATGGTTATAATAAGGACGATTAAGGCTATAGCAAGAGTGGATATATGATGTGAAAGGTTGTTAATAGAGGATTTTTCTATAAAAGTATTTAGAATAAGACATGGAATGAGCAGGTAATTTTCCAGTTTGGCAAGTATATTTGCAGAATTGTCGGGAAGTACTTTTGTTTTTGTTATAATATATCCTGCAATGATACATAAAAATAAAATAAGCATCTGGTTAAATGTCGTTAAAAAAATCTGCATGACGAAATCTCCTTTTTGTGACTACTCACAGTTGAACAGTCTCTTTAATAAGATTTAGTATATGCAGATATAAATAAAATACGCACCAGAGAGGAATCGAACCTCCGCACACGGCTCCGGAGGCCGTTGCTCTATCCACTGAGCTACTGGTGCACAGATAATATAATACTATAAATGGATGTGAATATCAAATAAAATATTTGGTGTTAATCAAGAAAAAATGATGGTTTGTCCTGATGTGGTATATCCGCAGGCATAATGACAAAATATATTATGGATATTATGACCGTCTATGAGCAGTTATAAATTGTTAATAAATACATAGGTTCGGCAGTCTTGCAATTTATATATTATAATGTTAAAATTCATAAGAAATGAACGGATTTTGTTGATATACAAATGAGGAGACCTTTATGGCAAAGCGTAGAAAATCCCAAAATAATATAGAAAAAGATATTGCGGAATATGCGGCTAAAGCTGATGCAGGGCTGGATGTTGATAGTGAAGAGCTTTCAAATGAATTGGATGATGCAGCCGCTGCATCTGATGATATTGAGGATATAAAAGATGGGTTATCGGATGATGTGTATGCAGAGTCGGATGCTGAAGCATCAACTGATGATGAGCGTTCCGATGACAGCGATAATGCCGATGATGAGTCAGACTATGGTGATTTAGAAGCTGCTGATTCGTTAAGAGATGTAGATTCACATGATGAGATATCAGATGATGAAGCATCAACAGATGTTGAAAAGTCTGATGAAGACTATTACGGCGATGAATCAGATTATGATGAAGATGCTTATTATGATGACGAATCAGGTTATGAAGACGAGGCTTATTATGAAGATGAATCGGAGTATGATGATGTAGAAGACTATTTTGATGATAAGCCACAAAAGAAAAAGAAATCTTCGCAGCTTGATATTTTAGATGATGATTATATAAAAGAAAATATGATGCATAAATCAGGAGGAAAGACGGTAGCCCTTATCATTGCATGGATTGTATTTGTGGCATTATGCATATCATATGTATATGTTTTCTTTATCAGGAAGGATAAAGAGGAAAAGGTACCCGGCAAGGACAATTCGGTAGTGCTTGAGATTCCTGATGGAGCAAATTACCGCAGATGCGAGATCGCGGAGATTAATCAGCTGATCAATAATTATCTGTTGGCAAAAGTGAAGTGTAATCAGGAAACATTGAAGACACTTGTTACAGATTCATCTCAATTCGATGATATGACGGTGCTTGAACAAGCAGCTGAATATATCATAGGCTATGATGAAACCACGTGCTATATTGCAGACGGCTATGATGAAAACGGATATATCGTTATAGAATTATCATATTTGAAAATATCAAATGTCCAATCTGAGCCACTTGATATTATGTCATTTTATGTAGTTAAGGATGAGGATGGAAAATATAAAATAGATAATTCCGTACTGTCACCGGAAGTATCAGATTATGTATCTGAGGTTAAGGCGACACAGAATATTCAGGATATATATATTCATGTTAAGGAAAATAATGATTATCTGCTTAATACGGATACTACGTTTGCAGATTTTTACAACCTGATTAGTGAATAAAGAATGAAAGATAAAGAGGATATACATCTCTCAAGAGCAGAGTTTGCATATCCTCTTTAATCAATGAAAAAGGTATGTACCATTCGTTTATATTGCATTTTTATTTTCGGATGAAGTTGGGATGCCGATATCTACACCTCTTGTGCTGACAGGTGTAGAAAATACGATTTGTGTTTCTGTGCTGCCGAATTTCTGAAGCTGTCCGATAAATGTGTCAAGCTCCATAGTATTTGGAAAGCAGACTTTAATTAGAATGGAATATGCGCCTGTCACGCAATTACATTCCAGTACATTTGGACATGCTTCTACAAATGGATAGAAGACGGGCTTTTGTTTTGGATCTAATGCCAAATTGATAAATGCTGTTATATGATAGCCCAGCGATTCCGGATTGATTACGGCATGATAGCCTGTAATAATACCTGCCTTCTCAAGTCTGTCTATTCTCGCTGAAACTGCCGGCGATGATAGAAATACTTTACTTGCCAGATATTTTAAAGGGGTTCTGGCATTTCCCTGCAAAAGATGAATTATCATTTTATCGATGTTATCCATTTCAATCACATCCTAACTAAAAATATGCTAATGCACAAAAAAGGTGTGCTTCATATGAAACACACCCTTGCGCTTGCAATTATTATAACATAGAAAAACGAAAATACAACCATTAAAATAAAAAAACACGATGTTGAAATTTATACCTTAGAATGGTATCATTCCTTTAATGGTCTTTTTGTAGGACCTGTGAATTGGAATTAAAGTAAATGGCGGGAGCAGGGGATATGTCAGAAGGAGTAAGGCTGAATAAATATTTAAGTGAAGCTGGCGTGTGTTCAAGACGGGCGGCAGATGATTATATAGAAAAAGGTCTTGTGAGGATCAATGGCAAGACTGCCGTAACGGGACAGAAGGTTATGGCGGGCGATACGGTTACCTTTAAGGGGAAAACGATAAAGAATAATGATATATCTGTTATACTTGCATATAATAAGCCTATAGGCCTTACCTGTACAGCGGCAAAGGATGACCCTGATAATATATTTGACCATATTAATTATCCAATCAGATTACAGTATGTAGGCAGGCTTGACAAGGACTCACAGGGATTATTGCTGCTTACAAATGACGGAGATTTGTCAAATGCCATTTCAAAGTCAATCAATAACCATGAGAAGGAATACCGGGTACGGGTAAATAAACCGATAACAGAAGAGTTCCTTCGGGGAATGGCAGAGGGAGTGCCTATTCTGGATACGGTAACCAAGAAATGCAAATTGAGAAAAATAGATAATTATTCGTTTTATATTGTTTTAACGCAGGGTCTAAACAGACAAATCAGGCGGATGTGTGATTATTTTGGATATAAGGTTGTAAATTTAAAAAGAATCAGAGTATGTAATATAAAGCTTGGCAATATGAAACCGGGAGAACTCAGGCAGTTGACCCCTGCCGAGGAAGCGGAGCTTAGACAGTTGGTTGGAGAGTCTGGGAACAGAAAACGGGATGCCGAAACTTAGATGTATGGTAAGCCAGTAGAGAGAAGAGGTATTGTTTTGGACAAGATAAGCAGAATAAAAGAATTGGTTGAAAAACTGAATGATGCGTCCAAGAAGTATTATATGGAAGATACGGAGATTATGAGTAACCTTGAGTATGATGCTTTGTATGATGAATTGGTTGCACTTGAAAACGAAACGGGCATGGTTATGAAGGGCAGCCCTACAGTTAAGGTAGGGTACGAGGTAGTAAGTGAGCTGCCAAAGGAAGCCCATGAACATCCAATGCTGTCGTTGGATAAAACGAAGGATGTAGATGCTCTTGTTGCATGGCTTGGCAGTCAAAAGGGTGTTATTTCATGGAAAATGGACGGACTTACCGTAGTTCTTACTTATGAAAACGGCGTTATGACCAAAGCCATTACCCGAGGAAACGGTGAGATAGGAGAGCTGATTACCAATAATGCAAGGGTGTTTGCAAATGTGCCCCATAAGATTCCATATAAAGGGAAACTGACCATACGTGGCGAAGCGGTAATAAAGTATACTGATTTCAATATTATCAATGAGAAGATTGCGGATGCAGAGGCGAAATATAAAAATCCGAGAAATCTGTGCAGCGGCTCCGTAAGACAGTTGAATAACAAGATAACAGAAGAAAGAAATGTGCATTTCTTTGCATTTAACCTTGTGGATGGTGATGATGTGGATTTCAAAAATTCATTTTCATATCAGCTTGGCTGGCTTTCTGAGCAGGGCTTTGATGTAGTGGAGCATTATGTAACGGATGCAAAAGAGCTTCCTGATTATGTGGCATCATTTGCTCATAAGGTAACGGAAAATGATTTTCCGTCAGACGGTCTGGTGTTGGTGCTTGAGGATATCGTATATGGAAGAAGTCTTGGAAGAACAGCCAAATTTCCGAGAGACTCTATGGCATTTAAATGGGCTGATGAGGAAGCAACCACGCATTTACAGTATATAGAATGGAGTCCGTCCAGAACAGGACTGATCAATCCGATTGCAGTATTTGACCCGGTAGAGCTTGAAGGAACGACCGTAAGTCGTGCAAGTATTCATAATGTAAGTATCCTGAAGGCTCTTGCCCTTGGGGTGGGTGATGAGATATCCGTATACAAAGCCAATATGATTATACCGCAAATTGCAGCAAATCATACAATGAGTGGAAATGTAGAGATCCCTGCTTCGTGTCCGGCATGTGGCGGTGTGACAAAGCTTGTAAAGGAAGAGGGAGCAAATAATTCCGGTGTAGAGACTCTTTACTGCACAAATGAGTATTGTCCTGCAAAGAAAATAAAGTCGTTTACACATTATGTATCAAGAAACGCCATGAACATAGACGGAATGTCGGAGGCCACACTTGAACGGTTTATAGATGAGGGCTTTCTGAATACGCTTGATGATTTATACAAATTAGAGCAATATATGGAGTTAATAGTCAATATGGAGGGCTTTGGCGAGAAATCATACAACAATTTGATTGCCGCCATAAATGAGTCAAGAAAAACGACAATGAGCCGTTTTATAAATGCGCTTGGGATTCCGAATGTGGGAGAGACAACGGCAAAGCTCATAGCAAAGCATTTTAAAAATGATCTTAATGCTGTGATGAATGCATCTGTAGAGGATTTTATAAAAATAGACGGAGTGGGGCAGGTTATCGCAGAGGCTATAGTCCGATACTTTGCTAATGAGGCTAATTGTGATATTATAAATAAATTGGAAGCAGAGCTTATTTTTGAAGATGAAGCAGTTGATGGTGAGCAGATATTTGAAGGAATGGTATTTGTTATAACCGGCTCTGTCAATCATTTCGCAAATAGGGATGAACTGAAGGAAGCTATTGAAAGCAGGGGTGGAAAGGTGACAGGCTCGGTGTCGGCAAAAACCACCTATCTTATCAATAATGATGTGACCTCCAGCTCCTCAAAAAATAAAAAGGCTCAGAACCTTCATATTCCGATTATATCGGAGGAAGATTTTTTAGAGATGTGTAACAAATAAGATTATGCACCTGAAAGAAAGGACTTGATTTAATGCCAATCAGAATTAATGATGATTTACCTGTAAAGAAAATACTTGAAGATGAGAATATATTTGTCATGGGAACACGGAGAGCCCACAGTCAGGATATAAGACCCCTTGACATTCTGATACTCAATCTTATGCCGCTGAAGGAGGATACAGAGCTGCAGCTTATGCGCAGTCTTTCCAATACGCCGCTTCAGGTAAATATAACATTGCTTCGCACAGTGTCATATGAATCAAAAAATGTTACAAAGGGACATTTAGACAGATTTTATGAAAGCTTTGACAGTGTACGAAACAGAAAATGGGATGGCTTTATCATAACGGGTGCGCCTGTTGAAAAGATGGAATTTGAGGATGTCGAATATTGGGATGAGCTTCGTGCGATTATGGATTGGTCGGAGACAAATGTAACGTCGACGATACATATTTGCTGGGGAGCTCAGGCAGGACTATATTACAGGTATGGTGTAAAGAAGTATGACCTTCCAAAGAAGCTGTCAGGAGTATATGAGCATCACACCTTTCATAAGAGGACACCGCTGGTAAGAGGCTTTGATGATTCTTTTTATGTGCCGCATTCGAGGTATACGGGCGTGTCAAAGGAAGATATAGAATCAAACGAACATTTGGAGATCGTAGCAGAGTCGGATGTGGCAGGGCCATATCTCATTATAGGAGATGGAGGGAAAAATATATTTGTAACAGGTCACCCTGAATACGATATATTCACTCTTGACCAGGAGTATAATCGTGATGTAAACAAAGGACTTCATCCTGATATACCCGTAAATTATTATCCTGATGATGATCCGACCAAGAAACCGATTAAATCATGGCGTTGCCATGCCAATACCCTTTATGCGAATTGGCTGAATTATTACGTTTATCAGGTAACGCCGTATGATTTGTCAGAGAATTGTAAGATTGAATATTATATTTAGCATTTTTTTCGGCTGGAGGTGATTTGAGTGCTTGGAATTATAGGTGCAATGGATGAAGAGGTTGCAAGATTAAAGGATATGATAGAGAAGCTGCGGGTTGTAAATAAAGCAGGAATGTCTTTTTATCAGGGAGAGATATGTGAACAGCAGGTTGTTGTCGTGAAGTGTGGTGTTGGTAAGGTCAATGCCGCCATGTGTACACAGGCTATGATTGATAATTTTTCTGTTTCTGCCATTATAAATACCGGTATAGCAGGTTCGCTTGATGCGGATATTGAAATAGGTGATATCGTATTTGCTACAGATACGATTGAACATGATATGGATGTAGCTGCCCTTGGTTATGAGCCGGGTGTTATACCCGATACAAAAGAAAGTATATTTAAAGCGGACAGTAAGCTTGTAGAATATGCAAAAACGGCTGTTGAAAAAGCGGGTATAGAGGTAAATGTATTTACGGGAAGAATTGTAAGCGGAGACCAGTTTATATCAAGTAAAGAGAAGAAGAAATGGCTTGTCGATACCTTTGGCGGACGCTGCGCTGAAATGGAAGGAGCAGCCATAGGTCATGTTGCTTCTTTGAATGAAATTCCTTATCTTGTTGTAAGAGCTATTTCCGATAAGGCTGATGACAGTGCCGAGATGGATTATCCTACATTTGCGGCAAAGGCAATAGAAAACAGTGTCAATATGATGCTTCATATCATAAAAGAATACAAGGAGTAGAAGAAAATGGAAAAGATAGAAAGCTTTAAAATAAATCATTTGTTACTGAATCCCGGTATCTATGTATCAAGAAAGGATAAAGCGGGTGAAGAAGTGTTAACCACGTTTGATATCCGCATGACAAAACCGAATTTTGAGCCTGTAATGAATACTGCCGAAATCCATGCAATAGAGCATCTTGGGGCCACATATTTGAGAAACTGCGAAGACTGTAAAGATAAAGTTATCTATTTTGGACCGATGGGATGCCGGACGGGATTTTATTTAATCCTTGCCGGAGATTATGAGTCAAAGGATATTGTTGACCTTATGATTTCCATGTTTGAATATATCAGACATTACCATGATCCTATTCCGGGGGCAAATCCAAGAGAGTGTGGAAATTATCAGGACATGAACCTTAATATGGCAAATTATTTGGCAGAAAAGTTTTTGAAGGAGGTTCTGTATCATATATCAGAGGACCGGTTAAATTATCCAAAAGGTTGAAAAACTTTTTTAAATTAGCGAATATTCGCCAATTTTACGAGTTATAGCGAATCTGTTGACTTAAGGCTTACGTAATTTTATGATATGCGTAAGCTTTTTTTATGCGCATTGATAAGCTGATTACAAAGTGGAGGTAGAGCATGGACAAAAGATATATGTATGATGATCCTTTTTATGATGAAGAACCGTTTTACAGGGCGGGCATGTCAGTAGATGAATTTAGAAGAGAAAAGAATTATCTGAATGAAAACATTGAATCATTTGTCAAAGGCGATTATGTTCCTTTGTGGAAACAAAAGTAGGGCATGATTCATATTATTGTATCGGCCGGCAATAATAACATGTTCTTTGTAGTATATAAAGAAAGGACATGAAGATACAATGAATTCTAACAAGAAATCTCAGCAGCTTATGACTGCATTTTTATCAATTATTCTTTTATTTGCTGTCGTATTTGTCGGAAGCAGATTCAGTGCAAATGCTGATTTTCATTCAAAGCAGAAATCCTATGTTGCGACGATGACGGATGCAGAAAGTATTTCCGATATTGATGCACCGGAGTTAATGTCAGGGGAAGCTAATGCCATATATAACAATGGGCAGGCTTCGTATGGCGGAACAACTACAAACAGTTATACAGTGAGGTACAATGGCACAACCTATACTGCATGGTGCGGAGACCATGATAAGGAATGTGTGGTAAGCACTTCGGATTTAACGATTGGTACATTGGATAATCAAGTAATAAGAAAGGTATTATATTACAGTTATGCATCACCTTACAGTTGGCAGGGCTTTCATACCATGTCAGAAGGCGAAAAGGTTGTGGTAGTGGCTTTAACATTAAATTACATACGACACGGCGGAATCTTAAGGAGCTGTTGCAATGACTTTTACAGCTATATAAAAGGACAGCCGGATATCATTTTAGATAGTAGTGAAACAGAGCTTTCACTTATAAATATGGAAACGAAGGAGGATTATGGAAACAGTCGGACATTAAAGGGAAGTAAGATATATGATGATGCATCAAGCGGAACAACAAGAAAAAGAACAGAACGGATAAAGCTTGCAGGAAATAAAGATAATTATATTACCATTATAGTTCCTTCCGGAAGCTGGCTGCACTTGAAGAGAAATGGATTGGACGACTATTCGGTAAAAAAATCAGGAGAATATAAAGTCTATGGTGGAGAAATATTCTACTTTAGTGCAGAGCCTGAAAAACAGGGGGAGGATAAATTGGGCAAATTAGAAGGTCAGACCGGTGTAACCGCATATACTGCTGATTCAAAAGCGGATGGGGACCAGACCTTGATATTTGCAGGGAAAGCCTCCAATTCATCTGTAAATATAAGTATCGATTGGGAAGAATCCAATGGATATATATGGATGTCAAAAAATCTGGTATATTCTTCAAATACGCTAAAATATGCAGATACATATAATATTTCCACAATTTATAATTATAATAAAAATACCAGCTATAATATGGCAGGTATTGCATATGGAGTATATGACAAGAACGGAAAAATAAAGGGAAGGTTTATTTCTTCCTATAATGGCAGATTTTATCAGGATAGAGAAACGGGTAATCGATTGGTTTTTTATTCTCCGGAAGAGTATGACAGCTACGGTAATGACAGGATTATGCAGCAATATATGGAAGTGCCTTTTGGACAATATAAAATAGCAGAGCTTCCGAATCTATGGAATTGTGATGCAAAAACAAATGTTGCAGCCAATACAGGAAAGCCTGTACAGACATCAGGATTTTATCGAAATGAAAATGAAATGGAAATAGAAGTCAATGCAGAAAATATGAAAATGACGAGAAGTGTGGCGGCATATGCAAATGGACTTGACAAGCCTGTGACAGGTGCAATAAAGCTGCGAAAGGCGGATGCGGTTACGGGTGTACCTTTAAAGCAGGCTGAATATACCTTGTATTCGGAGACAGGTGAGGCCGTGGGCAGCTTTCTAACGAACGAGGATGGAGTTGGTTTCGTGAATGATACAATATATGAAGGCAAAGGAACGGATACCATATCGGGAATACCGATAGGAAGATATGAGATTTTGGAGACAAAGGCACCGAAAGGATATATGCTGGATACGTCATGTACTGAGCTTATTGTCGATTGGGATAAGGTAACTTTGGTGACGGACGGAAAAGAAGTATCATCTGATACATCTATGGAGCTTTTATATGATGCTGTTGACATTGCATACAGAGGAGATTTTTCATTTGTCAAAAAGGATGCAGAGACAGGTGATACGATTGCGAATGTAGCATTTAGACTTGAGGATGAAAAAGGGAATATATCCGTTATCATATATACCGATGAAAATGGATATTATTCATCCGCTTCCTCGTATATACCGCATACCAAGGATACAAACAGCGGTAAGCCTATGTCAGGCATATGGTTTACATATAATGGAGAGAATCCGGTTGACAGTAAGGGTGCACTTCCTGCCGGAAAATATTTTCTTAAGGAGCTGAGATGTGATGCAAACAGGAATAAATATAAGCAGCTTGAAGATATAGAAATAGTAATACCTGAAAATGGTACAAGTAATATGCTTGAGTTAGGGGATATATATAATGAAGCCTTACCTGAGCTTAAAACAACAGCCAGAGATAGCGTGAGCGGTACTCATAAATCCTCAACAAATAACAAAAGCATAACGATAATAGATACGGTTTCCTTAACAAAGCTTGAGATAGGACATCAATATACCATAGAAGGAATCATTATGGACAAGGCTACGGAAAGACCTCTCATTATTTCGGATGCGGAGATTAAAGGATTTATTGAATTTGAAGCTACATCGGAAAATATGTCTGTAGATGTGGAATTTACATTTGAAAATGATAATCTGGAAGGGAAAAGTCTTGTAGTATTTGAGTATTTGTCTGACAAAGAGTACTATCCTGATGAAATCATAGCCAGCCACGAGGATATCAATGACGAAGGACAAACTATTTCTATAGACGATGAGCCTGATACAGCAGAAATACCGGAAGAACCGACAACAGAAGAACGCACAACAGAAGAGGAGCTTACGTCCACAGTAACAGAAGAGATGACAACGGAAGAGCCGACAACGGATGAGCCTGATACTGCGATACCGCAGAAGGATGTTACACCAGACACACCTTCTACAGGTGATGGTGTACCGCTTTTTTTAATGATTGTCATATTTCTGATTGCTGTTACGGCTGCCATACTGCTTTTGATTTTTAGTTGACCTTTTGATTTATAAGTGCTACCATATGAAACGAATAAATTTATAAAAATATATGAGAGGTGCAAACAAATGAGTAAAGGTTTTGATGATTTATTGGCAAAGGTTTCACAGTGCGACAGAAAGACTGTTTCAGTTGCATGTGCGCAGGACGAGCCTATATTAGAGGCTGTTAAGGCTGCTAAGGAAAAAGGTATTGCTGATGCTATCTTAGTTGGTGATGAGGCAAAAATCAGAGAAATAGCAGCCGGCCTTAATATGGATCTTTCTGACTATGAGATTATTAATGAGCCTGATACAACGGCAGCAGCTCTTAAGGCAGTTGAGCTTGTACATAATAAGAAGGCAGATATGTACATGAAGGGACTTATAGATACAAAGGGATTCTTAAAGAGCGTACTTGATAAGGAAGTTGGTCTCAGAACAGGAAAGCCTTTATCACATGTAGCTGTATTTGAGGTTCCTGGTATAGACAGACTTTTATTCCTTACAGATGTTGCATTTATGACTTACCCGACACTTGAGGAGAAGAAATCAATTATTGATAATACAGTGGAAGTAGCCCATGCATGTGGTATTTCTAATCCTAAGGTAGCACCGCTTGCGGCAGTGGAGGTAGTAAATCCTAAGATGCCTGCAACAGTTGATGCGGATGAGCTTACTAAGATGAACGAAGCTGGAGAGATTGCAGGATGTATCATTGACGGACCTTTATCATTTGACCTTGCTATAGATCCTGAGGCTGCAAAGCATAAGGGTGCAACAGGAAGAAAGATAGTCGGTGATGCTGATGTGCTTTTGTTCCCTGATATTCATGCAGGTAATCTTGTTTATAAGTGCCTTGTACATACAACAGCATGTAAAAACGGATGTATTATAACAGGTACGGATGCACCGGTTATTCTGACATCAAGATCGGATACATTTGAAGTAAAGATGAATTCCATAGCACTTGCAGCAGTTGTTGCAGAGGCTATGAAGGATAATAATTAATGGAGGAATATTATGTCATACAAGATTCTTATTATTAACCCTGGTTCAACATCAACAAAGATTGGTGTATTTGAAGATGAGACATTATTATTTGAAGAGACCTTAAGACACACAACAGAAGAGCTTGCAGGCTTTGGTCTTATTGTAGAGCAGAAGGATTTTCGTAAAAAGGTTATTCTCGATATACTGGCCGAGAAGAATTTTGATATCATGACACTCGATGTATGTGTTGGACGTGGTGGTATGCTGAAGCCGATTCCGGGTGGAACCTATCCTGTAAGTGATGAACTTCTTGAAGACCTTAAGATTGGCAAGCAGGGACAGCATGCATCCAATCTTGGTGGTATTCTGGCTCGTGAAATCGGTGATGAGATAGGTGTTCCTTCCTATATTGTTGACCCTGTAGTCGTTGATGAGCTGATGCCTACATCAAGACTTTCAGGTGTACCGGAGCTTCCTAGAAGAAGTGTATTCCATGCACTCAACCAGAAGGCTGTCGCAAAGAGATATGCAAAGGAAAACGGCAAGAAATATGAAGACCTTAATCTTATCGTTGTTCATATGGGTGGCGGCGTTTCTGTAGGCGCTCATATGAATGGAAGAATCGTGGATGTCAATAATGCACTTGATGGGGAGGGCGCGTTTTCTCCTGAAAGAGCAGGTGGTGTTCCGGCAGGTGACCTTGTTAAGATGTGTTTCTCAGGCGAGTATACACAGCAGCAGGTTATGAAGAAGCTTGTTGGTAATGGTGGTTTTAATGCTTATATTGGCAGCAATGATGCACGAGACCTTGAGAAGATGGTATTTGACGGTGACGAGAATGCAAAGGTTGTTCAGGATGCCTTCTATCAGCAGGTTGCAAAGGATATAGGCGCTATGTCAACTGTACTTCGTGGCAAGGTCGACCAGATTATTCTTACAGGTGGTATTTCATATTCAAAATATACATGTGAGGAGCTTGAAAAGAGAGCTGGATTTATAGCTCCGTTTACAGTATATCCTGGTGAGGATGAATTGCTTGCTCTTGCCCAAGGTGCCATAAGAGTTATGAATGGCGAAGAAGAACCAATGAAATATTAAAATATTTTACATAAATTGGTATCATATGATTTTCCGAAATGAACATAATACTAACAAGACATAAGTCTTAATAAGTGAATGGAGGAAAATGATATGTCAAGTTCTAATTCAACAGGAACAAGCAAGATGAGTGTTCCAGAGGCAAAGGATGCCATGAATAGATTTAAGATGGAAGTTGCCAAGGAAATTGGTGTTAACCTTAAGGAAGGTTATAATGGTGACTTAACATCAGCTCAGACTGGTTCTATCGGTGGCGAGATGGTTCGTCAGATGATTAAGAGACAGGAAGAGCAGATGTCAGGAAGATAGGATATCTTGATTGTTCAATTAGAGGGTGCTGCAATCATGCAGCATCTTCTTTTTTTGTTGACATGTTGCAGCTGAACTGTAGTATTGACAGGAACAGACAAGGATTATACGAGATTTTTTACTAGACATATATAAGACTGTTATGGTATAATCGATTGATTGATGTGGGTAAATACTGCATATTTAAGAGCGATAAAGCATAATGTGCTGATTATAAGGAGGAAATAGGAAAATGAGTTTAACAGTAGAAAAGCTTGAGCATAGCATGGCAAAGCTTACTATTACAGTACCGGCAGAGGATTTGGAAAAGGCAATTACAGAGGTTTATAAAAAGCAGAAGGGAAAGTTCAATGTGCCTGGCTTCCGTAAAGGAAAAGTTCCGCAGGCATTTATAGAGAAGATGTATGGCCCTGAAGTATTTTATGAGGAAGCTGCAAATGCTTTGATAAACAAGAATTATCCAAAAGAAGTGGCAGAGAGTGAGCTTGAAATCACATCAAGACCTGTTATTGATGTAGAGCAGCTTGAAAAGGGTAAAGATTTTGTATTTACTGCTGAAGTGGCTGTTAAACCTGAGGTTACTTTAGGTGCGTATAAGGGCATTGAGGTTGAGAAGATTGATGTAGAAGTAACCGATGACGAAGTTATGGAGGAAATCTTAAAGGAACAGAAGAAAAATTCAAGAATGACGCCAGTAACAGACAGAGCTGCAAAGCTTGAAGATGAAGTTACTCTTGATTTTGAGGGATTTGTAGACGGAGTTCCTTTTGATGGTGGAAAGGGCGAGAACTACAAGCTGGTTCTTGGTTCACATTCATTTATTGATACATTCGAGGATCAGCTTGTTGGAAAGAATATCGGTGAAGATGTTGAAGTAAATGTAACATTCCCTGAGAATTATCAGGCAGAGGAGCTTGCAGGAAAGCCGGCATTATTTAAATGTGTTATCAAGGAAATTAAGGAAGCTGATTTACCTGAACTGAATGATGAGTTTGCAGCAGAGGTATCAGATTTTGAGACACTTGACGAGTATAAGGAAGACATAAAGCAGACAACTCTTGTCAAGAAGAAAAGGGCTGCCGAGAATGAGAAGGAAGCTAAGGTCATTGATAAGATTATTGAGAATGCAACAATGGATATTGCAGATGCAATGATTAGAGATACTCAGGATAGAATAAAGGATGAGTTTGCTCAATCATTACAGTATCAGGGAATTAATTATGAACAATATCTCCAGATTTGTAATGTAACTGAGGAGGCATTCATGGAGAGAATTAAGCCTGATGCAGAAAAAAGAATTAAGTCACGTCTTGTTCTCGAAGCGATTGTTGAGGCAGAGAAGATTGAAGCTACTGACGAAGAGCTTGATAAAGAGCTTGAGAATATGGCAAACCAGTATCAGATGAAGCTTGAAGATGTCAAGGAATTTATCGGAGATGCTGAGAAGGATAGTATAAAGAAGGATATAGCTGTAAAGAAAGCTGCTGCTTTTGTAGTTGAGAATGCAAAGGAAGTTTAATTTTCTTGTTACCAGCTTAATATAAAGGAGGTATAGAATATGAGTTTAGTACCTTATGTCATTGAGCAGACCAGCCGTGGTGAACGCTCGTATGATATTTATTCAAGATTACTGAAGGATAGAATTATATTTTTAGGCGAAGAAGTAAATGATACATCAGCCAGTATTATTATTGCACAGCTGTTGTTTCTTGAGTCGGAAGATCCGTCAAAGGATATTTCGCTTTATATCAACAGTCCCGGTGGTTCGGTTACTGCGGGGATGGGTATTTATGACACGATGCAATATATTAAGTGTGATGTATCTACTATTTGTTGTGGTATGGCTGCCAGCATGGGCGCATTTCTGCTTGCAGGAGGTGCCAAGGGTAAGCGATTTGCCCTGCCTAATTCAGAAATCATGATACATCAACCGCTCGGTGGTGCGCAGGGTCAGGCTACAGAGATTGAGATTGCTGCAAAGCATATCTTAAAGACAAAAGAAAAGCTGAACAGAATGTTAAGTGAGAATACAGGAAAGCCGCTTGATGTTATTGCTGCTGATACGGAGCGTGATAACTGGATGTCTGCTGAAGAAGCCTGTGCGTATGGGTTAATAGACAGTGTGATAGCGAATAGATAGTATAAAGAGGTATTGTAATGGCAAATCGTAGTGACGACAGAAAACAACTTAGATGTTCATTTTGCAATAAGACACAGGATCAGGTAAGGAAGCTTATAGCAGGTCCAAATGCTTACATTTGCGATGAGTGCATTCAGATTTGTGCAGAGATCATAGATGAAGAACTGGAGGATATGCGCATAGATGATGGCATTAATCTCTTGAAACCAAAGGAAATCAAAGATTTCATTGACCAGTATGTAATTGGTCAGGAGGAGGCAAAAAAGGTTCTTTCAGTTGCTGTCTATAATCACTATAAGAGAATTCTTGCTGAAAAGGATTTTGATGTAGAACTTCAGAAAAGTAATATACTTATGGTAGGTCCTACCGGTTCAGGTAAGACCTATTTGGCACAGACACTGGCGAAGCTGCTGAATGTGCCATTTGCCATAGCGGATGCGACAGCTCTTACAGAAGCAGGATATGTAGGAGAGGATGTTGAGAATATTCTTCTTAAGCTGATTCAGGCTGCTGATTATGACGTAGAGCGTGCGGAGCATGGTATTATTTATATTGATGAAATTGATAAGATAACGAAGAAGAGTGAGAATGTCTCGATAACAAGGGATGTTTCAGGAGAAGGTGTACAGCAGGCTCTTTTAAAGATTATTGAAGGAACTGTTGCATCTGTTCCGCCACAGGGTGGCAGAAAGCATCCGCATCAGGAGTTTATCCAAATCGATACAACAAATATTCTGTTTATATGTGGTGGCGCCTTTGAAGGGCTTGAGAAGATCATAGAGGACAGAGTCGGCAAGAAGGGCATTGGATTTAATGCTGATGTGGTTGACAAATCAGAGCAGGATTTGAGCAAAATGCTGAAACAGGTTCTTCCGCAGGATTTTGTAAAATATGGTCTTATACCGGAATTTGTGGGAAGAGTTCCTGTGGCTGTTACGCTTGATTTCCTCGATGAAGATGCATTGGTCAAGATTCTTACAGAGCCAAAGAGTGCAATTTATAAGCAGTATAAGCGACTGTTTGAATTGGACGGTGTTAGTCTGAAGTTTGAAGAGGATGCGTTAAGAGAGATAGCAAGAGAGGCTATGGAGAGAAAGACAGGTGCCAGAGGTCTGAGAGCTATTATTGAAAACGCAATTCTTGATTTGATGTTTGAGATTCCTTCAGATGAGACTGTTGCAAAATGTATTATAACAAAGGAAGTTATAACGGAGGGGGCAGACCCCATTATTGAATATGCAGATGCACCCGTAGTAAAGAAGCAGATGAAGAAAAAACGCTCAAACACGAGTGATGGTGAGATTGCATAATAAGAAAGTCGGGATGAATACATCCCGACTTTTTAAAAAATAAATTGTTATACATTATAGAGGAGAAAATTATATGGAATATATAATTTGGAGTATGCCAATGATGGTTCTTAGGGGCATTACGATTATGCCGGGAGCATCCACACATCTGGATGTTGTAAATAAAGATTCCTGTGAGGCTGCAACAGCCGCTATGAAAAATGATGGGAAAATATTTTTGGTTACAAGCAAAAGTGTTTCTGTGGATGAGAAAAATCCTGATTTATATAGTATAGGTGTAACGGCAAAAATAAAGCAATTTATAAAAATGCCAAATAAATCCTTGCGTATACTTCTTGAAACTGAAAAAAGAGGACGTCTTGTCAGTTATTGTAGGGAAGATGGTTATTTTAACGGAGATATAGAGATTATAGAGGAAGGTAATTCGTCCAATATGTCTAAGCAGGAGTATGAGGCATATATCAGAATGGTTATTGAGAAGCTTATACAGGCATTCTCAAATGGTCTTGGAACCAATAAGCTGATATATAAAAATCTGCTTCATATTAAAGATTTGGGCGTGCTGACCGACGGTGTGGCGGATTTCATTCCGATACCATATGAAAAGAAACAGGAAATACTTGAATCTATTGATTTGAAGGAGCGTGTTTTGAAGCTTCTTCAGGTTATAGAAGAGGAACTGGATATCGTTGCAATCAGAAATGATATCAAGGAGAAGCTTCAGGACTGTGTAAATAAGCATCAGAAGGAATATGTTCTTAGGGAGCAGCTCAAGGTGATTAAGAAGGAATTGGGCGAAGATGATATAGAGGAATCAGCCGATGAGCTTGCAGAGCGTTTAAATCATTGCGGTGCACCTGATGAGGTGAAGGAAAAGCTGGCAAAAGAGATAAACCGTTATAAGGCTATTTCCCAGATGTCGGCGGAGAACGGTATATTATTAAATTATATCGAGACCTTGCTGGATTATCCATGGGATAAGTCATCAAATGAAAATGAAGACCTTGAAAAGGCAATAAAGATACTCGAAAAAGACCATTACAAGCTTTCCGATGTAAAGGATAGAATCATTGATTATTTGGCAGTCCATATTATGAATAAAAAGGGGAATATGCCGATTATCTGTCTGGTTGGACCTCCGGGAACAGGAAAGACCTCTATTGCAAAATCTATAGCTTCTGCCACGAACAAAGAGTACATACGGATGTCACTTGGCGGTGTAAGGGATGAGGCGGAAATAAGAGGTCATAGAAAGACATATATAGGAGCCATGCCGGGAAGAATAGCACAGGCTATTTCTAAGACAAAGACCAATAATCCGCTGATATTGCTTGATGAGGTGGACAAGGTAAGCAGTGATTACAAGGGTGATGTGTCATCGGCGCTTCTTGAGGTACTGGATGGTGAACAGAACAATCAATTTTATGACCATTATTTCGAAGTGCCAATAGACCTTAGCAGGGTGCTGTTTATTGCTACTGCAAATGATGCATCCATGATACCGGAACCACTCCTTGACAGAATGGAAATAATAGAAATATCAGGATATACGGAGGATGAAAAGTATCATATAGCCAAGCTTTACCTTGTGGATAAGGCAAGGGAGAAAAATGGACTGAAGAAAGGCAGCTTTAAAATCAATAGCGGTGCGATTAAGTATATAATCAGGCATTATACAAGGGAAGCCGGAGTAAGAAGCCTTGAACGAACCATTGATAAGCTGTGCAGAAAGGCATGCCGTATGATTTTGACGGGTGAGACAGATTCTGTGAAGATTGATAAGAAAATGGTAGTAGAGATGCTGGGACCGGAGAAATATAAAGATGATTCCCATGACTTCTCAAATAAAATCGGTGCCGTAAGAGGTCTGGCATGGACTGCGGTAGGAGGGGTAACGCTTGATATAGAGGTGAATGTTATGCCGGGAAACGGACAGCTTCAGCTGACAGGAAAAATGGGAGATGTGATGAAGGAATCCGCCATAGCGGGTATGAGCTATATCAGGTCTCTTAAGGAATCTGAAAAGCTCGGTGAGGATTTTTACGAGAAGCATGATATCCATATTCATATCCCTGAGGGGGCAGTCCCAAAGGATGGTCCATCGGCAGGAATCACAATGGCTACCGCGCTTTACTCAGCGATATTCAATAAACCGGTTAAGGGCAGACTTGCCATGACGGGAGAGATAACCTTAAGAGGAAATGTACTTGCGATAGGCGGACTCAAAGAAAAGCTTTTAGCGGCAAAGAGTATCGGTATCAAGAATGTAATTATTCCTGAAAGCAATGTGAGTAACCTTGAGGAAGTAGGCGAGGAGGTTATTGATGGTATGAATATTATTCCGGTATCGACAATGAAACAGGTGCTCGAACATGCCTTGGCATAAGTCTATATAGATAAACAGGTTTTCTGTCATCTTAAAATAGAGAAGGAATTTGTTTTATGAATATGTATGAAGATGAACATGGTGAATTTATCCAATGTGTCGTAAAACCCCTTGCTTTAGCTATGGGGAGTGTCAAATGGGCGGCGGAAATTGATGATTCATTGCATCAGCAGATTTATAAAGAAATCAAAAAATTTCCGATTTCGATTGTGTTATGCTATATTTTTTACCTGCATGCTTCTCCTTGGTTTGTTCTTGACAAAATATGTTTATAGGAATGGTATTCATTCGGTATCAGGAGCTTTGGCTGGGTTGGTTATATATCGGAAATTCAGGAAAAGAAGATACAAATGCTATATGAGAAAAGTTACTGAATTTTTGGATTATGGCAATTTGCTGGCTGAAGGATTTGATAAAAAATCATGTATAATATAGAACTGTTTGCTTATATCTATGGTGACAGAATCTATGAAGCGGCTGCTGGTGAATACGAAGACGAATACGACGATGAATACCATGATAACGAAATCAATATAGAAAATTGTGATACAGGGATATTGTTGCTACAGTGGTAGAATTTGATTACAATTTGTATGCGTTTCCCGTAAAGATATAGGTAAAAACAGTAATAAATAAAAATATTGGGTAACATAGAAAATGGTAAGGCAGGCTGTTAAGAATGTTACAGATTGGAGAAATTATGATAATAAAAAGCGCAGAACTTGAAACTGTATGTGGAATTACAAGCAAGCTGCCGGAAAATGAGCTGCCGGAAATTGCGTTTGCAGGTAAATCCAATGTCGGTAAATCATCATTGATAAATGGACTGCTGAATAGAAAAGCGCTTGCAAGAACCTCATCACAGCCGGGGAAAACACAGACGATAAATTTCTATAATGTAAATAAGAATTTATATTTTGTAGATTTGCCTGGGTATGGCTATGCACAGGTGTCCATGGAAATACGTGCAAAATGGGGCAAGATGATAGAGCGTTATTTAAACAGCTCTAAGCAGCTGAAAAAAGTATTTCTCTTGATAGATATAAGACATATACCATCAGAGAATGACTGTGTTATGTATCAATGGATTGTTGATAACGGATATGAACCGATAATCATAGCTACCAAGCTTGATAAGATCAAAAGAAGCCGGCTTCAAAAGAATATAAAACTGATAAAGGAAAAGCTGGAGCTTGTTCCGGGTACAAAGGTAATTCCGTTTTCAGCACAGACCAAACAGGGACGTGATGAAATATGGGATGTCATAAATGGAACGCTTGAATCGTAAATTGAAGTTATAGACAGATTCCTTGTACAGAATATTTGAGGTTATAAACAGAATATTGATATAGGGTATTTAAGAAAAGGGCGGTAACTCTTATGAGTTGCTGCCCTTTGTTATCCATAGCTGGTTTATAAGATAATCATATACTTCGGTACTCTTTTGCCGCCAGTTGTCGCAAATGGTTATGGCATTTGCTTGTGTAGGAACATTGAATTTTAAATCAACCAAAGTCTCTTTTCTATCTTTGATAATACATGTAACGGTATACTCATTGGATTCATTTAAAAAGTAATCTGAATATATTTCCGATTCATTTTTTAAATTTATTTTCTGATTATCAAAGTATTCAAGAATATCCTGTTTTATGGCATAAGGAATCTTATGTTCAAAAAGACTTAAGGCTTCTTCGCCTTTGTCTGTAATTTTATAATGTGATGAGCTTCTTATGGTTGATACATATACAAATTCGCTTTCTATAAGACCGGTTACTGCCTCCTGAAGAGTAAAATAGTTCGTATAGCCCTGAGTCAGTATAAATTCGGATATCTGAGAGTTCGTCAGAGTGAAATCAACACGGTCTAACATATATAGTACTATTAATTTGTATAAAACGATGGAATCATTACCCATTATATACACCTCATTTGTAAAAAGAAATAATAACGATATCATATCATTTGATTAGATTAAAAGCCAGCTTTGAAAGGAAAAAATAATTCGCACTATTTTTACAGAAAACAAGCCTC
>CAZATW010000019.1:35630-38811 GCA_964488185.1 uncultured Coprococcus sp. | reverse complement strand
CTGAAAAGGTATGCTTTTTCAGACGGCAGAAAAGAGAACATAAATTCAGAGAGGAGTACGGCAAAGGAGTAAATTGTCATGAAAAGGTCAGATATAATAAGAACAATTGGAATAGATTATCTAGTTTCCAACATAGAAAATGATGAATACAGTTATTGGAAGGCATATAAGGTTGCAAATTTATATTTTGAAGGCATAACAGATGAGACAGGTAGAACATATAAAAATGTTGATATACGATTTGTTATTGGAAATATATCTATATTAGTTGAGACGAAACCTAACTTTAATAAAAAATTAGAAGCAGCAAAGCGTCAATTATCGGCATATGTGGAGTATGAGAAAAAACTTACTGGTAATAAGATAGTGTCAATTTTGATTGATACAGTCAGTGATGATATGTTGGCTTGGAGAGGTGCTGTAAGTGATGCGAATTTAATGGGGAATGAAAAAGGAGTTAGAACAGCAGAAGAATATGTTGATTTTTATTCTTCAAAAATAAATGATAAAGAAAAAATTATGCAAAATACATATAGACTTAATGAGCTTTTGCATAAACATGGAATTTCTGAGAAATTGAGAAGTCAGTTTGTAGGAACATGTTTATTGGCTTTAAAAAATGGTCTTGTATATGATAGCCCATTAATTACAGCCGATATGCATCGAGCAAAAATAAGACAAGTATTAGCAGAATTATTAAGCAGAGATTTAAACAAGGCTGCGAAGTTAGTTTTGTTAGATAAGAATATTCTTGATAGCCAAGATGTGAGACTTCTAAAGGATAGTGATTTCAGAGAAATTCTAAAAATAATTGACAAAGAGATTTTGCCATACATCAATGATAAAAGTACAGCTGGTCAGGATTTACTAAATTTATTCTTTATTACTTTTAATAAATATGTTGGAAAGACTGATAAAAACCAAGCTTTTACACCGGATCATATTACAGATTTTATGGCAAAAGTTGCGAAGGTAAATAAAAATTCAATTGTTCTTGATCCTTGTTGCGGTTCGGGGTCATTTTTGGTAAGAGCAATGACAATGGCTTTGGATGATTGTGCAACAGCTGCTGAACAAGAATTGGTAAAAAAGAATCAGATTTTCGGAATTGAGTTTGATGAAAATGTATTTGGGCTTGCAACAACAAATATGCTTATTCATGGAGATGGCAATTCAAACATCTATCAAGGAAGTTGTTTTGACAATAAGGATAAAATACAAAAAGCAAAACCGACAGTTGTATTAATGAATCCACCCTATAATGCTCAAAGAAAGCACATGCCTGAGGAATATACTAAGACATGGAAAGCAGATAAGAAGGAAGATCCTTCAAAAGGATTCTACTTTGTGAAGTATATATTAGATACATTAAATGAATCTCATATACAGGCAACTGTTGCGGTATTACTTCCGGTTGCATGTGCAATTGGTACAGGCAAGGTAATAGCGGGTATTAAAGAAAAGATATTAAAGGAAAGTACATTGGATGCAGTATTTACACTTCCTCAAGAGGTTTTTTATCCGGGGGCATCTGCATCAGTTTGCTGTATGGTATTTAAGACTTGCCAGAAGCATGAAAATGCAGGAGACACATTTTTTGGATACTATAAAGAAGATGGTTTCCATAAAAAGAAGAATATTGGCAGAGTTGAGACAACAGACTCAGAAACAGGAGTTAGTACATGGATTGGAATTGAAGAAAAATGGCTTGAGCTTTATAAGAATAGAAGAGAGGTTGACGGAATGTCCGCTGTACATAAAGTAGATGGTTCTGATGAATGGTTATGTGAGGCATATATGAAAACAGATTATTCTTTATTAACTGAAGCGGATTTTCAACGGACTATAAATTATTATCTGTCATTTCTGGTTAAGGAAGGTGTTATATATGAAGATTGATAATTGGAAACCATATAAAATAAAAGAGATACTGAAAATTTATAATGGAAAAGGAATTACGCAGGAAGAAATTGAAGAAAATCCAGGGACTTTTATTGTTGTGCAGAGCGGAGAAGAAAATAATGGTGTATTAGGATATATAGATTTAAATTATTGTAAAGAAAAAAATTACACATATACAACAGAAAAATGCCTGACTGTTGCAAGAAGTGGCTCGGCAGGATTCGTGTCTTATCAAGCTAAAGGATGTGTTGTTGGAGATTCTGCTAAAATTCTAATACTTATAGATAAGCAATATGCAAATGACTATATTTATCTGTTTTTAAAGACAGTTCTAATGGCAAATAAGTATAAATATACATATGGTCGAAAAGTGACAGAAATAAAATATCTAAATGAAATTGTCAGCCTTCCGTCAAAAGATGGTAAACCGGACTGGGAATATATGGAATCGTTTATTAAAGGGTTGAAATATAGACCAATTACGACAAAGAATACAGCTGGTAAAGCCATTGATATAACCTTATGGAAGTATTTTAGTTTGGGTAACTTGTTTACGGAGATATATAAGGCTTTAGCACATTCAAAGGACGATGTGATTAAATGCGAATCTAACTATAAAAATGCACTAGCATATGTATCAAGAACCGATATGAATAATGCATGCGACTTTTTTGCTATGAATGAAAATTTATTAGGGATAGAGGATGGAAATTGCATAATTGTGGGAGATACAACAGCTACATTTTATTATCAAAAAGATCCGTTTATAGCAGGAGATCATATAGTGGTACTTAGGGGGGATTGGATAAATCAAAATAGGGCATTGTTTTTAAAAACATTAGTAGATAAAAACCGTTATCGTTATTCATATGGACGAGCATTTGTTATGGATAATATAAAGATAACTCAAGTTCCACTTCCGATAAAGAGGAAAACAAATGGAGAACCAATAATAGATGAAGAATGTAAATACTCAAGTGAGGGATATATCCCAGATTGGGATTATATGGAAATGTATATAAAATCACTTCCGTATGGAGATAAGATTGGAAAATAGTATGTAAAATATCTCATGTTGCATACTTTTTTCTTTTATGAGATTGTCTATTTAGGCTGGGTGTAAGAGGAATACAGCTATAATAAAAAGAGTGTCAAGGGCGGTCTGTGACCGCAGCGTTTACCCTTGATACTCTTTTTATTATGGCTATAATGTTCGCAGAACCAGCAGAACCAGCAGAACCAGCAGAACCAGCAGAACCAGCAGAACCAGCAGAACCAG
>CAZATW010000019.1:0-35530 GCA_964488185.1 uncultured Coprococcus sp. | reverse complement strand
CAGAACCCAAATTAACACTTGACGCTTGTCAACCCCTGTGTTATGATATAATTGAGCGAAGCTCATGGGAAGCCTGTATAACATAGGTTTCCTAATTTTTTTGCAAAATAAATAGAGATAATGGATCAGGGGATAAGATCTTTAAATGGAAGACGAAAAGGGAACAGTTATATATCTGTTTCTTTTTTTATGAGAGGAGGTGCTATATAAGTGCTATGTAATTATTATGATCTGCTAAAAGTAGGCTACGATGCAACACAGGAAGATATCATAAAAGCATATCGGGAAAAGATGCGGATTTGCCAAGATGAAATGATGGAAGAGAAGTACAGAACAGCTTATTATAATCTGTCTAATTCCAGACGAAGGCATAAATATGATATATCACTTGGAATACATAAATATAAAAAGGTATCCTTCTTAAAAAGAGTGATAAAGGTATTTTTCAGAGCAATTCTGACTATACTGGATGCGCTGCTAAGCTTCTGGTGGTGTTTTGTATGTGCAGCCATAATTACAGCTGTAATATATGATTACTATATTAATAAGAATTTTGACCTTATCAGAATATGTAATAAATATTCGGATGAGAGCAAGATTCTTTTTTTATGCTCTTTGCTGGATTTGACATTACATTTTTATATAAGAAGAGCTAACAGATATTTAAAGAATCAGAAATGGGAGGTGTCAGATGAATATGACAAATAAGAATGAGTATAACGAACCAATAAATAATAAAAAGAATGGGAGCGAGAATCAAGCAGAAAAAGCAGGTGATAAAGCAGAAAGTACAAAATCTATAACAGAGAAACATGGTAATAAGGAAGAAAATGACAGACCGGAACAGAAAGATAGCTTACATAATGAAGAAGCTGTATCACTGCCTGTAGCTGATTATCTGGCGTTGAAAAAAGCAGAGTATTATAAGACAGAGGGAGCTTCAGATGAAGGATGGAATCAGCTCCGTTCGCAGATTAATTCAGGATTATATCTTCAGATACATCAGAAAATGATTAATTTGTATGCAAGAGCGGATTTGACATATGAGCAGCGTGAGATAATGAAGTTTTATCTGTTTGAGAATACGGATGCCGAGCTTGTATCAAAGGCTGCAAAATATCCGGCATCAGAAATGCTTATATTTTTGCGATCATCACAATCCGAGAACAATCTTGTGTCAACTGTTAGTGAGCATGTATCAATAATTAACGATAACATTAAGCTATATAGGGAAGATATGAAAAGTTTGTCTTATGAAATGGAAGAAAAGATGACAGAGTATAAGGAAAAAATAGCAGAATATGAGCAGCAGCTTCGTAATAAGGATAAAATTATTGAAGAAAAGACAGCTGCATATAATAAATTGCTTAATGAAAATAGAAAACGTATAGCTGATGCTGAAAAGAAAAAGACCTTTGACAGTCAGGTTGAGGAAGCGGCCAATCGGTTGTTTGCTGAAAAAATGCTTGAGGAGGAGCTTAAAAAATCAAGAGAAAAAGAGATTGAAGACAAGATACGGGATGAATATGAGTTAAAGTATCCTAGAAAGAAGAAAAAAGGCTTTTCTCTTTTTCCTCATAAAGACAAGGCGAAGAATAAGCATGAAGGCAAAAATGCATCGTATAAGGTGGAGAAGCTTCCTGAAGGCTTTGACATTGCGGAATACATAATACATTCCTCACTTTCTTCAAGCCAATATAGTATTATAACACTTGCAGTAAAAATGCAGATTGACGAAAGTATTATAAAGCAGATGATAGACAATAATCTTCCTGCAGAACAGATGAAGCAGCTACTCAGTATTATTCTTGTAAAGAAAGAGCATGAAAAAAGGAAGGGTGATACGCAAATCAGGAAGTTGTCGGAAAAACGGAAAAATGGAGATGATAATTATCCGGCAGATGATGAAATATATTATGCGGATGAGAATTATGAAGATTATACGGATGAGGATGAGGAGGATTATAATTAGATTATGAATTATGGTGAAATGATTTTAAATATAAATAAAGATTATAATGTACTTAATGATATATCAAGAAATACGGGACAGCTTTGTGAGGCAATTAAGAGATATTTAACTTTTTCTGAAAATGCTGGTAATAGGCATGAGCAACTTTTGGTTATACAAAGATATAATCAGGCAATATATGAAAATATACTTGATGTGCTTGCCAGAAGAGAAGCACTTAACCGGATAATAGAGTTTGAGATCGAGAGGTGTGACTAAATGAGAAAGCTGCAGATAAAATACTGTTTAGAATGTCTAAGAGTTTATAACTCTAAAAAAGTCTATTGCAAATGGATCTAATCCTGTAGAGCTTATAACTCTAAAGGTGAAAACTATATATAAATTGATATATGAACAAAATATATTAGTACATTGTATTGACAATAATTGTACATGTGGTATAATTATACTTAAGAAGGGTGGTGCTTATAATGGCAGGAACAGGTGCAACTATAACAATAAGAATTGATGAACAGTTGAAAACACAATTACAGGAGCTTACTTCAAATTTGGGAATGGATATGACAGCCTTTTTTACTATATGTGCAAAGCAGGCGGTAAGAGAGCAGAAGATACCATTTGAAATAACAATGGGTACTAAGGGCACTAAGCCTATAGAGTAACATTTGTCAGAGCTTAATATAGAGGACGAAAAATAGCAATGAAGGGGGGAGAGTAAAATGATATTTGATGATAAAGAAAATTACAAATTAATCGAGAACAGTATAGGAAAGTATACTGATAAGTTGATAGTAAAGCCTTTTATTGAAGGGATGCTTTATAAAATGAGCTGGAATACGAATTATTTGGAAGGTAATACAATATCACTTGATGAAACAATATCATTGCTTGATTTTGATGAGGTTAGGTCAGGACATACATTTAAAGAATATCAGGATGTAAAGAGTGCATATAAAGCTTATAAGTCAATATTTTCATTTGATAAACTAAGAGCGATATCGGAAGAGCTAATACATGAAATCAATTCGTGTGTTCTTGAAAATGATGGAAGTTACCGCATGGAGGATGTATATGTTGGAACGATTGCTGAAGCTGTATACTACCCACCTAGTTATGAGAGCGTTCCATCACTCATGAAAGAATGGATATCATTACAGAACGAAGATAGTAAGGATGTAGAAAATATATGTAGAAAATTAGCAGCATCACATATAAAATTTGAAAGAATACATCCATTTGTCGATGGCAATGGTAGAACTGGAAGATTTATTTTGAATCAGCAATTATGTAATTATGGATTACCACCAATAGTATTTAAAGACAAATCAAAGTACAGACAGGCATTTAGAAAGTATGAAAATAATAAAGATGTCTCGTTTATGCAGCATCTTATAGTAAGAGGATTATGTGACTCATATAGTGAATTACAAAGATTGTCACAAACTAGGAGTAATATAAAACGGTAGAGTATAATGTGTTGATAAAAATATTTTAGAGTTTATAACTCTGGAAGCGAAACGCTTGTTTGAAAGGGGGATTGGCATGAAGAAGGTATTTTTAAATATATTAGCAGTCATAATAATATGCATTTTTGCAATATCTATTCCGGCAGCTCAGGCAGAAGCTTCAGGTTATAATGCCGCTGAGACTGAATATTCCGTAATGTCCGTATCCAAGGTGGCAACCAAGAAGCCGACAATTAAAAAGAAAAATGGGAAATATTATTACTATGATAAGAATGGAAAGCAAGTTACAAAATCCGGCTGGAAGCAGATTAGTAATACCAGTTATGTGTATGTAGGTAAGCAAGGCTATGTCACATACAGATTTTACAAGAAAAATGGCAAGATGAATTATACAAAGTGGAACACTGCCAAGAAACGCTTTGTAAAGGTTGCAAGCTATAAGAATAAAATATACAAGGTAAATGGAAAATATTATTATTTTGATAAGAAAGGTAACATAGTAACCTCTGTCGGATGGAAGCAGATAAATAAGACAAATGCTGTGTATGTAGGTAAACAGGGCTATGTTACATACCGTCTTTATAAGAAAAATGGCAAGGTAAACTATACAAAGTGGAACAAGAAATGCTTTGTAAAGGTTGCAAGCTATAAAAATGAGATAAAGAAGATAAATGGTAATAATTATTACTTTGACGGCGGTGGAAACATATTATCGTCTACCGGATGGTATGGAACATACAACTTCGACAGGTATGGCAGAGATGATTTTGTATATATCGATAAAAACGGCTGCGTAACTTATAAGTTCTATAAGAGTGGCAATAAATATTATTACTTAAAGTGGAATGGCAAGAAATTCACTAAGGTTACTGATTGCAAAAACACTGTGCTTGTCATGGAAGGCGATATAGAGTTCTATATAGACGAGAATGGAAATATAAGTGATGAAAAGCCGGAGGAAAATAGCGGAACAGAAAGCGGAAGCAATACTACAGCTGACGAGTGTACCCATGAAAATAAGCAGGACATCACAATTAATTGGTATTATCCGGAGGTTAGAGAGCCAGAGTTTCAGCCGATATATGTATTTCCCGGCTGTGGGTGTGTTTTCGATACGCCAGAGGAAGCAGATGAACATTTAGGTGTGGATGGTCATGGCGGTAATTATATGACAGGATATTACGACTATGACAGAATCATTGGCTGGACGGTAGAGGCAGCGGCACATGTAGAAAAAGATGACAGTGGATATGCAGGTTGGAAGTGTCCTGATTGCGGCAAGGTAGAGTATACAAAGTTATTTATTGAAACCTTAATTGATATAAAGAACGATGAGTATAAGCTGGAAGGCAAGTATTATTGCTATGATAAAGATGGGAATCCTATCAGCGGAACAAGGTATAATGATGTTGCATGGGTTCGCACGAATTATCATATGATATGGAATGACGAGTACCAGAGCATCTTGGATGCAGGACTTAAACAGTATCCAGAATTAAAGGATTATCAACCAACCTATTAATTTCTTACAACAATAATTAAATATTTCTTTTTTAATAGCAAACAAGAAGACTGTAGAGAAATCTATGGTCTTTTTTTGTACTCAAATTTATGATGAAAAATCCAAGGCATGTATCAAATCGTTTGATATGTGCCTTTTTACATAGATAACATATCAAGAAGGGAGATGAAGAAATGACAGGGAATCATTCACCGCCGGAGAGTGAAAAATATGTGGAAACGAATAAACGAATATATGAAAGGATAGAAAAAGATGAAATATAAGTTTATGCATAAATTTATAAGTTTGATTGTATGTGTAACGATGGTTATACCATTTATAAGTCCGGCAACGGTATCATATGCAAAGGAAGATAAAGAATATGACAGTATTGCAACACCAACAGATGCAGATGAGGACGCAGCAAAAGCAGAGCTTATGGCGTCAGGAAACTGCTATGTTAATTACAACGGGCAGATAACAAGCGGAGCTACTACGGTAGGAAGCTTTACACTAAGTGATGGTACAAGGGTATATTGCGGAGACCATTACAAAGAGACTCCCGGAAGCGGCTGGTATAATTCGGCTTCTTATACCGGTAATGAGAATGTAAGAAAGGTTATATGTTATATCAAAGAAAAGGGAATAACTGATGTAGCGGCTGCATCACTTGCAGTACATAATGCGGTACATGGTGATAATCATTCACTTGGCATTTCTATTTTAAATGATGCTCTTTCAGAGTATCCGGATGCTCTGCTTACAATAGCCGAGTCTGAGCTTTCACTGGAGGTTGACGGTGATACAGCAAGGACGCAGAAGCTGGTTGCTGATAAGGTTACACTAATAAACAATAAGCAGTATAAAATGACAGAATTTGTAACGCTTTATGGCAGTTCTAAAAACAGTATAACCATAACTGTACCTTCAGATTTATACATGAGAGCAAATGCCACATGGTATAAAAGCGGCACATCAGTAACATTAAAAGGCGGTCAGAAGTTTAGATTTGCTGTGCCGATTGATTCAACGGAAACATATAAGGTAACTGGTCTTACCGGAAAGGTGGGCTGTGATGTATATAAGATAACAACATCATCCGGTTGTCAGGATTTGTATTATGGCGAGACTTCTACATCCTCAGTAAGTATCACCATAACAGGAGAAGATATTAATGGCGGTCTTAAGATAAGAAAGAGAGCGCAGAACTCAAAGGACTCAATGAGTGGTGTTAAGTTTAATATATATAAAGTATCAGGAGACGGAAAGGACGGCGGCACGCTGATAGCAACAGCAACCGTTACAGGTACGAAGGTATCAGAGACAGGCTCTTACTACAAGACCAGACTTTCCGACATTACGGAAGATGCAAAGGAGCTTGGTGTTTATATTGATAAATCCGGTAATGAGCAGGTGTTAAAGTGTCCTGTTGGCTGGTATCGCATAGAAGAAGATGCGGATACTGTACCAGAAGGATATATCGTTCACGATGATGTATGGAAAGAGGTTGTAAAAACGGAGTCAACCTATACTGTTCATATCATCAATAAAAAAGAGACAGGTGGCATAGCAACACTTACAAAGGAGATTGCGGTAGTAGGTAATGAATACAGTGCAGAAGGACTTAAGTACACTGTATATAAGGTTGCCTCGAATAAAGCGGAGGTAAATACAGGAACAAAGATAGCCGATGCTGTTATTGATGCATCCGGTGATGCAGTATTTACACTTACAAGCAGTGCTGAATCTCTTGATATATCACTTAGTGATGATCAGAAGACCTTGGAGGATTTACCTTATGGCTGGTATGTAGCTGTCGAGGATGCTGCAAGTGCGACTTCATTAAATCTGTCGGTTGCGGCAAATCAGTATAAGGAGCTTTCAGAAAGTAACCGTGAAATAACATTTAGCTTTACCGATTCGGTTAAACCTATCGTGATATCGGTAAAAAAGACATCAACAAGTGAAGGTACAAGCTGTACGTTTGACACTGATAACAACATGTATTCCCTTGCAGGAGCAGAATTTACTGTATATGAGGATGCAGCATGTACAAAGGTGGCTAAAAGCTATACAGTTGATTCTAAAGGTTATATCAATGGTGTAAGGGATAAGACAGTTCTTGTTACCGATGAAAACGGAAATACGAGAAATCTGTATTTTATACCGGCAGCAAAAAAAGGTACAAAGTATTACATCAAGGAAACAAAAGCTCCAAAGGGTTATAAGTTGTCTGATGAGAAGAAGGAGGTATATCTTCATCCGACAGAGCAGGCTAAGAACAACCTAACCTTCGCCGATGAACCAATCGCCGACCCGGAAAGTGTTGAGGTTTATAAGCAGGATGCAGCTACAGGAAAAGAAGTACAGGGAGGTGGCAGCCTTGCCGGAGCAGAGTTTACAATTAAGTATTATGACGGAATATATCATACAGTAGATGAGCTTCCAAGCACAGCAAAAAGAACATGGATACTGGTTACGGATGAGAGTGGCAAAGCATATATAAGAAAACCAGAGAGTTATTTAAAAGAAAAGAGTGACGAGCTTTATTATGATTCTGAAGGGAATATCGTTCTTCCACTTGGCACAATTACTATTGAGGAAACAAAAGCACCGGAGGGATATACCCTTGAGGGTGCAAGCTATGCATCTGTTTCAGGGAAAGGAGAGCTTAAGCTTTCATCAGGAGTTTACCTTACCCAGATAGAAGCTGATGGTGATGTACCTAAAATGAAAAACGGCAACAGCTATATCATCTCTGACAAGGTATCAAGAGGTGACCTTAGGTTCCGCAAGACAGATGAAGCTGGAAACGGACTTACGAATATAGCATTTGAAATCAAAAATTCTGCCGGGGATAAAGTTACTGTTTGGACAGATAGTGAAGGATATTACAGTACATCTTCTGATTTTGCACTTCATAGTAAGAATACGAATCAGGGAAATGCCGGAGATGGTGTTTGGTTTGGTTCTGCGGCAGTTGATGACAGCTTAGGGGCATTGCCTTATGACACATACACCATAACAGAGCTTCGGTGCGATGCCAATAAGAATACCTATAAGTCTGCTGAGTCTGTTACCGTAACGATAACAGAAGAGGATAACGAAAAAGAGGTTGACCTTGGGGATATCGTCAATAAGCGTTTCCCTACAATCCATACGACAGCAAAGGATAAGGTGACAGGCAGCCATTATTCAAATATTGCGGCAAGTGTTACGATCGTTGATACGGTAGATATGACAAATCTTGATATCGGTCATCAATATAAGCTGGTAGGTGTAATCATGGATAAGGCTACAAATAAGGAGCTAATTATATCCGGTAAAACCATAACAGCGGAAGGAAGCTTTGTAGCAGATAGTGAGAACATGACATATGACATGGAATTTACCATGAGTTCGCTTCCCCTGCAGGGAAAGGATATCGTTGTATTTGAATACCTCTATGATGAAGCATATCCTGATGAGCTTATAGCAAAGCATATGGATATCAACGATGAAGGACAGACCATCCATTTTCCGGATATCGAAATAGGTACAACTTTGACTGATATGGAAGGAGAAAAACTGACCTTTTTAAATCACGATGTAAAGCTTGTTGATAAGGTAAAACTTAAAAATCTTGATACGAGTGTTTCCTATGTAATGGTCGGTAGAATTATCAATAAGGATAATGGAGAAATCGTAAAAGAGGTACAGAAGCTTTTTACAGTTGATAATCCTGATGCAGAGATAGAGGTTCTTTATGAATTTGATGGACTTGATGCAGGCCTTTTAAGAGATGATTATAGCATGGCAGACGCCTGCTGCTATGAATATTTATATTCGGCAGAAGATATGACAGAGCTTTCCCGTCATGAGGATATAGGTGATGAAGGTCAGACAGTTTCCTTTAAGCTTAAAACAGGAAAGATTACGATCACAAGAGAATATGAAGAAAATTCAGGCGGTAAGGTAAAAACAGGTGATGATACACCTGTTAAATTTTTGTCTGGATTATTTATCCTTGCATTTATCGGGGCTGTTGTTCTGCTGATAAAAAGAAAAAAGCTGCAAAAGAGAGCTGTAAATCATCTGAAGGTGATGATGCTTATTATTCCGCTTTCGGCCGCACTTTATTTTGCTCCTAACGTGATAACGTATGCTGCTTCCCCTGCAGGAAGTGAAGCTACTGCATTAGAGTCAGATCCGCAAGAGGATGAGACGGTAGAGGTAACTGAAGAAGATGTGAAAGAAGATTATCAAGCTCCTAAAACAATAGAGAAGGATAATTCGTCATACGAGCTAAAGGATACAGAGCTTGTGAAAGAATATGAGCCGATAACAGTAACTTCTTATAAGGAAACAGATGTATTAAGCAGTGAACCGGCACATGATGCTACAATGAAATATGAGTATACGGATAAACAGGGTAAGGTGCATAGCCTTACTCTTTTTTATACCGATACAGAGGTCATGCCGAATGAATCTCATCCTGTAACATATCAGGGGCAGATATCAGGCTATGATGCAGATTTTTGGTATATAGGTGCGGATTTAATAGCAAGTGGTACAGAAGAAATGTTTGATGAAAAGCTGATGTCCGGAATTTTATCTGAAGCGGGATATGAAGGCTTATCGGATTATCGTTTTTCTTTTAATGGCGAAGCTTACCGCATTTCATCAGGTGATATGGTAAGAGATTTTACCATTACGGCATATGAAACAGGAAATAAATACAGATTCAATTATGCAGCAACCTTTGATGATGTTGAGTACAGTCTTAAGGCTGTAAATACATATCAGAAGATTGCGGCCAAGGTTACGGAAGAGATAACAGAAGCTACAACTGAGACAAATGAAATAGTAGAGCCTGAACCAGAACCGGAACGTAAGCTTAGTACGGCTGCCAAGGTTATTATCTCATCAGCCGTAGTTCTTGGTGTAATACTGATTGTTTCACTGCTCTTATATCTGCTAAAAGGCGGAAGGAAAGTAACTGATTACAAGAGCAGAAGGGATATAAAGAGAGATTATAAAAATCTCTAATATGTGAGAAAGGAATAAAGCTGATGGGACGGAAGAAATTCTGTAATCATTGGCTTTTTTATTTATTAAGGAAAGGTGGAATTTTATATGAATAAATTAATAAATTTTGCAGGAGAGATATTAATGTCAGCATCAGCAACAACAGAAGCTGCAACCGCAGAAGAACTTGCCAAGCAGATTACAGCACCAATATATACTCTTGTAAATATAATTCTTGCAGTAATAGCGGCTATTGGCGTAATAATGCTTACAAAATCCGTGCCGGATTTAGCAAATGCAATACAGCAGCATGACAATACAACCATGTATCAGGCAGGACGTAGTATTGCGGCAGCAATGTTGTTTATTTTTGCAGCAGCAATCATTAAGCTCTTTTATCCCGGCCTTTAAGCCCAAAGGGAGAGTGATTTCATGTATAACATTTTAAAGGGATTACAGGCAGGCGTACGTTCGCCTGTGCTTTATTCGATAGGTGATGCAATAGACAGTATTAGTGAGTTTGGTGATAAGATTAATGAAATCTTTTCAAATATAGGAAGCTATTGTGTAGAGTGGGCAAATGGTGCGATAGCGGCATATCATAAGCTTACATCCTCAGCCGCAAAGATACTGCAGCTTGATTCAGATGATTCTATGTTTTCTGACTTTTGGAAAGTCATTAATAGTGTATCGTCAGTACTATGTGTCATAGCATCATCATTAATTGTATTGTTTTTTGTGGCGAATCTATGCTCTGAGTCATGGGACAGCAGACATGATCTTGATATGTGGCACTTTGCAAAGGATATAGTAAAGCTTATTGTATCAGTAGCTGTAGTAAGTAATGCACTATTTTTCGTGAAGCTTATATTTTCCGCAGGGGCAAAGCTTGCGATGCTTGTTACACTTACAAATAGTGATTTGTCAGATGAACTTATGCTGACAGATACGGTTGCGAATTATCTTATTTATGGGGTATCAGGAGTACGAGGACTTTTTATATTTTTAATATTCCTTTTAGCCTCAGTTGTGGTAGTAGTATGTGCAGTTATAATTACTATGGAGATATACCAGAGACTTTTTAAGATATATGTGCTAATACCGTTTTCAACTCTTTCATTTTCTACTTTTGTAATAGGCGAGCATCGTCATGGAAATGAGGTCTTTTATGGCTATTTAAAAAATATAATCCAAACAGCTATTGAAGGGCTTGTGATTATGATACTATTGTTTTTTTCTTATTCGCTTGTTGCTAATGGTAAGACAATGAAGACACTCTTTCCTACATTTAATGAGTTTGACGCAGTAACCGTAAGCTTGAAGAAACCAGAAGATGCAAATGCATTGGTTGTCTTTTTAGATGAGTATTGTAAATATAAAAAGAATAATAGTCAAATGGAATATTCGGATTACTTAAAAAATTATTGTGATGATATGCAAAACCCGGATATGCCTAGTATTCATTGGACAGGTAATGTCTTTGTTGATGCTGAAGAGATAAAGGAAGTAGAGGAAGAACTAGAACAGCTTTCTGCTATCGAACCGTTTTCCTGTGAAGATGTAACACCGGAATTGCTGGATGCCTTAAATAGTGCCAGTACAGAGATAAATGAGATTGTCTATGGTGTTAGAGGGATATATTCTTATGGAGCTTCGGCGAAACAGGGAATTAAAATGTTAGGGCAAATGGATTATGGTACTTCGCTTACAGAGGTGACTGTATCAATGTTTCCGAACTGCTCGGTTCTTGATGCAATTATGATAATGCTGCAGTTCGTATTTCCGTGTGTTCTTTGCGCCGGATCGATTAAAGCAGCATCTACATATTCAGGGCTTGTTCTTGGAAAATAAGGGGGTGTTAAGTATGGAGTTACCAATAAACAGAGACCCACAGCAGTTAAACAGGTCAGCATTTGCAGGAAGAAAAAGATGGCAATGGGTATGCATTATAACAGCAATAGCAATAGCGGTTATATTTACTGTTATTACTACAGGGAAGATAAATCCGACACTAAACGGTCTTATATGCATTATACTTGTCGCTCCACTTGGGTATATAGGAATATATAAGAAGAATGGACTGGATTTCTTTGAGTACAGAAGGAAAAAGAAATCAGGAAAGACATTTTTATATATAACAAAGCCGTACTATGCAAAAGCAAGTATTAATGTGGCAGGTACAGAAGGAAAGAAGCGTTCAGGTTTTGCCAAAGCAAAATATATTCTGATAAATATAATTACAGGTGGAAAATATGTTGATTAAAATAAACCAACCTGAGTAGTTCTTAGGAGCTTCTCAGGTTGATTTTGATTGGAGGAAATATGGATAAATGGAATGTATATAAAAAATGTGATGATTTCAGGGTAGAGACTCCAGAATCGGTTTTTGATTTAATTGAGATTAAATCGATAGCAGAAAACGGAATATTTGAGATTGGAAAAGGGGGTGTATTTACAAAAACATATAGGATTAGTGATATAAATTATGCTGATACCTCAGTAGATGAGCAGATTATTATACTCGAAAAATGGTGTCATTTTTTAAATGCCCAGTCGGTTCCATTTAAAATAACCTTTAATAATAAGAATAAAAACATGGCAACGCTGCGTGAAGAGGTACTACTTAGAAAGAAGCTTAATGAGTTTGATGTGTACAGGGATATGTTCAATTCGGAAATAGAAGACAGGATAGTAAATGGACGTACCGGTATTCAGCAGGAGTTATATATAACAATAAGGTATGAAGCCTCAGCAGTTTACGAGGATGCAAAGATATACTTTGCGACACTTGAAAACAGTATGGTTCAGTCTTTCCGTGAGCTTGGCAGTGAGCTTGTTCCTCTTGATGCAAGTGAAAGACTTAGAATCCTTCACGATTTTTACCAGTTTGGTCTGGAAGAGAATTTTGGGTTTGACTTTAAAAAGGCAGTTGAAAGTGCCCTTGATTTTAAAGAGTTTGTAGTTCCATCCAAAATGGACTTTACGAAGGAGGATATGATATCAACTCTAAGTTGCGGAAAGCGTATGTATGCAACGTGTCTTTATATCAAGCAGTATCCGGGTTCACTTTCTGACAGATTTATAACAAACCTTACAAAGCTTAATATAAAGATGATGGGCAGTATTGATATTGTTCCGATTTCCGATAGTGATACGGATGCACTGCTTTATGATGTATATAATGGAATTGAGAATAGGATTCGCAAGCAAAATAAAAACAGAGTTAAGGATATGGATTTTAACTCTGATATTTCGCTTTCTGTAAAAATGGAAAAAGATGATATAGAAAAGCTTATCCGAGAAAAAAGAGAAGAGGATCAGCATTTCTTTTATGTGCTGTTTAATCTGATGGTCATAGCGGATAGTGAGGAGCAGCTAAAAAAGGATGTGGAACTGGTTAAAATTACAGCTAATAAAAATTCAGTGACCTTTGATGTTTCATGGAGCATGCAGCTTGAAGCTATGAATACAATACTTCCGATTGGTGTAAGGCAGGTAAAGAACGGACGTAATCTTCAGACTAAAAGTCTTACAGCACTGTTTCCGTTTAATGTGCAGGAGCTGATGATACCGGGTGGAAATTGGTACGGAGTTAATCAAGTTTCAAAGAACATTCTTATGGGAAATAGAAAGAAGCTTCTAAATCCACATGGTTTTATTTTTGGAGTTACAGGCTCTGGAAAGACATCAATGGGTACTATGGAGATAATGCAGACATTTCTTAATACGGACGATGATATTATAGTCCTTGACCCTAAAAATGATTATCAGACATTAAGTAGAGATTTAAAAGGGACATATGTTGATGTAGGTCCGGATAAAGGAATAACCTTTAATCCACTGGAGACAGTAGGCGGACAGTCTACAGGTGTTTCCTATATAGCAGATTCTAAGGCTGAGCTTGTACTTGCAATCTGTGAAGAATGTAAGAAGGGACCGCTTACTGCAAAGGAAAGCTCACTTGTAAACCGTTCACTTAAATATGCTTATAATGAAGAGATATTATTAAATGGGGAATCAGCTATAGCAACAGATGTTACGCTAACATCATTATATAATGCTTTTGATAAGATGGAGGAGCCGGAAGCAAAGGATTTAATGCTCTATATGGAGCTTTTTGTGAAAGGCAGTCTTAATATATTTGCCGGAAAATCAAATGTAGCAGTAACTGATAACCGGTTACTGATGTTCGGTTTAAAAAATATGGGTAAAGGGATGAAAAATCTGGCAATGCTGGTGATATTGGAGCATATCAAGGAGCGGATTATTGCCAATGCTGCCATGGGGCGTGTGACATGGCTTTACATTGATGAGCTGGAAAGCGTACTTGATACAGAGTATACACAAAGCTATGTCAAATCACTGTGGATGCTGGTACGTTCACTTGGTGGTATTATGACTGGTCTTACTCAGAATGTTAGCTCAGTTATGAAGAGCAGCACAACACGATCACTGGTTGAAAATTCAGAGTTTCTTCTTATATTTAAACAGCGGGATTCTGCTTATGAAGACCTGACTGATGGTTTAGGACTTCCGGGTGAAATGGTGAATAAATATGTAATTCGCGAAACCTTACCGGGAAAGGGACTAATAAGACACGGTTCCGTAACAGTACCTTTAGATATGAGCGTAAATAAGGAGTCCGAGCTTTATAACATAATAAAGGATACTAATTTCTATGAAAAGCATGAACTACATCAGGTGTGATGTAGCTCATACTGTGTTAAGGTGGTGATACTACGGATATACAAAGTAATAGGGAAAATAAGGTTGATACTTCATCAAATGAATATGTGGCTACCTTTTATAAAAAAATCAAAAAAGATACTGCATTTAATACTGTGAAAAAAAGGCATATAGGAGCAATGCCTAAGGTTGTTAGAAATAGGAATCCAGATAAGCAGACAAATAGGAATACAGATACAGAAGGCACTTTAAAAAAGGATATTTCTACGTCACAAAATAATATTAAAGCAGTTCAAACAGGGAGGATTCTTGGCAGAAGTAAGGATCATTCATTTGGATTAAAAAAAAGTTCAAAGTTTTTAAGCTTTGATAATACAGATATGAAAAGCGGTGAACTTAAATCCAATAAACAAAAGTATATGAAGAATAGGCTTAAGCAAGAGCATATAAATAAGCTTGTTCGTTCTGGTTATTTAAAGAAAAAAACAAAGCTTACAGGTATGTCAGGAGTGCAGAAAGTTTTACGGATTGCAGGAATGATGATAAGTGGAGTCATTAAGGCTATGGGCAATGTGATTTTTTCAGCTCTTTCTTTATTTGCTCCCCTTATTATCGTTTGCTTTGTAGTTGTAATATTTCTCCTGACAATCGCAGGTGGCGCAGAAGCCGAAGATATTACATCCTATGTGGCAGGAGCTGATTCAAGTTCAGAGTCGGTAGTTCCCGGAAGTGTAAGCATAGTCAGAACATCCCTTACCTATGCGGAGGTACATAGTATTCCGTGGTATTCTTCAAAAAGTCCATTTTCGGGGGATATTGGATTAGATAAGCTTTCCGGAGATAGGGGCGGTAATTGTACTGCATACGCATGGGGCAGGCGGTGTGAGCTTGAGGGTAAGCGTACACAGCTTGGTACATATGGCAATGCTTGTACATGGTATGACAGAGAAGTTGCAGCTGGAATATATAAATGCGGTCAGACTGCCAAAGTTGGAGCGGTATGTTGTTGGTCGTATAATGCTGAAGGCGGTAATCCGGGACACGTTGCCGTAATCGAGAAGATTAATACGGATGGAAGCATAGTCGTATCCAATTCTGCATATGGTTCGGGAACAGGCCGTCCGATATTGTTTTATCTTACAACATATGGCTCGGAAACAGAGCTTAAGAGTGCATTTTACAAATTTAACGGATACATATACATGGAAAAGGTAGGAGGAGATGAAGAGTCTGAAGAAAATACATCAAATGCAGAAGGAGGAAAAGATAAAGTAAAATGATATATTGAGGTGTTGTAAAGATGGAAAGCCGTTATATGCTTTTTCGTAGACGAATTGAAAAAGCATATTGAAAATGATATGATTATAGAGGTGGTGGAAACCACTGGAAAGTACCCATGACAGGGTGGCAGCCTCCCAAACTTTAAACCGTTTTTCGGAATACATAGGAAGGGAGGTGCGTAATATGACAGCATTTGAGATTATCTCAATTTTCATTGGAATACTGACGTTGTTAGCATCCTTTGGAGCTTTGATTATTGCGTTTCTTGCCTTTCTCGATAAGAGGAACAGGAAGAAATAAAATGCCTCACCTGTCTGCCAACAGGTGAGGTAACGTCCATAAGGACAACATAAACCTTATTTGGGAGTATCCACTTTGGAGTGGGTACTTTTCTTATGCTTAATATATCATAGTAAATAGGAGATTTCAATAATAACTTTCAGTTGGGAGATTCAATGCAGGAGATATCTTAAAGGATATTTGCCTGTATTTTTTATGGAGGAATTAATTATATGTATAAAAATTTGAAAGAAAAGATAGATTATGAATGGAAAAAATATATATGCTACTTAAGACTTATGTCTGTAGCAGATGTAATAACTCATGCATATGAGATTGCAGCAAAAACAGCAATCTTTAACAGACTGATAACGGATGTAACAGTTGGAACAATGGATGATTCGTTAAGTAGTATTTATATGAATACTAACGATATAATTGACACTCTTTTTTTTAGGGCTAAAGAAAAAGAACTTGTGATTTTAACAAACGGAACTATAACTGATGAATTATGGGAGCAGATAAAACATCTGCTAGAGCTTTAATGGAGGGATATCATATGGCGATAAAAAGTAGAGAGCAGATGGATAATGAAACAGCTTTAGCAAAGTCAGTTGACATTTTATATGTTGCAAGAAATTATGGTATAGAGTTAAAAAAGTGTGGAACGTGTTATAAAGATAAAAGTGATAAGGGATTAGTTTTCTTTCCGAGGACTAATTCTTTTTTTGATTATTATCAAAATCTTGGCGGTTCTACGATAGATTTTGTCATGTACATGGATGGCAGAGAGTTTAAGGAAGCTGTCGAATATTTAAATGATATATCAGGAAACAGCAGAAATGATGAGTCTGTCTATGATAAAGGCAAGAATGAAGCGGAAAATAGTGTAAACGACTGGCAGAAAAAGACTGATTCTAATGAGCTTATCATGCCAATAGCAAATGATACTTATAAGAGAGTATTTGCGTATCTTGTGAATGCAAGGAGTATTGCTCCTTCCGTTGTAAGTCAAATGATGCGTGAGAAAAAGCTTTATGAATCCAGAGACAGACATAATGCCGTATTTGTAGCTTATGATGAAAAAGGGAATCCCAAACATGCATTTCTTAGAGGAACAATAAGTGACAAGGTATGGAGAGGTGATGCATTCGGCTCTGACAAAAATTATGGATTTTCCGTAACTGGTAAAAATGATGAGCTTATTGTTTTTGAAGCTCCGATAGATGCACTCAGCTATATGACTATAAAAAAAGGCAGCGATTCTCATTTGCTTGCACTTGGCATGTTATCTCCTGAACCAATAGATACATATCTGTCAGAACATTCAGAAATAAAGCGGATATCTTTTTCTTTAGATGTTGATATACCAGGGCTTTCGGCTACACAAAAATTTGCTGAAGAGTATAAAGCGAAAGGATATGATTGCAGCAATAACGATATCGTTTTAGAACTTATGAAGTCGGGGTGTAAGGATGTGAATGAATATTGCTGTAAGCTTAGTGGTAAAGAAAATCGGGACAGGGAAACAGATACTGCTACGAAGGAGGTGTATTCCAATAGACGGACACATCATCGATGAGTATGTGGAATTACTTGATACGCAGCGTGTGTATGCCGCAGCAAAGTCAAAGAAGTCCATTAACGATATTGACAGAAAGGCAGATATGGAATCGGAGCTTATGAGGATTTTGTCTGATAAGAGAGAGGTGCCATAATAAAAGTTCACGATGTAGCGGTAGGATTATAAACAGAATTAAGGAGATATAATCATGGATGAAAAAAAGCAGATTGTTAATGAAATTTTAGAAGCGACGATATTAGAGGATGAAGTGGTAAGAATCCTTGATCCGGATGCAGAGGATATTTTGTGGTTTGGATTGAAAAAAGGCAATGTCTCCTTTAAAATGGGATTGTCAGATATTTTAATGTGTTTGAAGTTTGCAGAACAACAGGGCGAGGTTCCGGAGTTACCCCATATGTGGTGGATACGTGTGTCTAATATGTATCCTAAATTGGATTCTTTTCGTCCTGACTAAAAGGAGGAAAGCGTGCGAAGATTTAAGCTTATGCAAGGTAATGTCCTTCCTTATGACATTACGAAAGAGAATTTCGAAGAACTTACGGAAGGTAGAAAACCTTATGTGGTGCGAGGGAAGGATAACCAAAAGAGATGTTTTGGCATTTGTCCTGCCTGTGACAATCCCATTCAACTTATATTAAAAAAGACATGATAAAGGAATTGGTATGAAAAACCGGTTCCTTTTTTCAATGAAAAAAGTGGCAAAATAATTTGTCAGCAATTTGTCACGAGATAAAAAAAGTGACAAGATATTTGACAAATTATTTGTCAAATCACAAATTTATATTATATCCGAGGGTTATGAAAGGGGGTTTTAGGGGGATTTTCCCCTTAACAAGCGGCGTTTTGGGAGTTGTACGTACAAAATGCGTGTCTTGCTATTATGAAAAGATACTTTTTATAATAGCAAGACACAATTCTCGAGAAGCGGCTAAAAAGAAAAATGACAAAAGCGACAAAATAATTTGTCAAAAACTTGTCACAAGCCGAAAAAGCGACAAAATAATTTGTCAAAAATTTGTCACAAGCCGAAAAAGCGACAAAATAATTTGTCAAAAACTTGTCACAAGCCGAAAAAGCGACAAAATAATTTGTCAAAAATTTGTCACAAGCCGAAAAGCGACAAAATAATTTGTCAAAAACTTGTCACAAGCCGGAAAAGCGACAAAAAAGGCAGAATAATTTGTCAAAAACTTGTCACAAGCCGAAAAAGCGACAAAATAATTTGTCAAAAACTTGTCACAAGCCGAAAAGCGACAAAATAGTGGGAAAGGAGCGTCTATGCAAAAAAAAATCAGAAAAGAATATCGTTTTGATGATGAGACGGAACGCAGGCTTACATACAATATGACAGAGGTCAACAGGGAGCGTAAGGATAAGATTACGGAATCGGAGTATATAAGGGATTTGATAAGAAGAGATTATCTGGAGCATCTTGGTATAGATAAGAAGTGGATTATAGATATCAATAGGCAGCTTGTCGGACTTGGAACGAATGTTAATCAGATAGCGCATCGCTTTAACTCGGGACTGTATGATATGTATGACATAGACAGACTTGAGGAGGCTTTAAAGGATATCCGAGAAATAAGAGAGTTTGTGAGAAGCCTTTAATGAAGATACTGTGATATATAAGGTTAGCAAGGATGGGAGGTGGTAAGGTATGGCATATCTACGGCTTGGCTGCATAGGAGAGGCGTCAGGAAATAATAAGGCGATAGGTCTTAAGCGTTGTATCGAATATATATTTAATCCGGATAAAACGAATGGAAACGAATATATAGGAGGATATAACATGTTACTGCAAAGTGCCGATTGCGCAAGGCAGGCATATAAACAGATGCTTGATACGAAAAGATTTTTGGGAAAGGAGTGGGGAAGACAGGCATATCACTACAAGCTGTCCTTTGCAGATGGGGATGAGGTAACACCTGAGCTTGCACTTAAGATTACAAATGAGTTTTGTAAGTGCTGCCTTACAGAATACGAATGTGCATATTCCGTGCATGACAATACCGAGCATTTACATTCCCATATAGTCTTTAATTCCGTCAATATAAATACGGGATATAAATACCGCTATGAAAAGGGGGATTGGAGTAAATATATCCAGCCTGTAGTCAATGATATCTGTAAAAGGTATGGTTTATCCGAGCTTAATCTTGAAAGAGATGAAAAGAAAGAGACCAAACAAGAAAAATACAAGTATGAAAAGAAGCTTCCGGAGGGCAAATATACGAGAGATAAAATTGCACTTGATGTTGAAGAATGTATAGCCAAAGCATCAACCTATGAAGATTTTGTTGCCCTTATGAAAGGGAAAGGACATCTTTATAAAGATACCGGAAAGTACATAACCGTGCTTGCACCCGGAATGGAACGAGCAACAAGACTATATAAGCTTACACCTGATGGAAGGTACACAAAAGAAAACATTATCAAAATGATTGGCGGCGTCTACATGACAAGAGAGGAGGTAAGAGAAAAGCTGTTTGCTGATTTTGACGCATATACGAATAGGGTTAAAGATACACTGGCTTATAAATATGATTTAAAGTATGCAAAGCTGCTTGAGGAACATACTCTGATTCGTGTAAAAGGATTATGTGACAAAAAGGCTCTTGATATGTATAAATCATATCTTCTTGCAGCTGATAAGGAGTTAAATATCATGCGCAAAAAAATATATAAGCTGCTTGACAGGTACGCAGAGGATTATAAGAAGCTTGATGAACTGTTGGATTTATTTCAATATTTCAGAGCATATAAGGCAAGCGGAGATGAAAGATATCTGAGCAGGTATAACAGATGCCTTACCCTATATGGGGAACTTTGCAGCAAGGGATATGACATATGCGAGCTTAACAGATATAGAATACAGGCAACGGATTTTATTAAAAAGCTTAATGAGTTTAAGAAAAATGTATATGTGCAAAGGAAGATTGCGACAAGAATTGAAAATAAAAACCTTGTGCAGCCAAATAAGAACGCAACAAGGTAAGGCTTTAAGGGAGCAGCTTGAAGCTCTTTTTTTGTGCGAAAAATAATTGATGAAACTAGGAGGAATCACGATGAACGAGCTTGAAAAATTAAATGAGAAGGTGGCGTCAGCATATCTGGAACTGTCGCTTGCAATCAAAGAGATAAGGGATATCAGGGAGAAAAACGGACTGCCAAGGGTAGATTATGATGTTGCGCTTACCGGGCTGGTTGATATGCTTGACAATTATGGTAAGGAGGAGACAAGGGCATATCTTAAGGATATGTTGTCACAGGATGAAGAAGCTTTGGCAGTATGGGCATATAACAAAAAAACAGATGAAAGGATGCGGTGCTTTACTATAAGCAGAAAAGAAATTGAAGAAGAAATAAGAGAAAAGGTAACCAATGAACTTACAATAAACGGCATCGATGCTGAGATAGAATATATCGTTATCGTCGGATCAAGGAGCAGAGATGAATATCTTTCATCTGTCGCTGACCTTGATGTATTTGTGCAGTATAAAGCAGATATATCTGAGGATAAGATGAAAAATCTGTTTGATACAGCCTTTAAAGATTATGAAATAGAAGGAGCAAGGGTTGATATAATGCCGCTTGGCAACACACGCAATATTGCTTCCTGCCTGTCAGATATGGAGACTTATCTTGCATCAAAAGAAACAATGTATCAGCGTGAGATGGCGGCTGATATTTATAGGCTTTATGGTGGCAGCTTTGGATACGAGAATATCAAGGCTGCAATAAATGCTCCAGCAGATGATGTAAGGTCAAAAAGCCTGATAAAAGAACTTACAAGCGTTCATGAATCGGCAGAAAAAGAGAATCCGTTTTCATTTTGGGCATTAAAAACCGGTGAGTATTTACGCGTACTTTCATTAAAGGCGAAGCGGGAGCATTTTAGAGAAGACGCTCTCGATGTAAGAGAAAAGGAAGAAGAAACTAAGGTAAAAGGAAGAGGAGGAAGATAATGATGGAGATGACAGGAGTAGAAGAATCAGTACAGGTAATGAGACTTATTTTGGATCTTTTTGACAGGGCATTTGACAAGAGCTTTGTCATAGCAGGCAAAACCTTGGAGCTTGCAGGAAAGATAAAGGATAAAGGAAAAGATGTTGCTAAAGTATCATCCGCTTTTCTTTATAAGAAGTATCAGGAAGCAAAGGCTAAATTGGCACCAGGAGAACAGAATGTAAGCCGGTTGCTTGATGTACTTTCAGATAGAAAAATAACGCCGCTTTTTATGCAGCTTGACAGGAAGTCTTTGGAGAGCTTCCGTTCTTATGTTGCAGAAAACAACTTAACTTATGCGTTTCTGCCTGACTTAAATACCGAGGATGAATTTATTGAGATAGTATATCCAGCGACAGAACCGAGCCGAACACTTTTTGATGTATATATGGATAAAAACAAGGAAACAGCAAAGCCGTATACTTTCAGCCAATATACAGAAAATGCAAGAGAAGAGGATATCAATAATGTAAAACGAGAGGTTGGAGAAGAATATGAGAAGATGGATGCCGCCTTTCGTTCTGCAGAAGTGATGGAAGAAGCTATAAAAACAGGCAGGCTTGTTATATCAAAAGAACAGCTTATCAAGGAGGCGGCTGATACCTATAAGGTAGAACTTACTGATAATGACGGCAAGGCTTGTTTTCTTTTAGTCGCTTCTGATAAGGTTATCATTGATGGAGATACGAGTGAAGTAATCATACAGCTTGATAAAGAAAAGATGATGCTTGTACAATATCCTGACAGGCTGGATATAACGATTGATAAAAATTCATTGCTTGAGGATGAAACATCAAATAAGTATTTTACGAAAGTTCCGGGAAGTAAGGGTCAGAAATTCATATTTATAGATAAAAAGGATGCCGAAGAAATATATGATGGTAAAACGATTAAAACAAAACTGGTGCCGGATGAGGAATATGAAATCTGCGACAGAGACGGCAATGTAACCAGTAAGATGAGAGGGGATGAGTTATATAAGGAACATTATGATAAGGTGGCGACTCCACTTGAGGATATTGTTAAAATGAATATAAATTATGCGGAAATGAAGAAGGCAAAGGCACGGTCTGAAGAAGAGGACAAAGAAGCTGACAAATCAGGTAAAAAGGAGGAAGATGCGGATACAACCAAAGAAAACACAGATGTTGATATGCCAGAGCAGAAAGAGTCTGAGGAAAAGTCAGAACCTGCGGATGAAAAAACGGAAACAGCTTCAAAAGAGCATACAGAGCCTGATAAAAAATCAGCACCGGATCACACGGAAGATAAGTCAAGTTCTAATATGTCATCTGACAATAAGTCAAATAACGCATTTGTTGAGGTGCTTCCGTCTCAAGTAGCGAGAAATGACAGCAAGTCAGTAAAAGTACATCTACAAGAAGGAGATTTGTATGTATATCAGTCATCTGTCATAAAAAGCGAAGGTCATGTATTTGTCTGCCTTAACGAAAATAAACAATATGTATTGTTTGATGAGGAAGGGAAGATGAGTGAAAAGGTATACAGCGCATCTGAAATAATGACTCAAATTATAGATTATGCGACAGAGAACAAGACGCCTGAAGAGTACAGAAAGAGACATGAAGAGGAAAGGAGTAAAACAAATGGAGAACATGACCGGAATAAACGAAACAGTCCAAATCGTTAAAGTTACATATGACGGGGCGGACCGATTTTTCAGGGTGAGCGGTAAAGCGCTATCTACGACAAAGGATTTATCGCTTGGTATGCTAAAGCTGTTCAGATGCACATGCCAGATGGGACTGAAAGCTGGAATAAAGGCTGATAAAAAGATAAATGAGTCGCTTGAATACAATTCATTTGCTCTTAAGGTTGATAAGGATAACATAGATGATTTTAAGAATTATATGAAAGCGAATAAGCTTAGTTACCAAATGGGTCCAGTAGATGGTATGGGAAATTATAACATATTTTATAAGAAAAAGGATACAGCACTTGTCGATTTTTATGCATCGTCAAATAAAAGCAAAGTAAGTTATTCTACATTTTCAGATGTAGCAAATGAGATGCCTGTTTCGGAAATCTTGAAAAATCGTAAAATAGATATGCAAGGGCAGACTGCAATAGAAATTGATAAAAGCCAGATTGTATCAAGAAATAAAGATACAGTGCGGATAAAGGCTGCATCCGGAAATGGATATATAGATGTACCCTGCCAGGATTTGTTTAAGATAAAAGATGTAGATACAAGATACTGTATACGTATAAACAGCAATCAGCAGGCTGCGCTTAGTAAAATATATGCCAAAAATAACAATCATAAAAATGTGCCTTCCGGCCGAACTTTTAAATATAAAGATATAAAAAGAGTATTTCGACCTGACGTTAAGAATCCTTTACGGCAAAAACGGACAAATAGTCGGAAAGGAATACAGGTGAAAAAATTATGATACAACAGAAAAAATGGAAGCCCCCGATTTGGTTATATATTATATTAGCTATTACAGCCCTTTATCTTTCGCTTGCTATAGCATATGTATATTCAGAAAATGATAATATTCTGGATATTTTTCAGAAGCTAAGTTCGCTATTTAGTGAAAAAAATTACATATTCAATTTTGTCGCAGCAATCAAAAACTTTAAAGCTTTTGGTACTGCATTTTTTATGCTTGAATTTTGTGTTTTCTTTTATGTGCTTTATGATGTAACAAAGCAGAGAAATTTTATGCCGGGAAAGGAGTTCGGAACATCTGACTGGGGAGATATAGACAAAATCAATAAGAAATTTGCTGAATATGCTGATAAAAAGAAGACAGAATTTACGAAGGGTAACAGAATCTATAGTGATAAACTCCGAATCGGAATGGATGGAGATGTAACAAGGATAAATAACCATGCAGTTGTAGTAGGTGGTTCTGGTGTTGGAAAATCATTCTTCCTTCTTACGCCGAATATTTATCAGGCAAATTTAGAACTCAAGTTTCCCGGTAGCTATGTATTTACAGACCCCAAGGGTGAGTTGCTACTTAAAAACGGCAAATATTTTGAAAGTATTGGCTATAAGGTCAAAGTGCTTAACCTTATTCCGGGATATCTTTCGGAATCGGATAGGTTTAATCCTTTTCTTTATGTAAAAACTGAATCGGATGTACTTAGTTTAATTAATAATATTCTTGATAATACCACACCGCCTGATACGCATCCTAACGACCCATTTTGGGAAAACGCAGAGCGGCTTTTTTATTATTCGATTTTTCTTCTTATCTGGATGGAGCATGAGCGTTTTGGGTGGAATATGACCTTTGAGACGTTTTTAGACCTGCTTACTAAGGTTGAGGCAAGTGGTAAAGATAAGAAGAGTGAGCTTGATGAAATATTTGATGAGCTGGTCTATTCAACACTTAGGGAGTCAAATGGCGGAAGGAATCATCCGGCATATCTTGCCTATCACGAAGTTATGGGTGGAGCTGAGGATACGGTACGTTCAATTATTATATCAGTACATGCCAGATTTACCATATTCCAAAATCCTGAGGTAAGAAGATTGTTTAGCGGAGATGATTTAGACTTAACGTCAATCGGTACCGGAATATCAGGTGATAATAAAAATGTCAGGACAGCTCTTTTTATAAAAATTCCGGATAGTGATACAACTTATAATGCCATTGCAGGAATGGCATATACACTTATGTTTCAGCAGCTTTATTATAAAGCGGATTACGAATACGGCGGTAAGCTTCCTGTTCCGGTAACCTTCTGGATGGATGAGTTCGCAAATATTGTCCTTCCAAAGAATTTTCCAAAGCTTCTTGCAACGATGCGTTCACGGCTTATGAGTTGCGTTATCTTTATTCAGAATATAACACAGCTTAAAATTATATACAAAGAAGGATGGGAAAATATCATTGGTAATTGTGATGTATTTGTATACCTTGGCGGTAATGAGCCATCAACATTTGAATATATATCCAAAAATTTTGGCAAGAAGACGATATATAAAAGGGCACATGGAGAATCAAAAGGATATAATGGTAGCAGTTCGACAAATGATGATGCGCTGGGACGTGAGCTTGTGCTTCCGGAGGAAGTTCGTGAAATGGATAATGACTATTGCTTTGTTATGGTTAGAAGCCAAAAGCCTGTCCTTGATCACAAATTTAGAACATTGCAGTCACCAGAGTTTGAGAAATCAAAAAAGCTTGGCATGTATTTGCCTGATGCAGAAAAAACAAGAGAAAAGGAAATAGTCATATCTGAAATATCGGAAGAAGCAGCAATGAAATTTTCCGATGAGATTATAGCAGTGAATCTTGACAATGAAGATTATAGCGTAGCTCTTAAGGAACTCGATGAGATTATTATTCAAAATGAAGAGGAGGAAAAAGCAGAAAAAGAAGCAGAGAGAGAAATAGACATAGAGGATATGTCACTTGAAATGCTGCTGGCACATCCTGATTTTCTTTTATCCGCTGACGAACTTACCGAGGTTGCAGAGGGAATAAAGGATGGACTTACGGATGAGGAGATAAAAACATATATATTACTTGGAAATGCAGAGCGAATGAAGGAAAAACGGTTGCTTATAAACAGCTTGCATTTACTTAAGCAAAATCAGCAGAAGACAACAGGAGGAATCTGAAAATGAATATAACTAAAATAATGAAGGAGCTTGGTATAGGATGGGAAGATATAAATATTCCTGAAAACCTAAATGAAGCAGAGGACATCATCATATATGGAGAGGAAGGAGGAGAAGTTTATGGAGTTAAATAAATTCAGGAAGGAGATGGCAGATACATTTATAGCAGCATTAAAAGAAGATAGAATACCATGGCATCGGGACTGGACTTCCATAGGACAACCGATAAATGCAATAACTGAGCAGCCATATCATGGCAACAATGCATTCTGGCTTTCCTATACTGCTATGGAAAAGAAATATAATGACCCAAGATGGTGTACATTTAAACAGGCAGGTGATAATGGATGGCAGATAAAAAAGGGAGAGAAGGGTACAAGAGTGGAATTTTTCTCTTTTTATGACAAACTGCTAAAAAAGAATATAACTTCCATAGAGGCAGAAAAGATACGAATACAAAATTTGGATGAGTATAAAGCTCGCATCCGTTTAGTGTCACAGACGTATATAGTGTTTAATGGAAGCCAGATTATAGGTATGCCAGAATACATACCTGAAGGAGATAGAAATATTCTTAATGAATATGAATTAATTACTTGCAGGGATATGCTTATTAAAAATATGGGAGTAAGCTTTAATGAAGGTGGAGATAGAGCATATTACAGTCCTGCTATGGATGCAATTCATATGCCCAAGATTTCAAGCTTTGAAACAGATTATGGCTATATGTCAACATTTCTTCACGAAGCGGCTCATGCAACAGGAGCTAAAACAAGGTTGGATAGAGACCTTACAGGATCATTTGGCAGTAAAGAGTATGCTGTTGAAGAGCTCAGAGCAGAAATAGCATCAGCATTTACAGCACAGCTTACAGGAATTCCATATGAACAAAGTGAGTTTATGGAAAATCACAAAGCATATGTACAAAACTGGATATCCGTACTCGAGAATAATCCAAACGAATTATTCAGAGCTATAAAAGATGCAGAGGAAATATCAGATTATCTTATAGAAAAGGGGGAATTACTTGTGGCACAGGAGAAGGCTATTAATAACAGATATACAGAAATCACAAAAGAGAAGAAAAAAAGAGAAACAGAAGACGCACTAATTGAGGGCGTAGAATTTGCCATTGATAATGGACTTTCTGTATCAAGAGAAGACTGGGATACATATAAAAAGATTATTGAAAATCGTAAATCCCAGCATTCACAGAACAATAAGCAAAATAGAGGAAGGAGCAGATAAAAGAAAAAATGAGTCGAATTTTTATAGACATGGATGGAACACTTGCCAGATTCCATGATGAGGTTAATTATTTGGAACGGATGTATGAACCCGGATTTTTCAGGGAACTGCATCCGTTTTCTAATTTTCTTTTATCTGTAAAAAGTGAACTGGATAAAAGCGATATCTATATTTTATCATCAGTAATTGAAAGTCCGACATGTATAAAAGAAAAAAGAGACTGGTTAAAGAAGTATCTGCCGGAGCTGCCTGAAAGTCGGCAGATATTTTGTCCTATGGGTGTATCTAAGACTCAGCTTATTCCTGAAGGAATAAAATCGGATGATGTTCTGATTGATGATTATAACAAAAATCTGACAGAGTGGAGAGATGCAGGAGGTCTTGCAGTAAAATTTGTAAACAATATAAATGACAGGGGACAGTTTGGTCCTCTGTGGGAAGGCAAGCGTATTTTTTTTAATTGGAATAGCACAAGACTTGTAAGTGAATTAAATCAGCTTTCTTTAATGACAGATAAAAGAGATATAGTGACATATGCGAAAAAGATTGAAAGAAATAATATTGAGGATAAGAAATACCTTCAGCAAATGTCTGATTATATGGCAGGCAGCCTTCCGTCAAATGAAGTAATAAAAATAGGTACTACTCCATATTGCTTAAGAGCTGTTGGGGCTGATGCGGTTCCTTTAATTGTAACGCAAAGCGTAATTGAAAATAGCTTGGAAAACATAGATGTTGTAAGTAATAATACTCGAAAAAGGCATTCAGAGCAGCATGATATACAGGTAGAAATCATTAAAATGTTACCACAGGTAATTAGAAATCCTATATTGATATGTAAAGGGAATAATCAAGAGTGTGTAGTTGTTGTAAGCAGATACAAGGACAAGGATAATCACAATATTATTATTCCGGTTTATCTTAATGTAAAAGGGAAAAATTGCCGTGTTAATAGAGTTGCAAGCATCTATGGCAAAAACAATATCAAATCTTATTTGGAGTATATGAAGGAAAAAGCAGGAATTTTGGCTATCAATAAAACAGAAGCAGACAAATTGTTCTCGGACATAGGGTGCCAATTACCCAAGTCAACGACAATTATCTGCTTCGATAACAGTATAGCATACTCTGATAAGAGTGTCGAGTATCCAAAAGAGAAAAATTGTCTTGAAGCTCAGGTAAATACAGATAAAAACAAGAAAGCAATTCAAAGAAGATAAATTAAATAAAGAAAAGGAGGATGCAGGAATATATCGTATAAAAATCGTATATTCCTGCAAATTTAATTATTATGAAATTAGTAATAGCAGAAAAACCAAGTGTTGCAAGAAGTATTTATCCTGTGCTTGGTGCAAATAAAAAATGCGAAGGATATATGGAAGGAAACGGATATATCGTGTCATGGTGTTTTGGACATTTAGCCCATCTTTACATGCCAAATGATTATGGAGAGAAGTGGTCGGGAAAGTGGACATTTGAGCAGTTACCAATGATGCCTGAAGATTGGAATTTAAAAATAAAAGCTGATAGCAAGGAACAATTTGATATTTTAAAGGATTTAATAAACGACAGTAGAGTTGATGAGATTATATGTGCAACAGATGCTGACCGTGAGGGCGAATGTATATTCCGTTATGTTTATAATCTTTCAGGAAGTCCTAGAAAACCCGTCAGGCGTTTGTGGGTTTCATCACTTGAGGAAGTAGCAATAAAAGAAGGATTTGCAAATCTTAAGGATGGAAGGGAGTATGATAATTTATTTGATGCAGGATTTTGTCGTGCAAAAGCTGATTGGCTTGTAGGAATGAATGGCTCTCGGTTATTTTCCGTTCGTTATAATACGCAGCTTAATGTTGGACGTGTTCAGACACCTACACTTGCTATGATAGTAAAGCGCGATTATGAAGTTAAGAATTTTATTAAACAAAAATATTTTACAGTAGAGCTAAACTGTGGTGATTTTACGGCTTCTTCAGGAAAAATCGACAATGAAAATACTGCAAAATCACTTGTAGCTGCCATCTCCGGCAAGACTGCTACAGTTACAGAAGTAAAGCAGGAACTAAAAAAGCTGAAGCCTCCAAAATTATATGACCTTACTACCTTGCAGAGAGAAGCAAATAAGCAGTTTGGTTATACGGCACAACAGACACTTGATTATATGCAGGCTTTATATGAGGGCAAGCTTGTTACATATCCAAGAACAGATAGTCAATACCTGTCTGATGATATGGAAGAAACAGCAATGAATGTAATTAAGGCAATTTTTGAAACAAGTACATTTGAGATAATTGTGCCAGATGTGATATTTAATCCAAATGTAAAATACTGCATTAATAATGAAAAAGTAACAGGACATCATGCCATTATTCCAACTGTTAATATTGCAACAACAGATTTAAGCGAGCTGCCAGCCCCACATAAGAATATTTTAATGTTAGTTTCTTCCAGACTTTTATGTGCCACTTCGATGTCTCATAATTATGTGACAACCGGGGTAAAGATTTTATGTGAAAATACAACTTTTCAAGCAAATGGGAAGGAAATTACAGTACAGGGATGGAAGTTCTTTGAGGAAAAAGCTAAAGCTGCGTTTAAAAATAAAAGTACAGATGATGAGGGAGATAAGGAAATTAAGTCTCTTCCGGCTCTTTCTCAGGGAATGATATTTCATAATGTTTCGGCCAAAACAGCAGAACATTTTACAAATCCACCAAAGGCATATACAGAAGATACCTTGCTTTCTGCTATGGAGCATGCAGGACGTGATGAATACGATGATGAGAATACGGAGAAAAAGGGACTTGGAACTCCGGCAACAAGGGCATCTGTACTTGAAGGGCTTGTAAACAAGGGGTATGTAGAGCGTAAAGGGAAAAAACTTTCTGCAACAGAGAAGGGAATTAATCTGATAAAAGCTGTTCCTGCGGAAGTAAAATCTCCAAAACTGACGGCGGAGTGGGAAACTAAGCTGCAAAAAGTTGAACATGGAAATTATGCGGCTGAAACTTTTATGAATGAAATAGAAGCTTTTGTACGAGATATATGTGCGAAATATTCTTCGGTAGATAATAACATATCTTTTGGCGGGCGAAACACTGCAAATTCAATAGGTAAATGTCCTAAGTGTGGATCGGATGTTGTAAAGGGGAAATTTGGTTGGTACTGTTCCAGTAAATGTGGTATGATTATTGCTAAAGTATTTGGAAAAGAGCTTACTGAAGCACAGCTTAAAAAACTATTTACAGGAAAAGAAATTCCATTTGAATCGGGCGGAAAGAAATTAATTGTCCTTCCTAAAGCTGTATCAAATGAATATAATGATAAACTACAATGGGGAACTAAGAAATTATAAATAATGATATAATATTGTATGTAACAGTTTTGTATGAGGCTTTGCTTGGAAGGACATATATAATATGAATATATCAGATGGGAGATGACTCCCGCCTCTATAGGCGGCGAGTAACAAATTTACATCAATGAGAGTCCAATCTCCCACCTGATATACGCTCCGCGAGGATGCGCAGGGATTCGTAAATGAGTTATGTCAGCTAACGCTGACACGAATCCCGCGCCAAGACTCGCGAGCGAGTCTTGAATAGTCTAATAGGATAGGAGAATCACGTATGACATATGAGAATGTAGTAGAAAAATGGAAAGAAAAATGTATAAACAGTATTGAGGATTTGGAATGTGCACTCAACAACTATAAGATTTTGTTTGCTTATCATTCAAATAAAATCGAGGATTGTAATTTGACATATCATCAGACAAGAGAGATATTTGAAAATGGTAGGATAATGAATTATACAGGTGATTTAAGAGATATATATGAAACGCAAAATCAAAAGGATTGTTATGAGGCAACAAAGGAGAATATTATTAACAAAACGCCGATAACATCGGAGTTCATATGCAAGGTTCATTATTTGCTAACGAAGGGCTGCTATGATGAAAACAGATGGAAAAAGGGTGAGAGACCGGGAAAATATAAAGTCAACAGCTATGGTGTTGGTGACAATATAGGTTTGGAGCCTGATGAAGTCGAAGAGGAAATATCTTTTATATGTAATGAAATAGCCGGATGCGGTGATGATATCAATGAGGTGCTTATCACAGCTGCATATTTCCATTGCAATTTTGAAAATATACATCCATTTGCAGATGGAAATGGCAGGACTGGAAGATTTTTGATGAATTATATACTTATGACACATGGGCTTCCGCCAACAATTATCTATGATGAGGATAAGGAAACATATTATATGGGATTAACCGTATTTGATAAAACTGATAAATTAGACGGATTTGTCAACTTTATCAAAGAACAGACAGTTAAAACATGGTCTGTTCCAGTGCCTAAGAAAAATAGAATTAATAAGCATTTGAGATAAAAATGTTTCATTAATATTGTATTTCCAACATGGATGAACCGATGAGTTAGCACATCTTGAAATTGTGGCAACAATTGTTCATCAGTTGACAAGAGACCTTTCTATGGAAGAAATCAAGGCATCAGGCTTTGACAAATATTATATAGACCATACAGTAGGTATCTGGCCACAGGCAGCAGGGGGAGTGCCATTTAATGCATGTGAGTTCCAGAGCAAGGGTGATCCTATAACGGATTTGTTTGAAGACATGGCAGCAGAGCAGAAGGCACGTAGTACTTATGACAACATTCTCCGCCTTTGCCGTGATTATCCTGATGTATATGAGCCGATAAAATTCTTAAGAGCGCGTGAAATCGTTCATTTCCAAAGATTTGGTGAGAGTCTTGATATATTAAATGAAACATTGGATTCAAAGAATTTCTATGCATTCAATTCGGCATTTGACAAGTCGGCGCCGTGTCTGGGAAATGATGATTGCGGATGCCAAAAATAAAGTTTTTAAGCTACGATTTTATTGATAATAGGTAAATAGCTTATGTGGAAAGTTGGAGATAAAAATTGAACCGGCTTAATTATAGTAAAAAGCCGGTTCAAAATATGTTGTTATATATCTGAAAAATCTGCCGGTTGTGTCCATGTAAGTTGTTTTACATGCATCTAAAGTAATCTGCCAATGACAGGTTTTGCAGGCTATAGAATTTGTTCCATGCCCAATTTATAAGGTGTAAGTCCCAGACTTTCGTAGAATTTTATGGCGGCAGGATTACAGCTCCAGACATTTAAGGTTACATTATAGTAGCCTTGAGCTTTGGCAAAAGTTATAACATGATTATATATTCTTGTTCCCACGTGCTGTCCTCTGGCTGTACTGTCCACACATATATCATCTATATAAAGTGTCTTAATGTCGGTCAGTATATTGTCATCCTTATGTTGGGTGTGTATACAGAATGCATATCCAAGTACATTATTATTTTCGTCTACACCAACAAATATAGGCTTCATATCATCTGAAATAATTTCCCTTAGTTCATCGTCATTGTATTTTTTTACATTGGCCTTAAATAAATCGGGTCTGCCGTTATGGTGAACCATTAAAACCTGTTTAAGCAGCTTGTTTATGCCATCCATATCGTCAAAAGTCGCACGTCTGATTTCCATTTCTGATTTCCTTTCTGTAATTTTATATATTTTTCATGGTGAGCTGAATTCTCTTCTTGTTTAAATCAACACTTAAAACCTTGACCTGTACGATATCGCCGACACTTACAACCTCAAGTGGATGCTTGATGAATTTATTTGACATTTCCGATATATGAACAAGGCCATCCTGATGCACACCGATATCGACAAATGCACCAAAGTCAATTACATTTCTGACCGTTCCCTTAAGTATCATACCCTCAGTAAGGTCTTTCATTTCCAGAACATCCCCACAGAGAATAGGCTTTGGCATTTCATCACGTGGGTCTCTTGCGGGTTTCTCTAATTCCTTTAAGATGTCTGTTAAAGTTACTGTACCTGTTTCAAGTTCAGCAGACAGTTTCTTAATATCTTTAACGGCATTCGATATACCCGAAAGACTTCCTGATTTAAGCTCATCTATGTTGTAACCGAGCTTTTCTATAAGTTTTATGGCGATATCGTAGCTTTCTGGATGAACAGACGTAGCATCAAGCGGATTGGTTCCACCTGATATTCGCATAAATCCGGCGCACTGTTCAAATGCTTTAGGCCCAAGCTTTGGCACCTTGAGCAGCTCTTTTCTGTTCTGAAAGGAGCCATTTGCCTCTCTGTACTCAACAATATTTTTGGCGAGCGTTTTATTAATTCCTGATATATGTTCCATAAGTGGGGCAGAAGCCGTGTTTAAGTCTACACCTACATGGTTTACAGAGTCCTCTACAACTGCATCAAGGGCGGCAGTAAGCTTTTTCTGGTTCATATCGTGCTGATATTGGCCCACACCGATAGCCTTTGCATCTATTTTTACCAATTCTGAAAGTGGGTCTTGAAGTCTTCTGGCGATAGAAGCAGCACTTCTTTGTCCTACATCGAAGTTTGGAAATTCTTCAGTTGCAAGCTTGCTTGCCGAATATACGGAAGCTCCCGCTTCATTTACAATTACATACTGAACAGGGGTGTCAAGCTCCTTGATAAGCTCTGCAATAACAAGCTCTGATTCTCTTGATGCAGTACCGTTTCCTACTGATATAAGGGTTATGCCATACTTCTTAATTAGCATTTTGAGGGTTTTCTTCGCTTCCGCGACCTTATTCTGAGGAGCTGTCGGATAAATGACAACAGTATCAAGTACCTTGCCTGTTGCGTCTACAACAGCCAGCTTGCAGCCTGTTCTGAAAGCCGGATCCCAGCCCAATACAACCTGACCAACAATAGGCGGCTGCATCAGTAATTGCTCAAGGTTTGATGCAAATACCTTTATTGCACCGTCTTCGGCAGCTTCTGTAAGCATGTTTCTTACCTCCCGTTCTATGGAAGGCGCTATAAGTCTTTCATAGCTGTCGGCAATTACCTCTTTTAATATTTCTGTAGTCTGTGGATTGTCACGGACGATTATTTGTTTTTCAAGATATTTTATTACGGACTCCACAGGTGCTTCTATTTTTACTGCAAGAAAATTTTCCTTTTCGCCTCTGTTTATCGCAAGTGTTCTATAGCCTGTCATTTTTGATACAGGAGTACTGAAATCATAATACATTTCATATACGGATTCTGCTTCGGCATCCTTTGCAGAAGAAGAAAGAATACCATTGCTCATGGTAAGCTCACGCAGCCTTGTTCTAAAGTCGGCTTCATCTGATATGTTTTCTGCGATGATATCCTTTGCACCTGCGATTGCTTCGTCAACTGTAAGGACTCCTTTTTCTTCTGAAAGGTAGCTTGCTGCTTCCTTTTCAATAGGCGTGTCTGTCATTTGCAAATATATGATATTTGCCAGACCTTCAAGGCCTTTATCTTTGGCTACCGTAGCCCTTGTTTTTCTCTTAGGTCTGTATGGGCGATAAAGGTCATCTACCAAAACCATTGTCTCGGCGGCCTCGATTTGTGCTTTGAGCTCCGGGGTCAGCTTGTCCTGTTCTGCTATACTTGATAAAACCTGAGTTTTTTTCTCTTCAAGATTACGAAGGTATGTTAGCCGCTCATTTAACTGGCGCAGTTGTTCATCATTTAAAGAACCGGTAGCTTCCTTTCTATATCTCGCAATGAAAGGAATTGTATTTCCCTCATCAATTAATTTGATTGCTGCTTCGACCTGCCATTTCTTACAGGCAAGCTCTTCTGTAATTTTAAGTGCTATATCCATTTTAATCTCCAATTCCAACTTTATAAATGATTTTCATCAATATATTTGTGCCTATAAAAGCACTATCACAGTATATAAAAAAAAAACTAAAATATTCAAGCAGGCATGTAGAAAGGTTTGTGTCAAGCAATCGTTGGCAACTTTCTCTTTGTTTTTCTCAATGATATTT
>CAZATW010000018.1:0-38946 GCA_964488185.1 uncultured Coprococcus sp. | reverse complement strand
TTTACATCAAAATGGAACAGGATTCCTTATATTTTGGGTATTTTTTGAAAGTTGTAGATAACAGGATGGTACAAATCAAGGAAGTGTGGATAATTCTGCGGAAACTCAAGAATATTTCTACTTGAAATAATATTACCATTCGACATTTTAGCTGTCAATTATATCCTATATTGAAATAAATTTGATTTCTATTTGTGATAATATAATAATAGGGGGGTTTAGTGATTGGAAATAAGATAAAAAAACTTCGAAAAATAATGAGCAAAAAATTAATTGATACCTACCGCCCTTAATTCAAACGAAAACAGAGCATACAAGAGTATTTAAAACGCTATATGCTCTGTTTTTTTATCCACATATACAAATATATTAATCAATACCGATGTTCTCAAGACTTAATTAAATTACCTCATATTAACTCCTAATACTTACATAATATCTACATCTGCACTGTAATCAACGCCGTCTATTTTGAAACCGAACATCTGATAGAACTCTTCCCAATAACCGTCTATATCGGCAAGCTCTGCAACATTTTCAGTCGTCACCTCATCCCACTTTTTTGCAACCATTATCTGTATATCATCACGCATCTCCCAGTCATCCATACGGATATAGCCATTCTCATCTACCTGCGTATCATCAAGGATTTTGTCCATGAATAGTCTCTGCATCTGCTCGATACAGCCTTCATGGAGCCCTTTAGCCTTCATTTCTTTATAAAGAAGTGTTATATAAAGCGGAACTACAGGTATCGCTGAGCTGGACTGTGTAACAAGTGCCTTATTAATGGCAACCTTTGCTTTAATATTTGTGAATTTCTCATTAATGATATCGCAGGACTTATATAAATCCTTCTTTGCCATACCGATTGAGCCTTCTGCATATATCGGGAAGGTAATCTTTGGTCCTATATAGGAATATGCGACTGTTGTTACCTCATCTGCAAGAACCCCTGCATCAGAAAGCGCCTGCATCCAGTCTATCCAGTCTTCACCACCCATGACCTTAATGGTAGCATTTATTTCATCTTCATTTGCAGCAGAAATATGTGCTTCTGCAATAGAATTATCCTTCAATATAAGAGTCTTGTTTGTATATTCCTCACCGACAGTCTTAAGAACAGAGGTATACTTTGTACCATCCGGTGTCGTTCTTCTAGGTGCTGCAAGGCTGTAAACAATCATATCCACCTTGCCCATATCCTCCTTTATGGTATCAATAACCTGCTGCTTAATTTCAAGAGAAAAGGCATCTCCGTTGATTGACTTTGCATAAAGCCCCTCTTTCTCCGCTTCCTTTTCAAATGCTCTGGTATTATAGAAGCCCGCTGTCGCTGTCCGTCTGCCGTTTGACTCCTTCTCAAACATCACGCCAAGGGTATCTGCACCATAGCCAAATGCCACCGCAATTCTTGATGCCAGACCATATCCCGTTGATGCTCCGATAACCAGCACCTTCTTAGCGCCTTCTACCCTGCCCTTACTCTTGATGTACGCTATCTGCTTCTTAACATTTTCCGCACATCCTACAGGGTGCGCCGTTGTACATATAAAATCCTTCACTCTTGGTTCTACTACCATCTTTTCAATCTCCTTTTCAATGCTCTTTATTTGCAAATTTTGTATAATCCTGTAACCATACCAAATCAACCGAGCCGGTAGAGCCCTTACGCTGCTTGGCTATAATAATCTCGGCTATGCCCTTCTTCTCGGTATCAGGATTGTAATAATCATCTCTGTATATAAACAGAACCACGTCGGCATCCTGCTCAATGGCACCGGACTCACGCAAATCAGCAAGTACAGGCTTGTGATCCGGTCTTGAGTCAACCGCTCTGTTCAGCTGTGACAATGCGATAACCGGCACATCCAGCTCCCTTGCCAACGTCTTCAGTGAACGTGATATATCAGATATAAACTGCTGTCTTGACTCTACATGCTTATTTGTACTCATCAGCTGCAAGTAATCGATTATAATTAAGCCCAGATTATGATTCTGTTTGAGCTTTCGGCATTTGGAGCGCAAATCTGCAATGGAAATAGCAGAATTGTCATCTATGAACAACGGTGCTTCCGCTATTACCTCGGTGCTGTCCATAATCTTGTCCCATTCGTCATCTACAAGCTGTCCTGTCTGAATTTTTTGGGAATTTACAAGTGCATCCATGGCAACCATACGTGTTACAAGCTGCTCCTTACTCATTTCCAGACTGAATATGGCAGTTGCTACATTTTTCTTTACAGCTACATGATGGGCAATATTCAGTACAAATGCCGTCTTACCCATGGCAGGTCTTGCAGCAACAAGGATAAGCTCTGAGCCATGAAGTCCTGTCAGCATGTTATCCAAATCTATAAAGCCGGTGGGAATACCCGTTACTCTCGTATTCATCCTGGAAGCCGCCTCAATTTGGTCAATAACATTGATTACGATTTGGTCTATGGGTACAAAATCCCTGCCGCCGTTTCGCTCCTGAACCAGTTTAAATATTCCGTTTTCCGCTGTTTCAAGCAAATCATCGACATCATCCGTATCCAGATAGCAGTCCTTCTCCACCTCTTCACACATTTTTATCATTTTACGAAGTATGGACTTGTCTGCAACGATTTTTGCATAGTGCTTCGCATTTGCAGAGGTCGGTACAGCGGCTATAATATCCGCTATGTATTTCATGCCTGCCACATCCTCTGGAACATTCTTCTCCTTCAGGCGATTGCTCAAGGTAATCAGGTCAACTGCTTTTCCCTCTTTGAACAGCTCCACCATATTTTCAAACAGAATACCATATTGCGTGTTATAAAAATCATCCTTAGTCAGAATATCCGAAGCGTCCACAATAGCATCTCTGTCCATAATCATAGAGCCTATAACCGACTGCTCCGCATCCAAATTATATGGTTGTTTTCTTCTGATGTATGCATCTTCCATTTCTATTTTCCTTCTACTACTTTTACCTTAAGCTCTGACTGAACCTGTGGATGCAGCTTGATTTTTACGACAAACTCGCCCATAGCCTTGATGGCATCCTTTAAAACGATTTTCTTTTTATCAATATCATGTCCAAGCTGCTGCTTAATAGCCTCCGATATTTCCTTTGATGATACGGAGCCGAAGGCTCTTCCGCCCTCACCTACCTTGATTCTGACTGTAACGGAAGACTTTTCAAGTTCGGCCCCAAGAGCCTTTGCTTCAGCCAGCTTCTCGGCTGCCACCTTCTCCTCGTGTGCCTTCTTCAGCTTATAATCATTCATATTCTTTGGTGTAGCCTCAAGCCCCAGCTTCTTTGGGATAATATAATTTCTGGCATGTCCATCATTTACATTCACCAAATCTCCCTTCTTGCCCAGGTTCTTTACATCTTCTAATAAAATAACCTTCATTCTATATATCTCCTTCCTTGTACATTTCCTCTAATACTCGAATCAATTCTGCCTTAACTACATCTGTTGTAGTGTCGGCAAATTCCGCTGCTGCGATATTTGCATGACCGCCGCCACCCATTTTCTCCATAATTATCTGTACATTGACATCATCAATAGCCCTTGCACTAATCTTTACATTCTTACCCATCTGGGCTATTACAAATGATGCCCTTACTCCTGCTATATTCAACATTTCATTTGCCACCTTGGCTGTTAATACAATCGGTGACTCAGGACCTGCCTTCGGCTCAAATACAGAAACAGCAAACGAATCCAGAACCATCTCCGCATTTCTTACACCGTCAGCTCTCTGCCTGTAGGTGTCGATATCACTTCTGAACATTTTACGCACGCGCATAACGTCTGCGCCACTTCTTCTAAGATAAGCAGCCGCCTCAAATGTTCTGACACCCGTCTTCGTCAGGAAGTTGTCTGTATCAATCAGGATACCTGCATACATGGCATCTGCCTCTGACGGACGCAGCTTTATCTTCTCATCCATATATTGAAGCATTTCCGCTATCATTTCACATGCCGATGAAGCAAACGGTTCAATATAAGATAATGTGGCATTTGCAATAACATCCTTCGTCTGTCTGTGATGGTCGAACACAACCACACTTTTGGCATATGATATAAGCTCCTCACACTCTGTGAGCCCCGGATTATTTACATCCACTACAACCAGCATGGTATCTGCGTTTATCATCTCAAGTGCCTGCTCATTGTTTATGAACATATCCTCCCCATATATACTGTTTGCCGTAAAATTACTATATATAGGACTTATGGCAGATGAAACCTCATTGATAACGATATGTGCCTTCTTCTCCATAGAGGTCACCATCCGGTACACACCTATGGCAGAACCAAAGGCATCCATATCAGGATTTTTATGTGCCATGATAATAACCTTTTCCTTGGTTTCAAGCAATTCCTTAAATGCAAGAGTCTTAACTCTTGCCTTAACCCTCGTCGATTTCTCAGTTCCCTGACTTTTGCCACCATAATATGTGATTCTGTCAGCCGACTTTATTACCGCCTGATCTCCGCCTCTGCCGAGGGCAAGCTCCATTGCCGAACGAGCCGCTTCAAAGTTGCCTATAAAGCTGCTATAATCCGTTCCCAAACTGATACTAAGTGTCAGCGGCAAATCATTTCCGATATTGATAGCCTTCACCTCATCTAATAGGGCAAACTTACTTTCCTTCAGCTGCGGCAAATATTTCTGTGGCATTACAAACATATATTTATCTTTCTCAAGAGACTTTACAATGGCATCGACATTTGCCATATATTTGTTAATCTTTCTATCCACCAACGCAATCAGCAGGGAATGACGCACCTCCTCAAGTCCGTCAAAAATCTCATCATAATTATCCAGATAAATAAGACCTGCCACCAGCTTCTGCTCCTGATTTTCCCTTGTCAGGCGGTTTAGCTCCGTCATATCAAAAAGATACATAGCGATAAAGCCTGACTCCTCTATCCCCTTCTTTTTGAATAGCTCTTTATCTTCTGCCTGATTATTGTCTGATGTTTCTCCTGCGGCATCTGCAATATGACCTTCTCCGACTACAACCGATTTAATCTCAACCTTATAGTCTCTGTCTCCATAAACGATATTGCCGTTTATCACGGTATCGTCCTCCGGTATCATCTCCGGTGTTATATCTTCAAATACCTGCATTGCCGTAAGCTTCATCAGCTTTCTTTTACTGGAATCGGTTATCCTTGCAAATTCATCATTGACCCAGACAATTTTTCCTGTCTTATCAAGCAATGCATAGGGCATAGGGAAATCCCGCAACAGCTCCTTCTGCATCTTGCCATGCTCCATGGCAAACTCTACAAATCTTGCCCTTGTTGATGCTCTATATCTGACAAATGAAAGTATGGAAATCACAGAATATACTGCTGTAACAACGATCGCTATTACTCCTGATATAATATTTACAAAAAAGAGCGCCACTGTCATAATTACAAAAAGTGCAATCATAAATAATGGTATCTCCAGATATCTTTCGTATGTGTTATCAAGGCGACGTTTCTCGTTCATCCTCATCTTCCTTTCCGATTCGTTTCTATCAAACCATAAACCTTTCATAATTATAGCATCTAGGCAGAAATAATACAAACATAAATAGAAAAACAGACTGACTCTCTTGAATAGCCTAAACAAATCAACTCTAATACAAGGAAACCCTTCAAATGGGGAAATGGCAAATCAATAACATTATTTTTACACGTTCGATTGTCCCCAATAACGATTCAGGTTCAAATGCTTAACAAGCCATGCCCTATCCATTAAAAAATAGCACCTTCAAGATTTTGCAATCTAAGGTGCCATTTCCTATTTGATATATTATAATTTATCAACTACAGCACAGACCTTATCAGAAAAAGTACTGATTAGCTTGTTATATCGAATAAGCTTTTTTAATGCTTCAACGACAATAGAGATACCAAGCGAAATCAAAAGAAGAACAACTGTTATTAAAACAAAATGTTTAAAGCTGTAGATAAATTCTCCAAAAAAAGTATATCTAATAAATGTGTGCACTAAAAAGATATTCACTGAATGTTTGCCCAAAAAAGCAAGAACATTCCGAATAATCGGTATTCTGACTATAAACTTATTACAAAAACAAATAACAATAACAGGATAGACTGCATAATTGTATTCCCAAAGTGTTTCAATTGGAACTTTAAGATAAACAAATCCGCCTCCAACAACTAAAAAAGCATAAATCATAAATTGAATTATATCACTGAAAACTTTATTATCTGTAAGCTTCACATTATCAAGCTTTTTGAAAAGATTGTAATGTGCAAAAATCATACCAAACACAACAACCATGATAAAAGGATATGTACTCATGTTCCCAGGATAATCGGTTTTCAATATTCTTGGCAAAGCGGCAACACATATTATTAAGCTGATATATCCAAATTTGTTTGAAAATTTTATCGCAATTGGTATTAAGACAATAAAAATTATCGCAGCACTCATATACCACCAAGTACCTAATAATGTTGGGGTATCACAAAGATTAGCAAGTCCTAAAAAATCGATTAAAGCATAAACGATTGCTCTTATATATCCATTTTTACAATATATTTCTTGTGGATATGATGCATAAATCCAAGTTAATATAAACGAAAGGATATATATCATCCAAAAAGCACTTAGCGTTTTAATTAATCTTGACATGATCCATTTTTCGCTTGTTTTTAAATCGTTGCATGTATCTTTTGCTGATAGATACAGACCATAACCTGTGATAAAAGCGAATATACAAACGCAAATTTTAAATATTTGACAAATCGACATAATGGTGTCCATAGAAAAAGGAGCAAAGCTGACAGTGTAATCCTTAAACAGCCATTCTTCACGAAAACCATGGTGAAAACACATCATGACAATTGCAATTCCTTTTAGGCACAAGGAATCTGTTTTTGAAAACGAAAATTTACTTGTAGCAGTTGCCGTTTCAATCATTAGTATCTCCCCTTAAACAATTTTTTGCCAAATACAATTATAACATATGTCTATGCGCCATTCAATCATCAGCCTAACCGATACGCTTAATAAAATCCGTGATAAAGAAGGTGATGCGGCTTTATCAATTAATTGGTGTATAAATTATACCCAATCATATCTTTTGTAAAAGGGCTGTCGCATTAACGATTTTGAACTGCTTGATATGCTCCCTCCTAAGTGACAAGTTTTTATTATTTCACTTGTCTACCCAGAAGGGAGCATATCATTTTTACCTTAAGACGGCAGCCACTTTACTTTTTATTTTATTATTTCCTGCTTAACATTGTTAAAAGTTTTGATGGTTTCATAACCTTTTTTACTACCAATTTACTAGATGATTCATTTTCGTAAGTCAAGAATTTTTCTCTGAATTTCTTTATTCTGTCTGAACATTTCTTCTGTTCTTCATCACTATTTACTATTGCATTTATTATTTCCTGAGTATTTCTTACCAATGGACCTGGTGCTTCTTGGGAAAAATCTACATATAATCCTCTCAGAGCCTCACAATACTCTTCCATATCATAAACAAAGAATATCATCGGTTTGTTTAATAATGCATAGTCAAACATTACAGATGAATAATCTGTTATTAATATATCACTTATACTATACAAATCCTCAACATATTGATAATTGCCAAGATCAAAGATGAATTCACCATCCTCAGGAACAGAATATCCCTTCGCAGCAAAATGATGCATACGAATCATTATAATATAATCATCCTTCAACTTTTCTTTCATAAGTTCAAGATCCATCATCATATCAAAACGATTCTTAACTCTCCAGGTTGGTGCATAGAAGATAATCTTTTTATCCAAAGGCAAGCCCAGCTTGTTTTTAATTTCTTCTATCTTTGCAGCATCATTCTTGTACATGCGGTCCGTTCTTGGGTACCCTGTTTTTAACACCTTCTTTTCAAACTTAAAACAATCATACCCCTTTTCCTTCATAAAATTGCCTTGAACAATCAGATAATCCCAACGTCTATTTTTTTCAATATACTGTTCTATAGAAGCAGCCGTTGGAAAATCATTTGTAACATCCAACCCCAATGTCTTTAGAGGTGTTCCATGCATGGTTTGAATCTCTATCTGCCCTTTTCTCTTAACATATGCATTTTCAAAATTTACATTGTTTACAAGATACTTGGCTGTAGCCAGATATTCAAAATATTTTTGAGAGCCTCTTCTTACTCTGATTCCGTTTCCCTTTATAGGTGTTCTAGGATCTTTTAACGACCAAATACATTCATATTGTGGATAGTTTTCATCTATATATTCATATAGCGCCTGCGGATTACAGCTATATTGTCCGCCCCACATTGATTCAAAAATAATCCTATGTTTATCTAATTTCTTTTTTCTATATTCCGGATAATTTTTATATGTTAACAGTTTCCTCTTCTCAACCGAATCCTCTGCTTCAGGCCAAATTAGCGTTAATTTAAGCATAAGCATACCTCTGGAATCTCTATAAACTGTTATCTTTAAATCCTTATGCGTTATAATATAATTATAATATTTCTCACTATATATATCTGTTTTTATAGTCTCTCCTTCTAGCAAGTATTCAACTTGGACAGTACGAAGGCTCTGATAAAAATCCTTAATCATCTTTTCATTTGCAAAATTAACCTTAAATTCACAACAATAATTCCCAAAAGAGAAATCACATGTACAAGTATCCATAATGACATCTCTCTCGAATTTTTCATCCCGAACAATCAGCCTTGCTTCAGTAGCCTTCTTTATTATCGATTTATTGCCCGCCACAGATGTTCTTATTTTAACAATCTTTTTATCCCTAGATATTTCATCAATCTTTGTAGACATCTTCAAAAACAGTATGCGGACATTTCTGCTGCTTGTTGTATTAACAACTAACAATTCTTCTTGGGTCTCCTTTAAACATATTGTCTTTGTAGCACCATATAAAAATTGATTGTCTTTTGCATCTCCTATATAGCATAAATACTCACTACCAAATTCAAATGAACTTATCGGAGCACTATATATATTGCTTTTTCCCTTTTCAGTATAAATTACAGTTTCTTCTTTGTTTTTAAAGAATAAGTTTCCTTCTTCTCCTGATACTAAGCAGTTTATCTGATTATTATCTAAATTCACATCCTGTTGTATCATGTCAAGCTTTTTAATATTGAAACTAATTTCTCCTAGATAAGCAAATTTCAAAATTATCAAATCATCGTCACACAGAATCGATGTATTGTCCTTTTTTGCCCTAACATCATTTCCTGTTTTTTTCAATAAAAACGATTTTTTGCCAAATCTATCCTCATATTCCACAAGTATTTTGTTAATACCAATAAAATCATTCAATTCTAAATCTTTAAAATCAAAGTGAAAAGAAAATCCCGCACCATCATAATTATAATCCGATGTCTCTCCTGTTGTAGGATTTAATTTTTTGCCCCATCTAGAAGTCAGCTCAGTAGTTGCTACATCTTCAACAGACAACAAAATTTTCTTTTGATTTGCCTCATTATATAGATATACCTTTAACTTTCTCTCAGAGCCTTCCGGTATATCTACCTTCGCCCTAAATGCATGAGCTACAACAGTGATTGATGTATCTTTTATTTTCACATCATTAATCTGGCATTTAATTGGTTGTTTGCAAATACTCTCCGTTACGTCATACTCATTTACACCCAATATATCCTTAGGAATCTTTACAATCAATCGACCATCTTGCTCTTCAACAATCATTTCATCATAAATCTTTTGGAACTGTAATACTTTTATCAGCCCTTGCAAATCTAAATTGAGTACACATTCATATTTCTTTTGATCAACTATATTCAGGTATCCAATGATATCCGGATCAATAGACGTTTCTATATAATTTTTGATTCTCTCAAGAGAATCCATTGCCTGATCCTCCGGCATCTTATCACAAGCACGGACAAAAATCATCAAATCTGTTTCCAAGGTTTTTTTCTGCTGCTCAATCCACATCTCTGGATTTTTTAATTCGTCTTTATAAAATTTATCAAGCATTCTTACTATTTCTAATCTATCAATAAGATTCTGATTGCTTGAGGTGTTCTGCGTTATGGACTTTGTCGCACCATCTCTTACTCTCCACAAGTATCCTATACTGTTCAGCATGGCTACTTTGTTGGCTTTATAATGCATAGGTATTGTACAAGGGATATCTTCGTACAAAATATTTTCAGCAAATTTAAAGTTATTCTCTTTAAAAAAGCTTGTAAGAATTAATTTGTTCCAAGCAGTAGTGTCATATAACAAACGATGATTTTTAGTAATATGCGAAACATCTTCAATTTCTGAAAATACTTTCTCGAATAAATCGGATGCCCATGCCCCTTTAGAGTTAAATCTAACTACATTACAAATCGTCATATCGCTTCCATACTTCTCTGAAAGTTCCATCATTCTGGAGAAAGTACCAGGAACAATAACATCATCCGAATCAATAAATATCGTGTATTTACCTTTAACATATTGCATAGCGTAATTTCTTGCATGTCCCAATCCACCATTTTCAATTGAATAACATTCATAGTTATCATATCTATTTGCATATTCTTCTGCAATCTCACCACTGCCATCAGGAGAACCATCGTTAATCATAATTACCTGCAATTTGGCAGGTCCTTGATCTAATAAAGAATCAAGGCACTCTCTTAAATATTCTTCAACATTATATATCGGTATTATTACGCTTATATCAAATTCAAATTTGTTATCCATATCCTTCTCCTTATTTACCTGCATAGTACTATAATCAGCATTTATTACTATATATTTTTCTCCATTTTCCTGTATTTGTTTATAAATTCAATAACCCTCTTGCAACAATTTTTATCATTAAATGCAAAAGTATTATTAATCCGCTGCTCATATTCAGGTTTTATGGTACATCCCGTCTTCATATATTCTATAACTCTGTTTATAACAGTATCAAGTGTATATTCAACCTCGCCAAAACCATCACGCTCATAATCAAAGTATCCCTCTGTGTATGAATGTTCCCCATTAAAGAAGCTCTCTTTGTCAAACTGAGCATATACTATTGGCTTTCTGAGATATGCAAAATCAAAAGCAACCGAGGAATAATCTGTAACCATTAAATCTGTCTGGGCAAATATATCCCTGTATGAAAAGCTCATGTCCATAAATTCTACTTTAGGATTATGGTCGAACATATCTATTCCTGCAATGGTATTCGGATGTGGCATAAAGCACACCTTATACCCATACTCGTCCGCCGCCTTAAGCAATCTTTCATCATTTAACAAATCGTTGTAAAATTTGAAATATTCACTGTCCTTAAATTCATCGCCAAGAATCCATACACCCTTTTCATCCGTTCCTGCCGACAGGCTCTTGCGCCATGTAGGCATAACGGTTATATAATTTTTCTCATCATGGTATAGCCTGTCATATCTCGGCATTCCTGTAAGCCATACCTTCTCTGGCTTATAATAGTAATCATATTCAAAAACGGAATCATATTCAGGCTTAGTTGTTACGATAAATCCATAGAGATTTCTATTGTATTTATTCAGCCATTTTGACTGATTGTCCTTTGTTATTCCATGCTGAAGAAAAACAAGTTTCTTATCATACATTAAATCCCTGTAGAGATATTCATACTTTCCAAATGGATTTACAACCGCCGCATTTGCCTGTGAAGAAAGGCTGTATTCATTCAGAAGAAACAGCAGTTTATGCTCCCTGCTAAATGGTGCAACGACCTTTCCGAACTTCTGCATTCTATTCCAGTCATCCGTATCTTCATCTACTACGAAGTAAGGCTCTACACCGTCTATAGGATTTTCACAGACATACTGAAACAGCACCTCACCATTGTCATCACCTCTGTTAGTCCTATCAGAAAAAAGCCATATATTCTTGTCCAGCTTCTCTTTTCTCTGTTCGTACAGCTTTCTTGCAGCAATGGCCTTTATTCCCGGAGTTCCCTGTGTCATAAAAGAACCTGTACGTCGTCTTATAAGCTTGTCAATATTCTTTTCCGTATTATCAAGTATAAATATATCTCTTTCATCATCACCTATAAATAATACCTTATCTCTAACAACCTTAAACAGCTTTGCCTTCAGTGTAAATGGTGTGTATTTAGAATAACCTGCTTCTATCAAACGAATTTGTTTCCCCTTTACATCCAATCCTAAACGAAGCATGCCCTCCAATTTATCATAAGGAATAGTAACCGAGTAAATATATGTTTCACCTACAAGCTCTCCGCACCATCTGGTTTGGCCTAACAATACTTCTCGCGTTAATTCCATTCTACTATGATTTACCATTATAAATGGTGTACACCAATCATTGAGCGGCTGATTAAAAGAATATTCAAGATATAGACCTTCATCTTTTATCTCAAACATATTCATAACAACCCTTGTGTATTTCTTTTCAAATATTCTATCTACCGCCTCTGACTCTTCGAGGTCCTCTCTTCTAAAATACTTATTAAGTAAGAAATACTTATTAATCCTTGAAATATACACATTATTTATAATAATATTCGGTGTATAGAGCGTTGATAGAAAACCGTCAATCAGGTTTGCAACCGCTACTCTTACATCTTCATCAATAACGTCATAATGATTCGAAATAAGATTTGATATTCTTATACAATAATAGAGCAAAGTATAATCAGCATTTATCTTAAACAAGATATCCCCACTATTTCTTATAGCAAGCATACCCTTAACGAAATCATGTGTAAACGCCAGCCTTGAAAGTTCATTGAATTCGTCATTCCATAACTCAATTGCCATGTTACCTGTTTTGATATATATAATTCTTTTACTGATACAACCTATATGCCTATGGGTCAACACATTTTTGTAAACCATTTTCAATACATCTAAAACCCATGTTTCAACACTCATTTCAGGTAACCAAGAAAATGTATTTGTCCTAAAAAAGTATGCAAAGTACAAATTGTGCATGATTTTTATATCTGTATCAAAAGTCATTCCAGCCTTGTATTTCCCACAATAATCACAATAGTTTCTTAAGATTCTATTGATTCCGCTCAGTGACTGAATATTTGCAAAAACCACGTCATAATTATGTTTATTTGCCAAATTGACCACATTAGTAAAAGCATTTTTATCATAAGAAACACTTGGCAATATAAATGATACAAATTCTGCATCTATACTCTGTTTTATATTTTCAACAATATTATCCATAGCATAAATGTATATAACATTATTGTATCTTTTTATCTGCTCAGAAGGATTGGCAACAACCGCTATTATCTGTATATTATTCCTGCTGTTTGTTTGTGAGATATTCTCTCTAATCAAATCAATATCTTCTTGTCCGTTGCATAATGCTACTAATGCACAGCTATATTTTTTTCCCATGTACTTCAACATCCTTTCACCAAGAATTGAAATCTATTCTTGTATCTCCTCACAAGAATCTGCTGTTTCATTGAACATACTATACTTCCACCCAATAGTCTTTAACTGCATTTATAATCCAATTTTCAATACTTAGGTATTATACATTTGGTAATTGGTCAACTCCATTAACTGCTTCCTGCAATCCGAGTTCACTTTTAATCTTTGAAGTGGATATGCCTGGTGTACGGTCAAGAAAAACCAAATCACAATAATCCTTCAGATAGTCAAACTTATCACTTCCTGCCCAATCGCCACCCATAACAACGGTATCAATATGATATTCCTTAATATCATCTATCTTTTGTTCCCAGCATGTTTCAGGAATAACAAGATCAACAAATCTGATAGCCTCTAACATCTTCTTTCTGGTTTCATAAGAATGATATGCCACCTTACCCTTTCCTGCATTAAATTCATCCGTAGAAAGCGCCACCACCAGATAATCTCCAAGCTCCTTTGCTCTCTTTAATAATCGAATATGTCCGTAATGCAATAAATCAAATGTTCCATAAGTTAATATACGCTTCATAATACCACACCTCTCTCATACGTATTTATTTTTGAATGCCGTTTTTCAGACATACTTACCGGCGTACTTTTCCTGAACAAACGCAACGATTTTATTAAAACCGATTAACCGTTTCAGTAACTCTATAATTATAGATATTATAAGTGATATTGCCAGTAAAACCAACACAATCAGTATCCAGTTTTGGAAGCTGTATGTAAAATCGTAGTACCATACTATTCTTATAAAATTATGTATAAGAAATATGTTCATGGAATGCTTACCCAAAAACTGAAGTATCGCTGATATCCCATATAATTTATTTATATATTCAAACAGGAAGGAAATCAAAATTACAGATATGATACCATCCCAAATTGGCAAAAGGATATTATCAAATGTTTTTGACTGCCTTAGTCTTGTTAGAACATATAAAATCAACAAGTATAGTATAAACTTTAAGATCTTATTTACTATACTACTATTTTTAATGATTTTTCTGTCCGCTATCCGAACCAATATATCCCTGTCTACACATATTATTCCTAAAGCGATACAAAACATATATTGCTTTAAATATACATAAGAAAATTTAATGGTTATTGGCAACAAAGAAATCACCATTAATATTTTTGGTCCGAATTTAGCATATATATATATTTGCAACGGCATTATCCATATTAGAATCTGGGCAAGTCCCATATACCAAAATGTTGCAAGAAACGTAGGGGTAGCAAAAATATCACTTAAGCCAAACATATCCCGCATCTACCTTCTTATAGGAAATAGTGATACCATAAGCACTTAGAAATACAAAAATCGGTACACAAATCTTGAAAAATAAACACCAGTAATTTACATCTGCTTCATTAAACGGCGAGAAAGAAACAATCTGACCTTCATATCTCGCAGCATTTAAAAAGCAATGATGAAACAACATCAAAATAATTGCAACACCTTTTACTTTTAGTGTATCATCCTTTGTAAACATTAATGTTACCTCTTTTTCTCTTTTATATCCCTGCCAAATTACAAATAGCTGTTACAGGTTATTCTTTTATATAATACCATTTGCAAGCTTTATTCTGTTCCACACCTTACTACATATATTATAAAAACCATCTATAATTATAGATGCTATATATGATAATATAATAAGCACCAATAAGCTTAATACAGCATTTTTCGGAAAGATAACAATCTTAACAACTGCATAGAAGTAATAGCAAAAGAACGAGTGTATCAACCACATATTAGTACTCTGTCTGCCCAAACAAAGAAATACCTTCTTTACTATCTTCAGATTTTTCAAAATATCCAAAAAATATATTATTAAAAATGGTACATATATAATGTCTAATACAATTCCAATAGCAGTATTTCTCAGGAAAATTATTACAATAATCATCATAATATCAATTAAAGGATTTAGCAAATTCAAATCCCTTAATTTTAGATAATACATTTAATGTATTATCCTTGCAACTAATATATATACCATATCCTCCCAGAAAAAGGAAAATAGACACACATATCTTTCCAAATATTCCTATATACTGGATTGAGGATTGTCCAAACACCTCTAGATATGATACAAGTCCATCTCCAGCAATTCTGTTTGGAAATGCCCACAAATGATGTATCAACATCAAAATTACGGCTAAACCCTTTATTACTTTTGTATCTTCACGAGTAAAAACATTTTCCATATTTTCTATTCCTATGCTTTATATTTATCAGGTTATTTTCATTATACTCCGTTTTCAATGGTTTTACCAAGTATATTATCACAGAACATATCAGCCATTTCCTTCGCATGCTCCCTTATAAAGAAATGGCTATCTCCCATCTCTATAATTTTTCCCTGACTTCCCAGAAACGGCCTCCAGGCTTCTATATGCTCCGTAGGGATATCCCTGGCGGAATAAAAAAACAATGCAGGTACATCAAGTTCTACCCTTCTGCTCATCTTATAATCTCCTATCAGATGATAATCGGCTCTGACCGGGTCGAAATGAAGCTTTTTAAAAAACCTGTTTTTTAGCATGGCAGGCGTACACCTTTCAAAACCACCCATATCCTGAATAAGCTTCATAAAGGTTTCGTCATCACACATAAAATATTCCTTTGATTCCCATTCATGGTCGGGCGCTTCATGGGATGCGAGCATCACACCTACAGGCTTTTTTGCAAGCAGCTCCTGTGCTATCAGCTCATACGCCACGATACTTCCCATGCTATAGCCAAACAATGCGATATCTATATCTGCATCTCCCTCTATCCTGTCATTGATCTGTCCTGCAACCTCCGACACCATTTCATTAAAAGTCTCATAAAATGGTTCACTGATTCTTCTTCCATGACCGCTGTATTCTATTTTCTCTGCAATGATTTCCTTAGGCAAAAAACTACAGAACTCATCAAAGAGCTCTGTAGTCCCTCCTGCATAAGGAATACAGAACAATTGAAGTCTTTTCATCTCTGTATCTCCTTTACGAAGCCCTGCGCATCCTCGCGGAGCGTATATCAGGTGGGAGATTGGACTCCCACTGATGTAAATTTGTTACTCGCCGCCTATAGAGGCGGGAGTCATCTCCCACCTGATATAATGCTATTCTGCCTTCCTCTTTGTTGGATATATCATCTTATCCATTACAATTTTTATTGGTTTTACCGATAAAACACAGGTCACCAAACATGAAATAATAAGCACCAATATCAAATAGTGCTCCGGCCAGACGGACTGAACCCAATTTGAGCCATTAAACATACCAAAGAACAACAGCATCGGTATATAATGAAGCGTATATACCTGCATGGTTCTACCGCCCCATGTCGTAAATATACTATGAACAGATGGCATAACCGCTATCCATGCAAATACAATTATCATGGCAGCCACATACCACATAAGTCTAAGCAATCCGCCGTAATCTGCATATTTTGCAAGTCCTCCATATGCAAACTTACCCTTCAATATCTTCAAAAGCCAGTTTATGTCATCGATTTTTACAACAGATATAACCGCCACTGCCACAAGTATTATCGCCGAAATAATTTTTACATATATTTTTCCCGTAACCTTAAGGATATCCTCAGGCTTCAGATAATACCCCAAAAGGAATATCGGATAAAAGACTGCGATTCTGCTAAGTGACAGATATGTTCCTATATCGGTTGCATATCCCGTAACACATGCAAATATTACTGTCGCAATCATCATATATACAGGACTGAAGCGTTTAAAAAACACAGTAAGAAGATAGAATATGAATACTGCAAATGCATACCATGATACATCATTCATAGAGAAATATTCAAACTCCAGCTTCTTATGACTGATTACCTTAATCAGAAACAGTGCATACTTGGTAACTATAAACATAATAAGGAAACTGAATATTTTGTCATATCTTTTTTCATTGATTGTCTTCTTGGCAAATAAGCCTGACATAAATATAAATCCCGGCATATGAAACGTATATATAAAAAATATAATACTTTTCGCAGTCTTCATATCGTCAAATCTTGCAAAGAAATGACCGATTACCACACATGCAATAAAGAAAAATTTTAAATTGTCCCACTTGGCTATTCTTGCTTTCTTCTCCTGCATATCTATCTCCTGTTTCACTAACGAAGTCCCATAGTACCATTTTCGTCCACATAAAGCGTAGCACATCTTATTGTCTTGTTAGAATCTGCACGATATATAATCATGTTAATTCCACGTTTTGCATATGCCGTCTTATTTCCTGCCACATATGTTTTAGGTTCATTTTCAACATCATTGATATCACTAAGCAATTTAAAGCTCTTACCGTCACTAAACTTTCCTATATATTCTATCGGTTCTGTAGAAGTATCCTCATATTCACATTTATCATTTTTGACATATGCCACATAATTATCCTTTATTTCCGATACATCTATTCCAATATTGGCAAAGGCCGAGGCTATCTCATCCGTAAATCCTGCACTGATATCTCCGCTTGCCTGAAGCGCAATTTCATAATCCGAACCCTGTAACAGCTTTAAAAATTCTACAACGTCTGTTTCCGTTCTAAGCCATTTATTTTCATAGTCCTTTTTGAATGCTTCCAGCTCGGCTTTATTATATTTTCCAGCTTCCCTTGCATCCCTGTACTCATATCTCTCCAGGAGATATTCACACATGTAATCCGTCAGCTTGCTTGCTCCGCGGATATTCAAATGGTCAGGGTCGGCAAAGTCTTTGGAAATATCAAGGTCAATCGCCTCGACAAGCTCCTTTGTATTAAAATCCAAATAATCCAATCCATATTCCTCTGCCAGCGCAGATGCGCCTTCCTGCTTCGTCCTGTTCCAGCTCTTCTTTGGAGTCTTTATAAGCACCAAATTAATATCATTTTCCTTACAATAATCTACAATCCAGCCAAAGTATTTCTTTTGGTTTTCAACCATCTCCAGCTCCGGGTCAATCTCTTCGTCATCAGTCAAAATATCCTCATCTGTGATGTCATTCCTTATTTCCCCACGAAGAACAGTACCCATATACATTACACGCTCCATGTTTTCGTAGTCGAAATCGTCCTGTTCCAGTTCATCCCATCTGCTGTGATACTGATATATTGACAAAAGATTTTCCCATTTCTCCTGCAAACCAGCGCCTTCCGTGTATTCCCATATCAAATCCAGTTTATTCTTACTAAGAGGTACATTATCAATCGTCTTTCTAAAACGAGAATCCTCCTCCTGCTCATAAAGCATACTTACATCAAGAATTGCCGTAGAGAAATCCTGTGTTTTATCCATCTCTTTCAAATAAAAGTATGTGCACAGCATAGGCTGGGAATCCGTACCTGTTCCATATGCCGATATTCCATACTTATCCAACATTCTTGGAGCAGATAATCCGTAAACCATCTGACTGCTTCCCAGAATACATACATCTATCGAATGATCCTCCAGCTCGTACATACCCTCGGACATATATGTTACACTACAGCCCTTCAGCCATTTAGCCTTAAAGACATTTGATATATAATTAAATATCAACACAAATATACATATAAATGCTATTGCTTTTAGAAGATTTTTCTTTTTCATAACTCACTCCATCAATAAGCCATATAAACAAAGGATGCTGCATCATACCCCGGACCATAAATACCATATATAATAACCGCAAATATCGCCAAAAGGTAAATTGCCCATCTAAATACTATATTCTGTCGTCCTATCGAATCTCTTATGGATACTCCGCGAAGCTGCAATATACTGATTACGCCAAATATCAGTATTACAATAATCGCAAGTCTGAAGCCGGCTTCATCAAGACCATATTTATATAGTGTACCATCAAACAGAGTCCATATTCTAAAATCTGTCAATGTTGTCTTAAGCGCATATTTACTGAGCCACAATGTACCCGGTCTTGTAAGCAAACGGCCTCCCGCAAATATACAAGTGGTACGAATCATCTGGAACACGCCAAATGACCATGTATCCATCTTGATATTGAGTTTTCTTCCCAATGCTTTGAAAGAATCTCCAAATGTTACAGACATAAATATCATAAATGCATAGTAAATACCCCATGCAAGATATGTCTTACCTGTACCATGCCAAAGACCCGTCAGCACCCATGTTACAGTAACCGGAATAACGGTTACAAGGCTTCTGGTGAGCCAGTCAGGAAGCTCCTTCTTCTTACAGGTTTTACCTATATTCTTGACAAGGTCAGATGTAGATATGGGATAATATACATAATCCTTAAACCAGCCGCCAAGAGTCATATGCCATCTTCTCCAGAACTCCGTTACGGATTTCGCAGAGAAAGGATGATCAAAGTTCAAATCAAGCTCTACGCCGAACATCTGTGATACACCTCTGGCTATATCCATACAGCCCGAGAAATCGGCGTAGATATAAACAACATCAAGAAACATTGCAACCAAAAATACCGCTCCTGATGCAGATTTATAAGAATCGTATACTCCCGAAATAAAAATATCTAATCGGTCTGCAATCACAAGCTTCTTGAAAAAGCCCCATACAATCAGCTGCATTCCCTTACAGAACCTGTCATAGTCAAATCTCAGCTCTTGCTTTAACCTTTGTCCCAATTTACCGTATCGCTCTATAGGTCCCTGAAGAATATGGGGAAAATAAATCGCATATAAAAGGAATCTTGCATAATTCTTCTCATAATCTACCCTCTTCCAATAAACATCAAGAAGATAGCTTAAGGACGAAAAAGTATAATAGGAAATACCCAGAGGAACAATAATCCATGCTGCATTAAAATGTGTCTCAACCCCTAAAAGTCCAAACAGGCTGTTTAGCGGTCCTACCGCAAACTTTGTAAATTTAATTACGGCAAGGATGCCTACATTAAGGATCAAAAGCAGCACAAGAATCTTTTTGCACTTCTTCTTTGCAGCATCCTTTAAAGCCTTTTTCTCTTTTCTATCATATTCACCTTCGGCAATGGTTCTGTCCATATTCTCATATATGCGTCCCATGCCGCGGCCGGCAAGATATACTGAAAATGAAGTCACAAAAATAAACGGGAAATATTTCACTCCCGCTATACCATAGAAAACAAGACTTGACGCAAGAAGCACAAGCCATCTAAACTTCACAGGGCATATATAGAATACAAGAGCTGTACCAGCAATAAAAATCAAAAAGTTTAATTCTACAAATGTCATGTTATTTCTCCCACGTTAAAGGCAGTGTCATACGGCACTGCCCCATGTATTTCTCTATTAGTCCATCAATTCCTGAACCATCTTCCACATTGCATCAACCGAATCAAAATTTGCAGGAACAATATACTCCATATCAATTTCGATATCGAATGTTTCCTCAAGCTCTGCCAAAATAGATGTCATATCGATTGAATCAATAACCTTATCTGTGTACAGCTTCTTGTCTGTCATCCAGTCAACCTTGCTATTTGCTCTCTTTAATGCTTCTAATAATTCTTCCATGATACTCCTCCTTATACCTACTGTGGTAATTCTTTATATAATGTCTTTCCGGCCTCATTTCTAGGTATCTTATCGATTACAAGAACCTGAAATGCTCTGTTATTTATATGCGTACGTTCCTCGATGAGTGCAGCTACCTTTTCGGTATAATCCGCATCTGTAATATAGATATTCATCATCTCATCTGTACCACTGCTGGCACAATCCAAATCAGGATATTCCTTTTTTATAATTCTGTCTATTTCATCCAGATTTATTCTGTTTCCAAAAAGCTTAAGAAAACGTTTCTTTCTGCCGACAATAAAAAAGTAACCATCCTTGTCCATCTTTGCCATATCACCGGTCTCAAGACGTCCGTTCCTTTCATCGCCCTTAATCAGGTCATCGCCGCACTCTGCATATCCAAGTGTAACATTTTCTCCCTCGTATACAAGCTCTCCGACAAGCTCAGGCTCTGTTATGATGTTGCCATGCACATCGACCAAATCAAAACGGCCTCCCGGAATAGCGATACCCATACTTCCATATTTCTCCAATGCTTTTTCGGCAGGAAGATACGCCATACGGGCTGTTGCCTCCGTCTGTCCATACATAACGATGAATTTTTTGCCTTTGTTCATCGCATACTCGGCAAATTCCTTGTGAAGCTCCGGTGCAAGCTTACCGCCTGCCTGCGTCATATATCTCAAATCCGGCAAATCCATTCTAAAGAACCGGACTCTCTTAAGCATCTCATATGTGTAAGGAACCCCACCAAATGATGTAGCCTTATTTGCTTTCATAAAATCCCAAAACTCTTTTGCCACAATAGTGCTTGTAGTCAGAAGCATTGTCGCCCCTGCAAGTACATGACTGTTTACAATAGAAAGTCCGTATGTGTAGTTCATAGGAAGTGTTGTTACAGGTCTTTCCGAGTCATCTATTTCAAGATATTTTACAATCGCTTCTGCATTTGACTGGATATTCTTGTAGCTCTGGCGTACCAGCTTCGGGCTTCCTGTCGAGCCGGAAGTTGTAAGCAAAAGTGCCAAATCATCATTAAGCGGATATACTTTATCATAGCCTGTTTTTAGTACACAGTAATCATATCCCTCAAACATAAGCTCCATACTTCCGTATCGTTCTCTAAGTTCCTTTGGAATATATAAATATTGAGGCTGATATATATCAAGCAGCTGCTCCGCAAGCGTTTCATCGATATTCATATCAATCATAAGCGGAACAATTCTGTTATACAGGAAGCTCAGATATCCCGCCATAGAACCTACTGCATTCTTACAAAAACAAAACACAAGGTTTCTTGTCGGAATGCTCTTTCCTATCCCCTTGGCATAGGTCTCAAGCTCTCTATAGGTTACCGATATGCCTTCACTTGATACTGCTGCCACCTTATCTCCGTATTTTCCAAATTCATTATAATAACACATGTAATACGTCCTTCTCTCATATATTTCCAAAATTAGACAAAGATTTCCATATCTCAACTTATAATATCAGTAATCAGCCCAAAATGCAAGCAGTTACAGCCTCAAGTTATGGTTAATCTATGGGGATACATATTGCTCACACATATTCAAGACTCGCTCGCCTATAGAGGCGGGAGTCATCTCCCATCTGATATATCGTTTTGTGCAAATTATGTGTAATCCGTAATTATTTTTTACATTTTCATAAAGAAACATACCTTTACTTTAGTTTTTTATATTCCCACAATACGGACACATCGGATTTTTTTCAATATAATTTATAATCGCTCTTCTATACTATATCTGTTGCCGCAAAAATTGACAAACAGTAATCATAAAAAGAGCATATATGCAGCTACTCTCCGACAAACGGATTTCAAAGCATATATGCTCTTTTTATTAATTTTTATGATTTATGATTAACCGTTTATTCTTGCAAGAAGCTCTTTGCCAAGCTCTTCATTTCCCGGCTTTCCAAGTAATGCAAACATGTTCTTCTTGTAGCTCTCAACGCCCGGCTGGTTGAATGGATTTACACCAAGTACATAACCGCTTATACCGCATGCGAACTCGAATGTATAGAACAGCTCACCAAGTGTAAACTCATCAATTCTATCGATATTAACCTGAATAATCGGTATGCCACCATCTGCATGAGCAAGAATCGTTCCGTTCATGGCACTCTTATTTGCAAAATCTACAGTCTTTCCTGCAAGATAATTAAGACCATCCAAATCTGAATCCTCTTCTTCCATGATTATCTCACATGTTGGGTTTAATACATTGATTACTGTTTCAAAATGGTTCTGTGAACCCTGCTGGATAAACTGTCCAAGTGAGTGCAGGTCTGTTGTGAAGTCTGTAGCCATTGGGAACAGACCCTTTCCGTCTTTGCCCTCACTCTCACCATAGAGCTGCTTCCACCACTCTGATACATAGTGAAGTGCCGGCTCAAAGTTTGCAAGTATTTCTATCTTCTTGCCCTTATTATATAAAATATTTCTTACTGCCGCATACTTCATGGCATCTGACGTTTCAAAATCCTGTGCCAGACAATCGCATCTTGCTGAAGCTGCGCCCTCCATAAGCTTATCTATGTCTGCACCGCTTACTGCTATCGGAAGAAGACCTACTGCTGTGAGAACTGAGAAACGACCACCTACATCATCAGGTACTACAAATGTCTCATAGCCCTCTTCCGTAGCCAGAGTCTTTAATGCTCCCTTTGCCTTGTCTGTGGTAGCATATATTCTCTTTGCAGCTTCTTCCTTGCCATACTTCTCAATTAATTTCTTCTTGAATATTCTTGTCGCAATACCCGGCTCGGTTGTTGTTCCTGACTTTGAGATAATATTGATTGAAAAATCTCTGTCACCGATTACCTGAAGCAGGTGAGCCATATATGTACTGCTTATATTGCTTCCTGCATAATATATTTCAGGAGTCTTGCGAATCTCCTTATCTACTGAATTATAAAAACTATGTCTTAAGGCTTCGATTGCTGCTCTTGCTCCAAGATAAGAACCGCCAATGCCAATTACAACCAATACATCTGAATCTGACTGAATCTTGGCTGCCGCCTTTTTAATTCTTGCAAACTCCTCCTTGTCATAATCTACGGGAAGGTCAATCCATCCAAGGAAATCATTGCCCTCGCCTGTCTTGTTTACAAGCGTTGCCTTTGCCGCTGCAACCTGATCCTTAATTGCTGCTATGTCATCGACGCTTGCCATAGAAGCAGAATTCTTAAAATCGAAACTTACTGTCTTTGCCATCTTTTTATCTCTCCTTGCTTTGTATTCTATTTCATAGCTGATTCTAATTGTAGCAAATCAAATTCTCATAATCAACTTATTTTTCAAACATTTCATCCAGAGAGTCAAATCGATAGCCTTCACCCTCAAGATATGTCAATACCGAATCAAGCGCATTTGCATTTGATTCAGACACATTATGGAGAAGCGGCACGGCTCCGTTGTGATAATATTTTTTAAAATGCTCTATGACATAGTCTACGCCCGGCTGTTTGTTTACATCATAGTCCAGATACGCCATACTCCAGAAGATGGTCTTATATCCCATATCCTTTGCCAGCTGCAATGTCCTTTCGCTATAGACGCCGCAAGGCGGTCTGAAATACATATCCATATCGTAGCCTGTTGTTTCCTTCATGTAATCAGCACATTCGTTAAGTTCTTCTTTTTGCTCTTCTATGCTTTTGTCCGGCATCTCCGGATGACTTACGGTGTGATTACCAACCTGATGGCCTTCCTCCTTCATTCGCTTTACGATTTCCGGATTGTCCCTGATATAAGTCATGGTAACAAAGAAGCAGGCCTTCGCATTATGCTTTTTCAGTACGTCAAGAATCTGCTCCGTATATCCGTTTTCATAACCACAGTCAAAGGTAAGGTAAATGACCTTTTCACCTGCTTCATCTGCCTCAGCATCTACATAATATGCATCATACTGTTCGATTTCAAAGCTCTTATCACATCTACTGATACCATGATTATCATCTCTTACTATGTACCATGAATACTTCTTATTCGGGAGACCGTCATAATCCCTTAGCAATGTCATATCCTCTGTTGTTGTCTCTGTTCCCGTCATATTTTCTGTCGTATCCGCCGATGCATCGCCGCTTGATGCAATCGTTCCGTTTTCTCCGTCCTTCTGCATGTCCTGTTTTTCATAGACACTGCATCCTGTAAGTAGCATAAATATTAAAAGTCCCGAAATAAAGCACAGCTTTTTCACTGTCTACCATCCTGATTTTTTTCGCATTAATACAGCAAATGCTGTACCTTATCCGGGAATATTACGCATCTGAAATAATTCCCTGCAACAGTTTTTCAAACAGCATGTCACAGGCAGCTACCTGTTCATCTGTAATCTCCTGTTCCTTCTTTTCCTCATCTTCTTCAGGCAAATCATCATTTGCCGCAGTTTCTTCCGTTTCCGTCTTAATCCTGCTCATATCACTGACTGCCACCTGCTTCATTTCAGCCCTTTGCAGTCTGTTTGCCAGACTGTTACTCAGATAATTTTGGACACTCAGTCTAAGTATCTCTTTTTTACTGCTAATGTCCCACATATTCCAGGCTATCAGCATCAGCATACAGGTAACAAACCCACATCCCAGTAATTTTATTGTCTCTCCTCCTGAACCTTTTACATAATATTGATAAGCACCGCTTAATATGCCTGTCCCTGCTGTTATTACAAATATATTTTTTATGAAATTATTTACAGAAACTACGGCAAACTTGCCTATTCGTATTTTTTCTATGTATTTTCCCACGAATGAATCCACATCCTTAATCTCCACATTCAAAGAGGCTATATCTTCATACCGTTTTCTGATTTCCAGTAAGGCTTTTTTTCTGGTTGCTCCCATACTCTCGGTAGCTTTTATCAATCCCTTTAAATATCCGTTCAGTATAAGTCGGGCTGAAATTCCTATAAGCCCCATTGCCACCATAATGTACACAAACACATTTTGTCCCAATACAAAGTCCAACATACAAATCCCTCATTTCCAAATTATTCCAAAGTATACGGCTGCCGTAATTAATCCGGACAAATACTGTCCGGTATCCGGATATTTTTATTAATTACCGCCCCGTTTCTCTGGGTGCCTTCATTATAGATAACCTGTTTTCATAATTTCAATTCTTTTTGCGCGACAAATATTTGCCTTTATTTTCATTTTTTTGTATACTATAATTTACGTGAAGTTGTTAACTGAATGTTAATAATAACTATTATATTGTGCATATGATTAATTAAGCTGTATATGTAAATATACAAAAGAAAATAATAGTATTAGGTCATCTGTTCTCTAACCGATAACCTATAGAAAAGAGGTAAATTATGGTTTATAAGACAAAAGGAACCTGCTCAGTTGAAATCTCATTTGAAGTAGAAGACGGGGCACTGAAAAACGTAAAATTTCTTGGCGGATGCAACGGTAACCTCAAGGGTATCGGTGCATTAGTAGAAGGCATGAAGCCTGAAGATGTTATTGCAAAACTTGAAGGTACTACTTGTGGCTTTAAGCCAACCTCCTGTCCTGACCAGCTTGCACAGGCACTTAAGGAATATCTTGCAGCCGCAAATTAAAATCACTTCGTAAGCCTAATACAAATCGGAAAATCGGAGGTATATTAAATGAAACGAATCGTATTAACAGGTGGTGGAACGGCAGGTCATGTTACGCCTAATATGGCATTGATTCCCGAACTTCAAAAACTGGATTATGATATACACTATATTGGTTCTTATGACGGCATGGAAAAGAAGCTTATTGAAGATTTAGGAATATGTTATCATGGAATCTCTTCAGGAAAGCTTAGAAGATATTTCTCAATGAAGAATTTTTCTGACCCTTTCAGAGTTTTAAGGGGTATCAGTGAAGCTAAGAAAATACTGAAAGAGCTTCAGCCCGACGTAATATTTTCCAAGGGAGGATTTGTTACCGTTCCTGTTGTTTTTGCAGCCCATTCCATAGGCAAACCCGTCATTATTCATGAATCGGATATGACCCCCGGCCTTGCAAATAAGCTGGCTCTTCCGAAAGCAACAAAGGTATGCTGTAACTTCCCTGAAACAAAGGAGCTGTTTCCTGCGGATAAAGCAGTTGTAACCGGAACTCCGATTAGAAAAGAGCTATTTAACGGTGATGCCGTTTTAGCTTACAACTATTGTGGGTTTACGGAGCAAAAGCCCGTTCTTATGGTGGTCGGCGGCAGTTCAGGAAGTGTAATCATAAACAATGCCATACGCGAAAACCTGAACAGACTTCTGAAACAGTTTAATGTCATACATTTATGCGGAAAGGACAATCTGGACACCAGTCTAAACGGTAAATCGGGTTATGTCCAGTTTGAATATGTAAAGAAGGAACTCAGCAATATGCTGGCTCTTTGTGACATCATAATCTCAAGAGCCGGAGCAAATGCCATATGTGAGCTGCTTGCTTTAAGAAAGCCAAATATTCTTATTCCGCTTTCTGCTGCTGCCAGTCGTGGCGATCAGATACTGAATGCAGACTCATTTAAAAAGAGTGGTTACAGCTATGTAATTAAGGAAGAGGAACTAAACACGGAAACTCTGTTTTCGGCTATAGATGAAGTCTTTCATAATAAAAATAAATATATAAAAGCCATGGAGGAAAGCAATCTTACCGACTCCACCGGCATCATTATTAATATGATAGAAGAGCTTGCATCTAAATAAAATTTCATTTCTGCGAGCTGTATATCCTCACAAAGTGTTTTATTTTTGACGGAAATGCAATTCTATGGAAAAATAAAAAAGTCGGTTATTATAAAACCGACTTTTTTATTTGAATTGTTACGCAAGAGCCTAAATGATATATTCTATTTCAATGCTATAGCCTGCAATGCTGCATTTTTGTCTGTATCATTTAGCTGGTCATCACCTACATAAACAGTAACTGAACTCTTGCCATTCGATGGGAAGCTAAATACTATTTTAAGTGATTTATTTATAAATGTACCATCTGAACCATACTTAGACAAATCAAGGCTTACCTTGCTGCCATAGAATGTAATTGTGATACTTCCGTCTACTGCTGACTCATAATACCATGCTGTTGATTTACATGCCTTCTCAAGAGCATCTCCATATGTTACACCTGTGTCAACAACCTTTGTTGTACCATTGTCTGCAACCTGATTAATCTTAATTATGTTACTCTTAAGACTGTCTACCTTTTCCTTCGCCTCTTCGTTTGTACGATACTGAATATTACCCTTAATATACATCTTAGATGTTTCCGGCAAAATAAAGTATATACCAACACAAAGTGCCGCAACTATAATTAACGCAACTAAAATCTTTAAAAACGTCTTCATAATTTTATAACATCTCCTTTTTATTAATAATAATTATCAGCCTATTAAAGCTAGAACAACTCTTTCTCTAACTGGAAAATAAATTCTTCCAATAATTGCATACGCTTGTTATACTCTATACGACCGGCGTCCGTCTTACAGCGCCTGATTTTCGGTTTGTTAATCCGATAAAAATTCTTAATTCTATAATATGCTCTCTTGTAACTCGCTTCATCTTCAAGTGCCGTTGCCATAGAATCCCACAGCACACTAACAGCACCTACTTCATCCAGCAAATCGGCATCCATAACGATTTTACACTCCAACGACAAATCGGCGTCCGTATCCTTTTCTTCATGTATCATAATTATTTCGCCTATTTTCGCAATCTTATCAGGATCAACACCCAAACTGTCAAGATATTCAACTGCAATCTCTGCACCAACCTCTCCATGTGGTCTGTTCTCATCCCAACCCACATCATGAAGAAGTGCCGCAAGAACAATGATATCTAAATCGCCCCCCAGTTTGGACTGAAGCTTAATAGCCCATCTGTACACTCTCATAGTATGCTCAAATCTGCTTCTAAATTTATAATTAGGTGGTCTGCCATTCTCGGCAGTTTGCTCTTTAACAAATTCTATTACTTCAGCGTAATTCATTTTCAGTCTGCCCCTTGAATTATACATCTTTGCATACTTTTTTCATCAGCAAAAGTATCAGTTATTATGATAGCATCTTTTATCTTATTTTGCTATTACTTTTTTGAAATTTCATAAAAATATTATGATATCCGCAAACTTAACATTTGCAATACAAAATCCATGCGGTTTTCCCTCGAAATGACATCATAGGCGTTACCTTGGCAGTTAGCTCAGCCCAGGCGCCCTTACGGCACACAGGAGATTCCCCTTAGTGCTGCTTCGTCTCCGACCTGACACGGTTCGAAGAGTCCTGTTGCGCAAGACCCAAACATCAACACCACTTACCAAGGGCTGCCCTACAACGACCACCCCTCAAGAAAACCATCACCCCTACTATAGCGGATTGTAGGTACAGGACGCCGCTACCTCCCCGGTTGCATGGAAACTTTATAACATATTTAATTATACCAGCAAATTATAAAGGACAACCCCCTCATACGTCAACCCTTTATTTTTCCTTATCATTATTGATTTTTCCCTGTCGTAAATCTAAAAAAAAGCTTTTCATCATCTGACTGCATACTTCCTCCCGAATTCCTCTTATTATCTCCACCTGATGGTTAAACTGCTTTATATCGAATAGATTTAAAACGGAACCGGCACAACCTGCCTTTGGATTCATGCACCCTATGACTACATTCGGTATTCTTGCCTGAACGATTGCTCCTGCACACATCTGACAAGGCTCCAGGGTCACATACATCGTACAATCTTCAAGCCGCCAGTCAGCCAGTTTCCTTGAAGCCTGCTCGATTGCAAGAAGCTCGGCATGAGCCAGTGTTGTTTTCTTCAAATTTCTTTTATTATAGCCTCTGGCTATTATCTTTCTATCTTTTACAATAACGCAGCCAATCGGCACATCTCCGTTTTCATATGCTTTTCTTGCCAATTTGATAGCTGCATCCATAAATTTTTCATGTTGTATATCATTCTTATCCATCGCTTTTTCCTTTGTTGAATACCTCAATCCCTGTCTTTACATTATGTGACATTGCCGATACCCACATTCCTATCCATCAGCATGTAAGATTGACAAGCCAATAACCGAAGCTTCCCGTCTTTATCTCCGTTTCCTTAGCAGGAACAAATCTGTCAAAACCAAAGATTCCTGCCAGGTATTTCTCCTTTGCCGAATATACTCCGGGAACACCTAACACATAGCTGCCTGCCCTCTGATTATCCTGAAATACAATTTTTCCCAGCATCAGATATTTATAATTGTAAAATCCATGTGTTAAAAAACTGTTTACACCAAGTCTCCAGTTATTCATATCAAGAAGTCCTATATCATTTGGTGTTATTTTCACACTTTCTATAATCTGATTACCGTCCTGTACACTTTCCGGAAGCAGCGGTAATTTCTCATATGTATCAAGCATTTCTTCTATCGGATTTGCATATGGTTCCGCTGCCGCCCTTACAGCCTCCGCTTCATATGATGCTGACACCTCCTGTACCAGCCTGTCCATCTCCTCATCTTCTATGGACTCCCTATTTTCTTCCTCTATCCGGGATTCTGTTTCCATTTCACCTGACAGTAAGCCGCTACCCATTCCATTTCCCAAAGGCTCTGCTGCCGCAAGTCCTCTGTTGTTTTGCTCTGCTTTGCGTCTGTCAGTCTCCGAATATTCTAAGGCAGTCTCTTCCTTTTCCTCCTCCAGCAAATAGTTGTAATCAACTATGCTGTCTGTCCACGATGAACAAAACATATCTTTTCCATATTGACCGCTATCCGGATTCATCCTCTTTATGGCAATTCCACTCCATGCCGTTATAGGCTTACCACTTCCTTGAACGTCATTCCAATCAAACGAATAAACGCCTTCCCCTCTGCCACCTCGCATTTTCAACTTGCCCAGATACAAAGGCTTAGGTATCATGATTTGGATTTCATGTTCATGATGTGCGCCATCCTTCAATTCATCATCCGCCAGCGTTTCCCTGTACAGATAAACTGAATACACATCATCCTGACGATTCATTATATCCTTTAATCCTATGTTGATTTTTCCTGTATTTGATGTCTTTTGAACCTTTGCAAATCCCGTATTCTCGCTTTTCTCGTTATTGTGATATCTGTAAATGTAGGAAATGAATCTGTTCCAATAAATCATAGTAAACCTCCACTCTTTTTCGCAGCCTATGTACGGCTTTTATTTCTATCTATGATTTATTGTCCGTATTTATTCCTTTATTTAGCGGAAAGAATATCACTAAGTATGGCAAATTCTGCCAAGCTTAAGCTTTCTCCCCTAACGCTCGCTGATAAATTCATTTTTTCAAGGGCGTCTGCCACCTGTTCTTTACAAAACGACAGTTCACTGCTATTTGCAATTCCATTCTGCAAGGTTTTTCTTCTCTGGTTAAAAGAAGCCCTGATAAGCTTAAACATAAGTCTCTCATCCCGAACTTCCACAGGCGGCTTGCTATATCGCGTCAGTCTTATAACCGCAGAGCCCACATTGGGTCTTGGAATAAAACAGTTGGGCGGAACATTTGCCGCAATATAAGGCTTGGCATAATACTGAACCGCCAGTGACAGTGCACCATAATCCTTTGTGCCCGGTCCTACCTGCATCCTGTCGGCAACCTCCTTTTGCACCATTACCGTAACCGACAGCAACGGCACATTACTTTCAAAAAGTTCCATAATAATAGGAGTCGTTATATAATATGGCAGATTTGCAACCACCTTAATCGGTTTCCCGCCATTATATTCTTCTACTATTTTATTGATATCTGTTTTTAATATATCATCATTTATTATGGATATATTATCATAATCGGCCAATGTTTCATTCAGTACAGGAATTAAATTCTTATCTATCTCAACCGCACACACATGTCCGGCTGCCTCAGCAAGATATTGTGTCATCGTACCAATACCCGGTCCTATCTCAAGTACACAGTCTTCCTTCGTAATCTCCGCCGCATTTATAATTTTATGAATCACATGCTCATCAATAAGAAAATTCTGACCAAATCTTTTTTGAAACACAAAATTATATTTCTTTATAATATCTATCGTAACCTGTGGATTACTTAGTTTTTCCATATCGTTTTTCGTTTTCCTCATTATTTATATTCAATATTTGTATCATCTACATTTTGTACAGCCTTTTCCCATTTTCAAAGGTTACATGATAAACCTCTTCAACTGCTACATCCTTTATTCGTGCGATTTCCTCTGCTATATATGGAATGTATAATGCTGAATTTCTCTTTCCTCTGTATGGTACAGGCGTCAAATACGGTGAATCTGTCTCAAGTACCAGTCTGTCAAGTGGTATATCCGCTACAACCTCCCTCAGTTTCTTACTGTTTGCAAATGTCACTACACCGCCGATACCTATATAAAATCCCATTTTTATGTACTCTCTTGCCATCTCCACGCTATAGGAATAACAGTGAACTACACCACCAATTTCCTCAGCCTTCATTTCCTTCATAATATTCATGGTATCAAGAGCAGCATCCCTGCTGTGAATAACGACAGGAAGCGAAAGCTTCTTTGCCAGTTCAAGCTGTGCCTGAAACCAATGTGCCTGAATATCCTTCGGCGGGTTATCATCATAATAGTAATCAAGACCTATCTCACCTATCGCTTTTACCTTTGTATTGCTTCGTGCCATATTCTCAAGCTCTTCTATGTCTTTATCGGTCATATCACTGACTTCACTTGGATGAACACCTACAGCACCATATACATGGCTGTACCTGTTTGCCAGCTCTACCGTGGCTCTTGAGCTTTTCATGTCAGCGCCGATATTCATAATAAGCTTTATACCCTGTGCTTCACATTCCGTAAGAAGCTCATCTCTATCTTCATCAAAGCTTTCATCATCATAATGTCCATGTGTCTCAAATATCATTTTAAACATTCGGCAAATCTGAATCTATTTGCCAACCCTCTCTTTTCCTAATCTCAATTCAGTTTATATTTTTCCTGACTTAATGTCAATTCCCTTTACACGACACTGCGTTGTTTATAAACTGTATTTTTATTTTTATTCATAAAAGCATCAGATTTTAAACACATTTTTTTCACATTTTCTGACTATACTCGGTATTGTAAAGAGTTTTTCATTTATTTGAATCCTCTCTTCCCTCATTTTTTGAAGTGGCGATAGAGCTTTCCCCGTTCTATTGCCACTTGTTTTTTTTCTCTGCGCGCTGTATACTTTTGTCAGATTTAAGAAGCTTTGAGAGGAGAATCCCCATGATTTCAAAAAAATATGCAGATATGACTACAAAAACCTCTATCATACGAGAGTTTGCAGAATATGCCGGAAGAAGAGCTGCCGAAATAGGCTCTGAGAATGTATTTAACTTTACAATCGGAAACCCATCCGTGCCTGTATGTGACGAGTTTACAAAGGCACTTCAAAAATTGCTGGCAGAGGAAGATCCTTTAACCCTTCATGGCTACAGTCCGACACTTACCATCTATTCTGTTCGTAAGGCTGTTGCCGATTCCTTAAACAGACGTTTTGGAATGGAATATGTGCCTGAAAATATATTTATGACATCAGGTGCTGCCGGAGCACTTGCACATGCTGTAAGATGTGTTACACAGCCGGGTGATGAGGTCATTACATTTGCACCTTATTTCCCTGAATATGTCCCATACATAGACGGCACCGGTGCGAAGCTTAAGGTAGTTCCTGCCGACATTTCTTCATTTCAGATTAACTTTGATGCATTTCTCGAAATGATAAATCCGAATGTACAGGCTATATTAATCAACTCGCCAAACAATCCCTCAGGTATTGTTTACTCAACCGAAACGATTGAAAAACTGGCAAAAATTTTATATGAGAAGCAGGAGGAGTACGGTCACGACATTTATCTTATTTCAGATGAGCCTTACAGAGAGATTGTATTTGCGGGTACAGATTCACCATTTATATCAAAATATTATGATAATACCATCTGCTGCTACTCATTCAGCAAATCCTTGTCACTTCCGGGCGAGAGAATCGGTTATGTGGCAGTGAATCCAAAATGTAAGGATGCCGAGTTAATCATCGTCATGTGCGGTCAGGTATCCAGATTTACGGGACACAACTGTCCGTCATCACTGATGCAGCTTGGTGTCGCCGAGGTAATTGACATGACTTCCGATTTGTCAATATATGAGAAAAACAAAAACATTCTTTATACGGAGCTGACAAAAATGGGTTATGAATGCGTGGAACCGGGCGGAACCTTCTACATGTTCCCAAAGGCACCGATTGCCGATGCAAATGAGTTCTGCCGTATGACTGCAAATGAGCTTGACCTCATACTTGTTCCGGGGGACAGTTTTGAATGTCCGGGTCACATGAGACTTGCATACTGTACAACAACGGAGATGGTAGAACGCTCGTTACCACTGTTTGAAAAAGCAATCCGGATGTGTCAATAAATTAGTGTGCTTTTTAATGGAATCGCTCGCTTTTTTAGCGATTCCCACTTAACAGTAAAATCAAAAAATCTTCTCCAGTTCATGATACAGCCTTGCAAGAGGTAATCCTACTACATTATTATAATCGCCTTTGATTTCTTTTACAAATATTCCACCCATCCCCTGAATACCATAGCTTCCTGCTTTGTCAAACGGCTCCTTTGTGGACAAATACCATACGATTTCCTCATGGGTCATAGGATAAAATGTTACTTCCGTACATTCATAAAATGTCTTCGTCTGCGACTTCTCACCGCCATAATAAATAATAGATACTCCTGTATAGACATGGTGTGTCTGCCCCGACAGACTATTTAAAGTATTATATGCATCATCATAATCATATGGTTTACCAAGAATACGGTTATTAAGGGCAACAACCGTATCAGCACCAATTACAACAAAGCCTTCTGCCGCCGATTTCATTTCATCTACAGAAGATGCCTGTAATACCATAGATTTTTCAAATTCAAGCCATTTCACTTTCTCCTTATCGTATACATCCTTCGCCTTCCTCCCGGCAAGCTCCATAACATAATCCTTTGGTATCAGTGTATCGGTTTCCTCATCAACATCACTTGTTACAACCGTATATTCATATCCCGCCTGACTAAGCAGCTCCCGTCTTCTTGGCGAGCCTGATGCCAGTATTATCCTAATATCCTTTTTCATTCTAAAAGCCTTCTTTCATTAAATTTTATATATTCTCCTAATAAGCAACAAAATACATAGCAGCCCATACACCTTTATTCTTCAAACAGTTCGTCAAACCCACATCCTGATACCCAGTCTGAAAGTCCCTGTTTCACCTCATCCCGACTGAAACCATGCTCCCCTAAAAAAACATCACTCTTTTCATTCAAATAATAATAAAACAAAATACCTGTCATTAAGCCATCCGCTCTGGTCTTATCAATCCATGTATACAGCATGTTTTCAGCCTCGTTTATATTTCCATTTTCAAGCATTTGGCGGAGCCTGTTAAGTTTCGCCTTACACTCTATATCCTTCAGCAATGTTTCATCAGGACTTTCTACATCAATATTAAACAACAGCTTCAGTATAGTTCTTATCATTTCTTTAATGATTCTCATTATATAATCCTGCTCATACATTTCTGTTTTCACCTCCTGAGCCTTTCACCAGACACCCCTCAGTCTCCAACCGCATTCCATGTACGCTACCTTACCCTTAACTGCTAAGTGTTCACATTTTACCACGAAAACTAGGCTTATACTGCGCTCCGCTTGTATTCGCTAAGGTTTCAGGTATATGTTCTCACTATGCTCGTGCGGCTCTTCGTTTGCACTCGCTAAGTGTTCACATTATACCATAATAGCGGAATCTGCCACAATACCTACATAATAAGCACCTGTAAATTATACTTTACACCTGTAAAGTCACATGTAAAAACAGCTACCACTTCTAAATGAATTGTGCTATAATTATGAAACTATACAAAAGTGATACGAGCAGAGCCGAGATAAATGTTTGATTTTTGTGATCCAATTTTCTAAGCAAAATCGATTTTGCCGTTATAAAAAAGGAGACCTATTATGGACAATCGTAATTTTACTTTATTAACCGATTTGTATGAGCTCACAATGATGCAAGGCTATTTTAAGGAAAAGGCAACCGACACCGTTGTATTTGATGCTTTCTACCGCAAAAATCCATCAGGCAGCGGTTATGCCATTACCTGTGGACTGGCACAGGTGATTGATTTAATTAAAAATCTTAAATTCTCATATGAAGATATCGAATATCTTCGAAGCCTTCATATCTTTGAAGAGGATTTCCTGTCTTATCTGGCAGGATTTCACTTTACAGGTGATATATACGGCATACCTGAAGGCTCGGTTGTATTCCCATATGAGCCGCTCGTAAAGGTAGTTGCCCCTATCATGGAAGCACAGCTTATTGAAACTGCATTACTGAATATTATCAACCATCAGAGTCTTATTGCCACAAAAGCATCACGCGTCTGCTACGCTGCAAAAGGTGACGGTATCATGGAATTTGGCCTCCGTCGTGCCCAAGGTCCTGATGCAGGAACATTGGGTGCAAGAGCCGCCGTTATCGGGGGTTGTATCGGAACTTCAAATGTAATATGCGGTCAGGAATTTGATGTACCTGTTTTGGGAACCCATGCCCACAGTTGGATTATGAGCTTCCCAGACGAATATACGGCATTCAAAACATATGCCGAAATATATCCAAATGCCTGCACGCTTCTTGTCGATACGTATGATACCTTAAAATCAGGTGTGCCAAATGCCATAAAAGTATTTGACGAAATGAAGGCAGAAGGCAAGCTGGGCAAACGCTACGGAATACGTCTTGATTCAGGAGACCTTGCTTACCTTTCAAAGAAAGCAAGAAAAATGCTTGATGCCGCAGGTCATCAGGATGCCATTATTTCAGCATCCTCAGACCTTGATGAATATCTTATAAACAGTCTTAAGAATCAGGGTGCTGCCATCACATCATGGGGTGTTGGAACAAACCTGATTACATCTGCCGACAATCCATCATTCGGCGGCGTATACAAATTGGCTGCTATTAAAAAAGAGGACGATGAAGAATTTACCGCCAAGATTAAGATATCAGAAAATCCGGCTAAGATTACCAATCCGGGAAATAAGACAATTTTCAGATTATATGATAAAGAAACGGGAAAGATTAAGGCGGACCTTATTGCACTTGCTGATGAAAGCTTCGATACCTCAAAAGACCTTGATATTTTCGACTCTATCGCAACATGGAAACGTTCAACCTTAGAAGCAGGAACATATGAAGTGCGTGAGATGCTTGTTCCGGTATTTCTCAAGGGTCAATGCGTATATGAAGTTCGTCCGACTATGGAAATACGTGACTACTGTATTAAGGAGCTCAATACTCTCTGGGATGAAACACGCCGTCTCACAAATCCTCAGGAGGTATATGTAGACCTTTCACAAAAGCTTTACGACCTTAAGAACAGTCTTCTTAATAAGAAGAAATAACGAGACTTGCATTTTGACAAAACCTTTATAATAGGGACTATCAAAGAATAAGCCAAACAAAACGCCCATACGGGAACACACTTGCTCCCATATGGGCATATAACCTTTTAATCTATTTTACAAGCTCACTCTTTACGCTAAAGATAGTACCCACAACCTTTGCCCCGGAATTTGATGCTACTGCCGCGCCTATCTGAAAATAATCCGCAGGGCCATAGCCAACTGCCTCTGTCATTTTAGCAGCAAGCTCATCCCTTACCGTATCATCGTTACCATAAACAATCTGATATTCAGAACCCGGCTCCATATCATTTAATGTCATATCTATCATCTTGCTTATCAGCTTCTTTTCACCACGGCATTTTGCCGCGGTAACGATTTCATTATCCCATATCTTCATAATTGGTTTTACTCCGAGCGCATCTCCGACTAAAGCGGCTGCACTTGGAATACGCCCTGATTTGGCAGCATATTTCAAACCATATATACCAAAATAGATACGTCTCTTCGGAAGCTCTGCGGTAAGATACTGATTGATTTCATCAGCAGACTTTCCTTCCTGTGCCATCTTGGCTGATACAATAATCGGATAGCCGTAATAACCGCTATAACCCAATCCGTCATAAACATATATATTGAACTTATCCTTGCATTCAGGGTGTTCCTCAAAGAATTCATCTCTGGCTCTTGCGGCATTTGAATAAGAAGCAGAACCCTTTGAATTGATACTTACATACATTATATCTGTATAACCCGCATCAAACTGTTCTTTAAATATCTCATCAAACTGATATACAGTAATCTGAGAAGTCTTTGGGATATCATCATTTTCAGCCATCAGCTTATAAAAGCCCTCATTATCAAAATCTACACGACTCAAATATGACTTATCTCCCAAAGCTACAGGAAATGGCACAATGTGTATATTATATTTCTTTTCCTCTTCAACAGAAATATCGCTTGCCGAATCAGTCATTATCCTGATTTTACTCATGATATATACCTACCTTCATTTCTAATTGATAATCTTAATTTGTGAGACAACAGGTATCTCGAATCTTTGCTCTGTTGCTGCAAATACGGCAGCAATCACTGCAAGCACAAACACAGCAAAACCTGCAAGACCGAATAACAATCTCATAAGGCCTCCAATAAAAGGTATTATTCCCAAAATAACTCCACATAAGCCGCATGCCAGCATAATAAATGACAATACGATTGACTGGTTAATATTGAACCTCGTCTCATCATAACTCTTATCGCCTATGGCAAGTGCCAGAATAAATCCTATAACCGGTATATAAGTTACTATACTCGTAATTTTTGGACTCATTTCATACTCCTCCTCTTTTTGTAAATCATTTACATAGTTTTTAATTATAGCTATTATGACTATAATTTGAATTTCTATAAAAGTCAATTTTTTCCTTTTACTTTTTTATTTATTTGCCTTATTTCATTGTCAGTTCAAACTTTTTTATGTATAATATAGCTTGATGCTTACACTATAATTAGTGTATATATCAGATGGGAGATGACTCCCGCCTCTATAGGCGGCGAGTAACAAATTT
>CAZATW010000017.1:0-40390 GCA_964488185.1 uncultured Coprococcus sp. | reverse complement strand
CACTCTGTACATGCCAATGTTATCTTAACGCGCACAACTTCCACCTCCAATTTTCTTAATATTTTGCAGGTGTATAAATACTTCTCTGCCTGAAAAGCATTTACACCAATTGGCTCTTTTTTAGGCATAAAAAAAAGACCGCTTCCATAGCCAGTCTAATATATCATAGTAATCTTTACCTAGTCAACTCTTTTTTTCACAAATTACTAAATGTGCTACATATAGTAACACACTTTTTTTAATATCTCAAGATGTATTATTTATTTTTCTTCCTATTATAATGTTATTTATAAGAACAAAGCGGACAAGTCCGCTTCGAACTTCCTAAATCCCTCAATCCTTGAGGGACTTGCTTCGCTTTGTGCGCCGATGTGCGGCTGCAAAGCAGCCTTCCTCTGCACATCGTGCGCATCCCTTGCGGAGCGTTTTTATATCATAGGAAACAAAGTTTCCTATGATATGAAATAGCGCCGGGGTCAAAAGCCCCTTTTGACCCCGGCATAATCTCATAAATTTTTTTTAAAAAATACGTGACATTTTAAATACATCACGATATAATTGTATTATAAGAGTGGGTTATTGGAACCTGAAATTTAATTTTTACTATTATAAATTTATCAATTTAAGCGCCTGAATAAGCGTCTGAACATATTAATCAGAGCCGGGCATAAAATTAAAATTCCTATATAATTTTTCGATACGCCACTAAATTTAATACACATTTTGTACGATATATGGAGAAAGGATTTTCCATTCGTTCTTTTAATTATTGCAGACAAGGAGGTGACTGTTAATGATTAGTAGCGCATACTCATATTATTTATCCCAGTATGGGCGTAAAAGCAACGCCAAGTATGACACCCATACTAAAGCCCAGTTAAAAAGTTCATACAGCAAAGTGCTTAAGTCAAACAGTCTCGCTCCAACATATAAATTGGACGTATCCCTCAAAGCACAGCAATATGCCATAGATTTGAAGGAACATGCCAGAGAATTAAGCTTTATAGCAAAGGATTTGTCCGACGAGACAAGCGGCGAAATGTCATTTAAAAAGTCAGCCCAGTCAAGCAATCCTGATGCTGTGGAGGTAACATACACAAGCGACAGCAGCGCCCCTGAGGTATCATCTTTCAATGTGGCAGTATCCCAGTTGGCATCTAACCAAGTAAACACCGGCAATTATCTGCAGCCGAACACAAAGCTTTTAAAGCCCGGCACATATACATTTGATTTGGACATTAACAATATTACATATGAATTTGAATTTAACATATCGGATAGCGAGACCAACAAGGATGTTCAGAATAAGCTGGCAAGACTTGTCAACCGTTCTAACATCGGCATACAGGCAGAGGTACTTACGGACAGTCTCGGCAACAGCGCTCTTTCGCTTGCCTCTGACGCCACAGGTATATCCGGAATCCGGCCAACCATATTTAACATAACCTCTAACAATAAGGAGCTAATGGATGCATTAGGATTGGACCGCGTTACAGCCTACCCTTCCAACGCTGTATTCTCCGTCAACGGCGACGAGCGTTTTTCAACCACTAATCAATTTGTCATCAACAAGGCATTTGAGATTAAGCTGAATGGAATTACCGGAGAAAATCCTGCCACCATCAGCATCCGCACCGACGGCGAGGCTATGGTTGAAAGTATTAACGAGCTTATATCCGGATACAACAATTTTATTGCAGTTACCTCTGATTATAATAACAGTTCTTTTGAGGGAAATGAGCGTTTGAAAAAGGAATTTACAAGTATTGTTATGGCTCACAGAACCACGTTGAACAATAACGGTCTTAAGGTTCAAGATGACGGCTCTGTAGCCGTTGACAAAGAGAGCATACTTAATGCTGTAGACAAAGGCACGCTTGGCAACATTTTCTCAGAGCTTAACGATTTCAAAAAGGCTATGCAGCGGAAAGCCGACGACATTGCTGCCAACCCTATGAATTACGTCAACAACAAAATTGTAGCTTACAAAAATCCGCACAAGCCTATGACAGACCCATACAACCTTTCCGCTTATACGGGAATGATGTTTAACGGGTATGTATAAGGTTAGACGATATATGCAGATATCCTATATCGTTTTTTGAATTTACACAAAACTCGAAACGGTCCGGACATATGCTTTAATGAGTATATAACTCAATTAAAACATATGTCCGGCTTTTTATCGTTATATTACAGCTGCCCCTCCATAGTGTCCATTTTTTCAAGCGCCTCCCTGTCCACAGAACCGTCCTCTTTTCTTGGAAGCGGCAAATCAAGAATAACTATGCGCTGTATCTCCCAGCGGTATCCCTTTTTCTCGTTATATTTGTCAACTCTGCGTTTAAACATTTCCTGTCTTTCTTCTTTATTAATCGGAACGATAGCAGCGGTAAGCTTGTCTCCTGCAAATGTAACATACGCCTCAGAGACGCCGTTCAACGCCGAAACTTCTCTGTTTACAATGCTGCGGCAAATTTTCTCCCCTGTAGGAAGAACTATAATATCCTCATTAGGTCGCTCAATAATTATCCTTCCCTCTCCGACGGTTTTTCCATAATCCCCTGTATGCACAACCTCTCCGGCGGCCTTGCTTACGCAGCTTCCTGAAACCAGAATTTCTCCGTCATCAGCGATACTTACAGAATCCTTTTCAAAAATTTCAAATACGCCGTCGTCTCCATTTCCAACACCGATACAGCCTGTCGTCTCCGCTGTCCCGTATATAGTCTGAACCTCAAATTTTCTGTTCTTTAAGCTGTCAAACAATTTGCATTTGCACATAGCCTCGCCAACTATAATTTTTTCAAGAGAATTGTTAAATGCCTTTATTTTCTTCAAATAATCCGCCATAGACGGATTTACAGGAAGAATTGTAGGGTCATAGTAATATGTATCAGAGTCCATATGACGAAGCCCTCGCCCAACGCACACACAGGCGCCGCAGTACAAAGGCCACAGCAGGCTATATACAAGCCCAAATATATGGCTTAAAGTCACCTGTGACAAAACCTTATCCTCTCTGCTGCAGCTGCATTTATCATTTATAAGAGATATTGCTGACATAATATTATCTACAGACAGCATAACCGGCTTATTGCTCTCATCTGCTGCATCCGTAAGGATAATTACATTTCCCTCTGCAGTAGCCTCATCATAGGAAAGCCCTGTAACGTCATCCTTGTCCGCATTAGGTATTATGGAAGCCTGCGCGTCCGACAAAATGTACTGGTTAGTGGAGCATAATATATAATCAACATGCACCTTATTTAATATGCTCACTCTCTCGTCGTGGGGAATGAAAAAATCCACTAACACAATATCCTTGCCTGCAATAATACTTCCAAACATATTTACAATCCATCTGTAAGAAGCAGGCCCATATATGGCAATTCTCTTTCCCTCAAATCTCCCAAGATGAATAGCTTTTTTCACAACATCCTCAAACAGCGTTCGGTAGCTCACCGCAAAAGTATCGTACAAAATAGCGATATCCTCGCCGTATTCTCCGGCATTTCTTTCCAAAAATCCGTAAAATGACATATCTTTCATATTTTTCTCCATTCAGCCTATATATATTGCTCCACCCGGACCATTCCGAATGGAGCAAACAATGCCTATATTTAATTTAATATTTTCCACAGACTTAGTCAACTGTAACTTTGCCCGCATCCGACCTGCTGTTATAAAATATCTGCCAGACTGCCTAAACCAGCTTTTTTGCAGCCTCCTTGAAGCTCTCCAAAAATTCAAGTATGCCCTTGAAAGCCTCAACTCTCATAGCGTCGTCATTAGCCTTATTAGCCTTATTGAGCTTTACTACATATCCATTGACAACATTTTTATCAATAACATTCTCATCTTTGTTAATCAATTCCTGAGTTCCGTTGTACACTTCAAAAATCCAGTTAAGTCCGTTGAGAATACTTATCATATACTCATCCGTATCCTCCTGTCTGTTGCCGCTAAACTCCACAATAATATTATTTACCGCTTTTATCACCTTATCGCAGTAAGGCAGCGCCATATTTAATGCTTCTATCTGCTGTGTTCTCAAATCTTCCATAAGTATTCTCCCATCCATAATTCCGGTCAAATATCGCAGATACCGCCACGATATAATAACCCTTTTTATATATATCGTCATAATTTCAAATTAGTTAACCTAAATTTTAATTTATTCACAACATTTATTGCCAGCTTTTATTTCCGGCATTTATCATACCATGCTTAGTTTTTACTTCCGGCAAGGTATCCGTAAAACGTCTTATCTCCCACAATATTTTCCTTAGCGGGGGATACCATGTAGTTTAGTTCAAAAAATTTGGTATCCTCTGTTATCTCTTTATAAATCTTCCCGCTGTATTTCTCATTTAAAATTTCTTTAAGCCCAAATACCTGTGGATTTGAGTATTCGCAGCCGTCAATCATTTTCTTAACCTGAGGCAGATTGTTGTAAGCCGCCGCTATAACATAATCAATTAAATAATAATCCAGCATTTTGTCCTGACTTCTCCAATACTCATAAAGACCGTCCAACACAAATGCCGTCATTATATTATGCGGTTTCACCAGCAGCAGATTCACAGCCCATCTTCCGTCTGATATATCAGCTTTAAACTTAGGAACTTTCATACGCAGCGTAAAAAATTCCCTGTCAAAAAATTCAGACTGTATGGGATTAGCCACATAATAATCAGCGTCAATCCACATTCCTCCGTATCTGTACAAAAGCCCCATACGGATAATGTCCGAAAGATGAGTAATGGAAATAGCACCCTTCTGAAATTTCTCCACAATCCAGCCCGGCAGCGTTATATAATCCGCCAGATTATCCATAGTAATCACCCTAAGCTGCGCCGTCTGCGCTAAAATATTGCTCCTAACGCTTTCAACACACATTTTCACCAGCTCAGGCGCCAGCTCCATTCCCTGAAGCCAAAGCACCCACACAGGAGTTTTACCGCCGAAATCTATCGGCTTTGCCTCGCTGCAAATCGGCGGATTCTCCACCGCATTTTCTTTATATTTTTTAATCACTCTTCCAAGTATCATCTCTACGCACTTGTACACGATAGCCGACGCCTCTAGCGCATTGCAGCTGTCTTTCGGGTCTGTCATCCGAACCTCTTCCTCCCTCACAGAGTACTTTTGCTTCAGCAGCCACACCCTGAAAAGCCTCTCCGACAGATACCCCATGACCCTTGCCTGAAATTCGTCATAACCGCTTATATCCACCCGCTTTTCCACTTCAAAAAGTATTCCGAAAAGCCACTGGCAATAACTGTCAAATATATCCTTTTTCGTAATAACCATATTTCCCAAAGAAAACAGGTTACAGCTCATGCACAGATCAAATGCGTCCAGATATTCAGGACACTGTTCGCCTATAACATCCCTGCAAAGAAACATATCCTTCCAATAATGCTCTTTCCCGTAATGCTCACGCACAGAAGAATATTTTGTAAAGCCGCTGTTAGGCGCAATTACATCATAATCCTCCAAAATTTTCTCTATATATTCCTTATTTAAAAAATCTTCATTTCTCACAAAATACCGACGATAATGGCAAATGCCAACCACATCACATGTTACATTTTTCCATATCCAGTAAATGCCGGTCAGTTCGCAATAATTCTTATTTTTTGCAGAAATATTGTCGCCTGTATCATCACCTTCATATCCCAAATCACTGCCAAGCGCCTTTCCAACATGCAGCGTTTTATATACGTCATAAGCAGGCTTTGTATATTCTTTGTGAGTCATCACATAAATTCTTGTATCCATATTTACTCCCCTGCATATTACAAGCAGTGCTTGTAATACTGCGTTAATAAAGCGGGTTTGCCGCACTAAGTAATTAGTGCGCAGCTCTTTTTCCACACCCAATATTAAAAAATTACAATTTTATACTTATCATCACCAAGCGTAAGCTCTCTGCAGCTTCTAAATGCAATCAGCTCCTTATTCCGCTCATAGCCCGCGTCATCTGCCACCAGATAAGAAGTCTCCTTCGCTACACGGCTGACAATGCATCTTTCGTCATAATCATCAAGACATGCACCTGCTCTGAGCATAAATGCCAGGGTGTATTTTTTCTCAGTATTTCCGTCAAACTCCTTAATGCTCCATATCCTGTCATATATTGTGCTATATACCTCTGCACTGCACTCCGGCATAGCGTCAATGCCGCAAAGTTCAACATTCCTGCCTATCTCCATACCCATAGCTTGTCTTGATACAGCTCCGATTCGCTTAAGAAACATACCCACGTCAATAATTCTTTCCGGCTTAATCTGCCGAATTATCTCGAAATACAAATATACATCATTCTGATTGACAATGCATTTATCCGCAAAAGACCTTATATTATCCACTCTTATCCACACCCCAACCATAAATATATTAAATCTATTCTACCATATCTGCACAAAAAAACAAACAATTTAGTTGCCTTATACAATATTTTGCCATAAAATATAACTATAAAATTGTACGATTGGAGCAAATAAGCTATGAAAGCATATATATACCGATATGGAAGCATATGTGAACCCGACATAATAGATGCCCTGAAAATGCTTGGTTTTGATATATATGAGGAAACCGCTGAGATATACAAAAAGAATTTAACGCCTTCCGAGAGCATTAACATAGTATCACCTGAACTTCTAAAGGGCGGTTACTCTTTTGTATTTACCATTAACTTTTTCACATGGCTTTCGGATTTGTGCGAGATTGCCCATATAACTTATATATCTCTGGTTGTGGACAGCCCTGTGCTTGAACTGTATGCTACGTCCGTTTCCAACAGATGCAACAGAATCTTTATGTTTGACAAAATGCTATACAATGAATTTTCGCCATACAATCCGGGAAATGTATTTCACACGCCGCTTGCGACTAACATTATCCGCAATGACAGCGTAATCAGCAACGCGTCCGAGTTGACAAAATCGCACTATGCAAGTGATATTTCCTTTATAGGCTCCACTTATGAGGAAAAGTGTCCTTACAACCGCGCCTGCCTTCCTGAACTGGAACGCGGCTACGCTCAGGGCTTGATTGAAGCCCAGCTTAAAGTCTACGGTTATAATTTTATTGAAGATGTAATATCGGACGAGTTTGCGGAAACATTCCTAAAATGCACACCAAACTCTTACGTTTTCCCCAAAGGCTCAAGAAAGAACAACCGCGCACTCGTGGCGCAGCTTTACTTAAGCGTAAAGGTTGCCGAACAGGAACGTATCAGGGCTTTGAAAATGCTGTCTGACAGCTTTAACGTGAACATATATACAGGCAGCGACACCTCTAAGATGCCTAACATACATAACCGCGGCTTTGCCCGCTCGCTGGACGAAATGCCTCTTATATTTAACCAGAGCAAAATCAACCTCAACATAACCGCCAAATCAATCCGCAGCGGACTTTCTTTGAGAATTTTTGACGTGCTGGGCTGTGGAGGCTTTCTAATTACAAACTATCAGACTGAGCTTCCTGAATTTTTTGAAATTGGAAAAGACCTCGCAGCCTATGACAGCCTTGAAAATTTAAAACAGCTATGTGCTTACTATCTTAACCACGAAGATGAACGCCTGGAGATTGCTCACAACGGCTATGAAAAGGTCAAAAAACTATATACCTATGACAAACTTCTGCTGCATATGATTGATTTGTCATTTCCGGCATAATATAACTTATAAATATAAATAAAAAGGACAAGTTATGAAGATACTTATATTTGAATGGAAAAATTTCGGAATAGAAGACGTATGTGAAGCCCTCACCAATCTGGGACATACATATAGGTGCATCACTACCGAACTTGTATATGAAAGAGTAAGCGCTGAATTTGACAAGTTATTTGAGGAAGCGGTGTCAGCTAAATACGACTGTGTATTTACATTTAACTATAATCCCGTCGTGTCAAACAACTGCAAAAAATACAACCTGCCGTATATATCATTTATATATGACAGCCCGCTGGTGACCTTATATTCCTACACTATAATCAACCCATGCAACTATGTATTTATATTTGATAAAACTCAGTATATTGAGTTTAAAAACGCCGGCATCAACACAGTTTATTACTCCCCTCTCGCCGTAAATGTATCACGCCTTGAGCGCCAGCTATCCGCTGTCCGCACTCGAAACTTCAACGCTGATATATCATTTGTCGGTTCAATGTACAATGAAAAACACAATCTTTTTGACCGTTTAAACAATCTTCCTGATTTTGTCAAGGGTTATCTCGATGCAATTATGGCAGCACAGCTTAAAGTATATGGCTATTATTTTATTGATGAGCTGCTCACTCCCGATATCATAAAGGCTTTACAGGAAAGCGTTCCTCTTAGTCCCAACAAGGACGGCGTAGAAACAATCCAATATCTGTATTCCAACTATTTCATTGCAAGAAAGCTTGCGGCAATGGAGCGCAACGATCTGCTTGGAGCGATATCTACGCAGTTTAACACTTGCCTTTACACGCCTAATCCTACTCCTAATCTGCCTAATATAGACAACCGCGGTCCTATTGACTATTATAATGACATGCCTTATATATTTGCTGACAGCCGAATAAACCTAAACATCTCACTTCGCTCTATACGTTCAGGGATTCCCCTTAGAGCGATGGATATAATGGGTGCCGGAGGTTTCCTTATGTCCAACTATCAGGCTGACTTTTATGACTTCTTTATTCCCGGCGAAGACCTTGTATTATATGAATCTAAGGAAGACCTCATTAACAAATGCTCATACTACTTAAGCCATGAAAATGAGCGCCTCCAGATTGCCGTCAACGGCCATGCAAAAATTAAACAATTTCATACGTTTGAAGTGCGGCTTCAGGAAATGTTTAAAATTGTATTTTGAGATTACGCCTTTACTTTAGACAATATCTCCATAAATGCTTTGGCTGCCTCACCCCATGTATGTGAAGCCAAAGCTTTTTTATAAGCAGCCTCCGCAATGTCACCGCACCTTAACCTGCCCTCCGCTGAAAGAAGCTCTTTTATTCTGGCAGGGAGCAGTTCTATGTTCCTTAAGTCAAACATCACAATATCCCTGCCGTCCACAAAATGTCTTTCGATATAAGAAGTTTTATCTGTCACACACACTGTCTTATTGAGCATTGCGTTGGCAACTCTCTCCGTCATCCCCCCCTTATGCCAAGACATTACGTTCAGAGTCACACTGCTTTTGGCTATAATGCTAATTCCCTCCTCGTATGGTACATCACTGTGTATCACCAAATAATTACTATCCGCAAAAGGACATTTTTTCCATGTGTCAGAAAATACATGAATTTCTATTCCTGATAACACCAAAGTATGTACAACCTTTTCTCTATAATAAAATGTCACGGCATGCACTACTTCCCTCATTCTGTGCAGCATCACCGTAAATGCTCTTTTGTCGCAAACGCTAATACCCAATTCTTTGAGAGCTGCCGTAAGCGCCGCCTCTGCTGTTAAATCAGGGTTATTTTTCAAAATCCGCAGCATTGCCAACGCAATTTTTCTATCTTCTGCCTGCATTTCTCTAATGGCAGACAGGCAACTTCTATAATTGTTGTATGCTGCAACAAAAGTCAGGTCGTATTCTTTTGGCAAAGCATTTATCTGATTACCTGCAAGCGGCATATGCCATGCGCATTTTACATTTGGAAAATACTCTTTCACATACTCCGCATATATTTCATCCTGCGAAAGCACATAATAATCCTTTACAGGAAGCATAAAATGCCAGCATATATATAATGGGTGGTCAAACTCGTACATAAATTTAGGACATTTCAAAACATTTCCTAAAAGTTCTCCCGATGTCAACTGAGCAGTAAATATACCTGACTGAAACTCCACCGCCGCTTTATAACTGTGCATGGTTACTGCTTTCATAATTTCATCCATATTCCTTAACTGCTCGTCCGCCTCCACAGTATATACATACACATTTTGCCCAGACTCTCTCAGAGCATTGGCAAACTCCTCCGCAAAATGATGCAAAGCACCATTGCATGAACCTTTCTTCGAAAAAACCAGCACCGGTCTTGTAACCTCATCTATCCTGTTATACTCATCACCCTTTGACATAAAAATCTCCATATTAGAAACAAAATAATCTTTTATGCCATAATCGCGGGATTCATTGTATTTTTTCTGAAAAGCCGTATCAAAAAGCCCTTGTTTTTGCAACTTTGCAGCATACTTTGACATGATATATGCATCAGTATAGTAATCTTCCTGATATACAGGAGTATCCGCATTTTCATCATTAAAGACTACTTCTAAACCTGACGAATAATCGCACATTCTTAGTGCCAGCTCGTAGTCCTCTCCACAGTCAATACTTCCATTCCAGCCGCCTGCAATCCCCAATGCACTCCTGCCTACAATAATATGTTTTACAATTCTCCTGCCTGAAACAATTATTTTTTCAAATACTGATTGACTGTCAGCGGACACATTACATTCTCTGTGTGACTCCAGCCCGCAATATTCAGATATTTTGTCAACCCTAACAATCTCATCAAGACATATTTTCTCTCCTGCTGCCACCAGCAAAATCCTGTCACAATTTGCATACTTTACTACATCATTCTTTAACTGTGCCACATTCTGATATACATTTTCCGCAAGATTTAAGTATCTCACACTTATCTGTTTCAATGCACACATCTGTGCTTCTAATATTTCATAGCACAGCACTCCCGCGGCATCTGCTATAATACACTCAGCCACATCACCAATAAACCGTTCCAGACTTTCAAATGTCACCGATATGTCCAAAGCCTCATCACAGCAAAGAACAACTACACTTATTTTTTTATTATCAAACAACTCACTATTTTCACTCTTTGCCAACATATCCTGCTCCAACACTACTCTTCTCTATCTCCAGTATTCATCTAACAGCTTATGCGCCTTCTGCTGTGTAAGAAAGCTTTTCAGAACACCTTTCTTAATACATTCACTCACAGCTTTATTTACAGCATCTTCTATAGGCATAGTCTTTTGATATCTGCGTATCAGATCCACATAAACAGAATATTCTGCTATAATCGGACATTTTTGCTTCAAATCTTCGTTCATGTTAGAGTTAATGTTAAATACCCTGACCTTCAATTCAAGATCAGGCTTTCCCTTAAGTCCTACATATGAATCCGATAATTGCAGCTCACTATACTCCGGATGCTCCTCTATTCCATTATAGAATACCATAAATTACGATAAATGACACATCATTCTTTACATTCATATATATAGCATTATCCAGCGTATTATATTCTAATTGTGACACGTCAGCATAATTGTTTCCGCAAAGAGCGTTGTATAAAGACAAAGCATTAGCTGGTTCCTTAAACAACATTCTAAATATAGTATCCTTGTGCTTCCTGTTGATACTACCAGCCATAGACAACCTCCTTTTATCGGTTAAAGATGCGTGGCATTGAATCGAGTAGGAGAGATTTATCGAACCTACCCGCCGCGCGGGGCATCCGTCAGCACTGCTGACAATTTCCTTTGGACGCCCCTGCGCACAAATAAAGCTCCTGCCATATATGGCAACACTCTTAGATGTCCATCAATGTCCGCGGTTAGAACAGATATAATATGCCTGAATAGCTGCTGAAGCCAAATATATTATGACTCCAACTGATACCTAAAGATTGCAGCTCAACATTTTGCCTCTGGTATCATGGATATAATATATCTATTAAACTAATAATATATCAGAATATATATTTTGTCAATATATTTTTTAAAGTTTTATACTTTTAAAAATAAAGAAGCCGCCATTCTCACAGCAGCTTCTTATCTATCATTTTCTTGAGCTTAGTCGAGCTTGTACTTTCGGTATATGGAAAAAATACCATCTCTGCTCCATTTTTTTCGAGAAACTCCTTCTCCGCCAGCCAGTTAGGGTCGTTTATATAGTCGCTGCCTGAAAACTGACAGTCAAAATGGTACACACGAAACATATCCCTTGTTCCTGCAAAATCTAACGGCAGTTTTACTGCCTCATCAACGTACCTGCATGAACGTACCATCTCGATTCTTTCATCAAAGGGTACAAATGGTTCAGCCTGCTTATTGAGACGAACGCCCTCATCAGACACAACTCCAACAATAAGGTAATTGCACATCTCTTTAGCCCTCTTAAACATATTTAAATGCCCAATGTGAAACAAGTCAAATACCCCGGCAATATATCCCACATTATACGGCTTTTGAGTCACACATTCCATATTTTCATCTTCATTCCTGCCGCACCCCGGCGTCTCCATCCGCTTCAGTATGCGCTGTCTTTTCTTATTAGGATAATCATTTCCGGGATCATATATATGATAATCAGTAATTCCCATTTGCTCCAGTTGTCTGACAACGCCATAATATCTCTTAATACAGATAATAATGTGGAGGTCTTCCTTTCTGATACTCTTTAATATATCAGGAGAATTAACAGGAACACCCTCAACCTTAGTTCCCCAATTTTCTTTGTTATTATCTATAATAGAATAAATTTCATAGTCACCGGCAAACTGTGCAAGAAACCTATGGGTAAATATGCCTGAACCGAACAGCACAATCTTCTTATGCATACCTGCCGATTCTGCATCTTCGATTCCACTAAATATATCTATAAAAATTTTCTTATAATCTGCAGAATTATAATTAATCTTTTCCCTATTAGTATAAAGAATCCTTTCGTCACATCTCTTATTGTAGTAATAATCTGCCAGTTTACTTTTATTGCGCAGAGTATCCGTAAATCTGCCCGACATGCGCTGCCATATATCCTCGCACTCCTTAAGCCCATATCTGTCCATTAATTCATTTTTAGGAATCAATTCTTCAAATTTTCTGTCAGTTCCATCATATATTATAGATATAGAACGATGAAGAATCGCCTTAGCAGGGCAATTTTCATAGTAAAATTCCTGGTCATAATATATAAATCTGTTCTCTGGTTCACAGGCTGTTTCGTCATAAAAACAGTTAAGCGGCACCATATCGATAAATCCCTTTTCAAGAATCACTCCTAAATCTCTGCCATTTGCACTGTTCTTATCCTTTTCGCTAACTGCATCTGTATGAGGAGATGAGTTAAGAATCAAATTATACATAACATCCACAGCATGTAAAAATGCCTCTCTATCTTTTTTTGCCAGTGTTTTCAACGCATTCATAGCTATTGGTGCATCCACATACGGCATAACCATACGGTCTTTTTCAACTAAAGACTCAACAACATTAATCCCCCTATCTGAAAGATATTTAAGATTTTCCTGCATCTTATTAAGCTTTTCAGTTCCTTCCTGAAAAACCGCCTTTTTATATACTTTTTTAACCCCATTATGCTCACATATACTTGTAACCAAAGCATTCTCTAGTCCTCTGTCCATAGAAACCGTAGCATGAAGCGTATCATCGAACTCGCCGGACAGACTGCATTCAATGAAAAATGAATTAGCCATAGTATGAAACATACCATTTTTAATTAAATCATCATACAAAAATTCCTCATTAAGAAATACACTATCAGGATAGTTATATATAGGGAAATACCGCATAGCCAGTTCTTCAATGGGTGTGTAGCCGTCTGCATAGATAAGTTGTGCCTCATCAAGATTAGGAAGCACTGAATAAAACTTGTTGAAGCTAAAGCCCGAGTCTATACACATTTGTCTAAGCTCTTCCTTGGAATAACATCTGCCTTTAATAGTATCTTTGTCAGCAGCAGTCAATCCCCTGTAATTCTCAATTCCATCAAAACTGTGATTGGTATATGGGTCTCTGTCTCCGCAAAAATACTTGACTGCAAGTCGATTCTGCGCTCCTATTAACAGCTTTCCATCAAATTTAAGCAGAGATTTGCAGGCAGAAAGAAATCCGGAAGGATTTGATACAGTTTCAACAGCATCAATGGCTATAATATAATCATATCTGTTATTCTTAAAAGCATCTGTGATACCAAAGTCGGATGAGGCAACTGCATCGCAGTTCCCTCGTTCTGCTTTTGACCTGAGAAATTCCTTAATTTCATAATCGTTTTGCTTACCATATATGTATAAAATATCTGAATCGCTTTTAAAGTCATACCATACCAGCAGCGCCTTAGAAAAATGTTTATAAATCTCTTTTTCTTCCATATGTAATTCCTCTGCTTTTTAAAAACTTAACATAACCATATTACCTTCGCTGATTCCTAATTCTGTTAACTGCTGTGACAAAGCATCAGCAAATCTTTTATTAGCTATAACATAAACCGCATCCTTGTGCATATGCGTACATTCTGTCAGGGATTGTACTTTAATTCCCGCAACATATGTATTCCACATACCTGAATTATTGTCGCCAAAAGAAACAACATTAACATTTTTTTGTAATAACAATTCCAATGCACGTTTTCCCCATGTTCCACAACTTACTATAACTGCATTTCTATTATTAATTTTTTTAATAATACCATTTATGTATTCTTCTCTTTTATCAGATTCATGCTTTTTTGTCAATGCATATCGCGTTGGATCGTTGATTAAGAGATTAAGTTCTTTCCAATCCGCCGCTGAAATATCGGCTTCTCCAATTACGTTTTCAGCCATATACAACGACAGCCTGTCTTTAAACCAAATATAGTACTTTTCAACATAAGCTTCATAAAAATTTTTATCAAATGCATAATCATATTTCGATAGAAGCCTACAATACTCCACAAGAAATACTTCCGCCATTCTTAACACAATATACTTAAATACATCTGTATTATCAAAATGCATTTCGTCGATAAGCCTGACAAACTCCTGATATGAAAACTGCAATATCTTATCGCTGCAGGATGAACAGCCTTCTCTCTGCAGCCTGTACCGGTAATAGCTGTCACTTATATACATAGACTTTTTTGCGCTCGTCATAACCGAAAGCACAAAACCAATATCCTGATACGCGGCTCCCGGGGAGTCATTTAATCTTATATTTGAATTGTTCAAAAATTCTCTTTTATATATGCCTCGCCATATACTCTGGTCGATAGTGAATATCTCCGGAAGTTCACGTCCATTAACAACCCTGTTATACTTATCTTTATCGCTAAACATATGCCAGCAATGGAAAACCTTATTCTCATCATACTCTGCAAATGTATCAAAATCCGCTTTTACATAATCAAGGTCATTGCTGGCAGCAATACTATACAAATTTTCATACATCATTGTATCAACATAATCGTCTGTCTCCAAAACAGCAATATATTCACCCTTTGCAGCCTGAATCCCCATATTAACCTGATATCCATAACTTTTAACAACACTATCAATACATTTTATTCTATTATCTTTTTTTGCATATTCGGCAATTATTTCCCTTGTTCCATCTGTTGACCCGGCATCAATACATATAATTTCAATTTCCTTAAGACTTTGATTAACAGCACTGTCAATACATTCTCTGATATATGGCGCAACATTTAAGGACGGCATAATTATTGAAACTTTAATCTCTTGACAACACTTCATCCCAGAACCTCCTCTTATCAAAACTGCGATTTCTGTTTAAAATTGTTTTATACGCATTCTGTCCCATCACCGCAAGCATATCTCTATGTTTGTCCAAGTATTCAACCCTTTGAACAAAGGTATCCATATCACCTGCCGGAACAATAAATCCGTTAATCCCATCATTAATATCATCTCTAACACCTGATACATCCGTGGCAACAACCACCGCTCCATTGGCTATTGCCTCTGATATTGATATGCTCCTTCCTTCTTTTTCAGAACAACATATTGCAATATCCTGATTCTGCCAAAAAGATGGCATTTTACTTCTTTCAAGAACGCCCAATATATTAAAATACTGAGCAAGATTATCTCTTTCTACCACGTTTTTAAGTTCAGAAAGATAATCTCCCTCTCCAGCCACATTTATAATAAAATCAATTCCTTTTTTCCTAAGCATTTTTGCAATAAGCACCAAATTATCGGCCCTCTTGTACACGATTGTAACCCTTCCTGCATACCCGAGTCTTAATTTGCCGGTATCCTCCCATTTTCTTTTCATATGCGGGTCACAATAAATCTCCCAGTTAAGCTGTTTTACCTTTGAATTATCCATCCCAAGCCTATCCAGTTTTTCACTTATCCTTGTACTTATTACAAGGCATTTATCGATATACTGCTGCCAAAGAGAATAGCCCAGATAATATATGTGTTCATCATTATGCTGTACGGCAACCACCTTTATTTTATCAGGATACATATGTTTTACAATACAGGCCGCCCAAAATGTATAGTAAGGAAAGTTACATATAACTGTACAGGGAAGCCTGTCTACAATTTTTTGAACAACATCATCCATGACAATTTTAAGATTATTATGTTCCTTATAATTTACACCAACACATGGATATGTATCATCGCGTCTGTTAGATACATTGTAATCGCCCACAAAATAGCAAACATTATATCCCATACTCTCCCAGTATGGTGACATCTCATACGACCATGATTCCACACCGCCTAATACCATTCCATTATTTAAATCAATAATAAGGTTATTATTATCTTCCTGACAAATATTGTATTTTTCTTTACTGCAGCATCCGGCATTAACTGACTCATACAAAAAATTATTATACAAATTATATCCATATATTACACGATGCCCGCTTATGCCAATTTCTTCAATCTGGGCTTTGATTGTCTTGTAATCAAGACATGTAATATATATTATCGCTTCCTCTTTCTTTAAAATATCAGGAGAATACACCCTAATCCCCTCACAGAATGTTCCCCATAAAGTTTCATTATTGTCAATAAAGCCATCAATCTTCATTCCATAACTTTTTGCAGTATTAAGCATCCGCTTTCCTATCTTCCCTGAGCCAAAAAAATATGTCTTCAATGGTATATTCTCCTCATAATATTAAACTTATCTTCTAACACACTGTCGACGTTCTCTGAAGCAAAAAAATCCTTTACTTCCCCCAGCGGTATTACTGCGCCTATAAGTCCTGTCAATGTTTCGAGCAATTCACCGTCAATCGGATAAATGTTCTTAATCATATTAATCAATTCCATATATGCTTTAAACGACTTTGTTATAGCGCTCTGATTCTCTAATAATATATTAATCTCTCCAGATGACCTGTTCTCTTTTTTATACAAAATCTCACCTTTAGAATCAACAGAATCAACAGACGGCGCCGGCGCTGTAATAAACGCCTCAAGAAAATCGGTATATCTTGAAAGATTATTTCTTCTGGTTCCATCACATAAGCAATCCACCGAAGTTCCGAGATCGCAGCACTCCGTCAGCCTGCAAAGATAATATCCTTTAAGTCCATTATAGAACAATCTGTTTAGTGCAATCTGACTTGTTCCTCTTGATATAAAATCACAAAACAGATATTTCTTTTCATGGGAAATCCCCAACCTTCTCATATATGCAATATAGCCTTTCCTTTTCAAAGCAGACTCTTTTATAATATCTGATGCAGCGTCAGACTGAAATCCCATTAATCCAATCCAAAATGCCTTTCTGTTATCTGTGCAGTCAAGACGCAATTCAACATCTTCCATATCCTTCTCATTAAAAACAGCAACTGAACAAGCCGTCTTTCTTGACGTCAAAAGATAATAGCAATCCGGTAGCGGCTTATTCTTTCCTGCACCATATGCCTCTGAATTGTCTTTCATGTATTCATATAACTCATTGAAAATATACCCATCCCTTGACGGAAAAATCACTCCATCAAACTCATGCTCCTTAACATATTCAATAAGATTCTGCATATATCCAATTACAATGGGTGCTATAAATGAACTAACAAACCTGTCAATTAATGAAACCGGCACATATCCATAATACCCTGCAAGCGCAAACGGGCTGTTAAATAGTTCTGCTATAATTAATCCAATAACCGCTCTATTGCTAATACCATGTGCATAATTCATAAGTTCCGACATCTTTGATATCTTAAGCATTTCCAACGCGCTATTGATATGAAATGTATCTAATCCTGCTTTTTCTGCCGCTAATACATCTTCATATGAATTGTCCCCAATGTGAAGGCATCTGCCCGAAAATTCTTTCAGATGCACATCATACAATCCATTAGATTTATAACAACCATGTTCACATGAAATTAACAGCCTATCATAATCAGTTATACCAAGAGAACTAAGAATATCCTCAATAATTTCCGAGGTAAGATACATATTGGAAATTATCACAACTCTCTTTCCAATCTTTTTGGCATAATTATATGCTTTTACCATCTCATCTCTTAATATCGTACACTCTTTTTCACACTTAATCTCCTCATTAAGAATAGCCTTTGCCTGTTCGTCATCAACAAATAATCTTTTCTTTAAAATGTCATATATCTCATATATATTTCTGCCGTCTGCCTCCAATTCCGCTGCGCATCTGTTTTTCTTAAAATCCTTTACATTAATACCATATTCTTTAATTCTCCCACCTACAATGTCAAATACATCTATGGGTTCAAGTACCTTTCGCATTATTAATGTATCATATAAGTCAAAGCTTATAACATCATGAGCATCTATCTGCTCAATAAGATTATCGTAAGTATTATTAACCGATGAAATCTCAGCCACTTCATATTCTTTAAAGTATTCTTTACTTGTAAATTCATGTCCCAGCACGTTATATATCCGAAAATCATACATTACTGAATAATGTTTAATTCTATGAAAGATTTCTCTTTGCACGTCATTTCTTGCCGCAATTATTAATATGTCTGCAGTATCCTTGTCTACGTCATCCCACATTATTACCGGAATACCCTGAAGCTCTCCTTCAACTTTATGCGCATCAATTACTCCTACAATATTAAAATCATAAAGATTTTCTATCAGTAGTTTTGCAATCTTTCCGGTTCCATATATAAGAATTTTCATATTAGAGGCAAACGAAAAAATCTCTCTCTTAATTTTCATTTGATATGCTTGTCTATCCATTACTTACCTCATCTATATATCTGATATCAAAAAGTTCTCTTTTACAGCTTCGGTAAAACCTTCATTGTAAAATGCGCCGCCGTATCCGTCCCCAGAAAGCCTGTCAAGAACCTCGATTTAGGAATAATCATAAAGGCATCGCGGCAATCAACAGTCATATACAAATACTCTGTCCATGTTGTTTTTCATTAACGGATTCTCCATTATTTCTTTTGCATTAAAAGAATTCACCGCCAGAACAATTCCTGTTTTCTTATCGCTTATAATTTCCGGTGATAACTCGTATATTTTTTTATCTTCTAATAATTCCTCTTTTCTGATTTTTGATACAATATATCCATCAATTTTAATATTTAATCTTTCAAAATCATTAGTACATCTCCTTGCGACCATGCCTGTTCCATAAATAAAAATTTTATTGTATCTTTTACAATACTTTTTAATTCTCTTATCCGACAGCCTTTCAACATATCTTCTCGGATAAATTGCAATCTTAAACAGCTCGGATTTTGACATTCGGGAGTATTTCCAAAAATTAAAATACCTAAAAAAAACTTTTAAATTAAATATATTATCTTTACGATATCCAATCATTAAAGTGAATTTAAATAACTCCTCATTAATATAAAATTTTTTAATAGCCTCACTTTTACTCGTATATATATCAGGTAATTTTCTTATAACATTGGGCCATATCTCACAACTTATCTTAAATGTATCGTCTCTCCATCCTGAAGCCATCCTATACTTTGACCAATATAATGACCTGTCTTTTATAGAATAGTGATATATACGTGGTTTATTAATCAATGCAAGCTGTTCAAAATATAAACCGGTATGAGAAAAACTAATGCAGTCATTACCCAAAAATTTTTCTTCCATATATCCCCAATTAACATCCTGCAGCATACTCGTAATATTAAGAATAACAGAGCCATAGCCTGTTGTCCACCATGCACAATCAAACATAAACTGATTAATATCTGTGTACTCCCTGTCCCCCAGTGTTTCTCTATCATAATTATTTACAACAATAACATCATAATTAACGTCAAGCAGTTTCTTTAACTTAGAAATTAATTTTGATTCAAACCTAAAATAGTCACTGCAAAGCCATATGTATTTATATCTGTTTTCCTTTGAAAACTGTTTATATATATTATAGACTTTGACATTGGAATGAACAGAACAGGCAATTCTGCTAAAAAACAGATTTCCTGTTCTCTTCTGGTATTCCTCAACGGTTTTCTGTGTATCATTATTAATACTCGAATCATATATATATACATCAATATCAAACCATTCCGTAACAGGTAAACATATTTCCAAGAATTCCCGTATAAATTCAGCTCGCTCATACGTTGGTATGCATATTGCAAGTTCTTTCATATATAATCCTCACTTCCATCTGTCTCCATAATATATTGTATTTAACCACATTTTCTCATAATCGTAATTACAAAATCCCGGTTTTTACGTTATTTATTCAAATTTTTTATATATCTCCAACGTCTGACTTGCAGCCTTCTCATAGGAGAACTTAGCCGCCTGCCCAAGCGCTCTGCTTTCCAGCTCTTTTCTTCTTGTTTCATTTAAGACTACATTCTCTATCGATGTTACTATTGACTCAATATCATAAGGATCGCAGTATTCTACGGCATCGCCTCCCACCTCCGGAAGTGAAGTGACATTGGAACATATTGCTGTCTTACCCTGTGATAATGCCTCTAACACAGTAAGACCGAAACCTTCAAACTTAGACACCTGCGCATGCGCCAGACAATTACGATAAAGCCATATAAGCTCTTCATCTGACACAAAGCCTGTGAATACAATTTCCGTCTCATAATCAGGCACCTTTCTTATCTCTTCCCATATGCCTTCCATGTGAAGTCTTGGCGGACCTGTTAATACCAGTTTCAAATCTGAATCAACATGCCTTTGTTTGTATATTCTAAATGCCTTTATAAGTCCAACCTGATTCTTATAAGCTGACATAGCTGACACTGAAAAAATGTACTGTTTACCAGCCAAATCTTTTACTGAATCTACTGATATAATCTTCTCAAAGTCATTTTGGGGATACAAGCCCGGATATATTACCTTTATCTTTTCCGGTAATATATTATAATGCTGAACAATGTCCTTTTTAGTGTATTGAGAATCCGCAATAATCACATCTGCTTTCTGAGCGCATCTTCTTAAAGGTTCTTCAAAATAATCACATAAAGCTTTAGAACTATGTTCCTTTTGCAACATCACCATCAAGTCATGTATTGTTAACACTCGGCCACATTCAATTCTATCGCTAAAGTCATATGCTCTGTAAAACGAATGAACAACATCTATTTTATGTGACATTAATGTATAATTAAGGTTAATTTCCTTCTCTTTGTCAAAAAATAATCCTACCTCAGGCAGTTTAATCGGTAGATAATCTGTTTTTCCCAAAAAGCAATAATTAAAATTACTCTGCCGCTGAAGTTCTGTTAATGTTCCACACACAACGCGATTAATTCCTGTAATATATTTCTCCCGAAACTCATCAATGATACCTATGTTCATATCACACGCCCTCGCTTTCATATTCCAGCGCCTGCTCGATAAAATCATTAATTCCTACATAAACTTCCAACCCCTTTTTTAGCAACGACACATTATGGTACTTATACAATTCCTCCATACCATAGTCATACACATAAGTGCATATATCTAATTTTTCCAACTCTAACGCTATTTCTAATATATTTAAGTCTCTTAAGTTAATTGGATTGGCGCTTACAAACAAAAAAGCCTGTGCGCCGTCTAATGCTCCGTTCGCTCTCAACTCATCAATAATACCAAGCGAATATGCGCCTTCCCACAGTATCGATTTATACTCGGGCCACTTTTGTGATGAAAACTGTATATGAGATTCATGCCCGATAAAAGTACACTCTAATTCCGGATTTGACTCTTTTATTGCATTAATCAACTTTTCAACTTTAGCTAAAAAATTATTGCCAAGTACAATAATTCTTTGCTCTTTAACATCCTGTAACTGTGTAAGTCTAACCGTACCACTTACTGCTTCCTGTAAAAAGTCATAAAATGTATCCGTTTTCTCCATACTTTCACCAGCTTTCTTCATATGCTTTGTACTACAATTAATTGTCTATAATATAGTCATTACCTTCCTGCACCTTATAATCCGTTCCAGACTGTTGGTTCATTCTGCCAAATGCAATTACTCCTAAACAATTTGATATGCGGCCTCTATATACTTCCCTACAAGCAGACGTAAGACAATTCTCATAGCTTAACTGCGCATCATTAACCGGTTCCAGCGTATAGAACTTAAAAAATTCTTCTCGTGCCAATGTAACTGAAACAATACCATATTCATCGAGTTTTGCTTGAATTTTAGGATACAGCTTATAAGTCGGAGGATCCCCTGAGATATGTACTGATATGTCATTATTAATAACAGCTCTAAAAAACTTATCCGGCATATCCGGAAGCTTAAGACCATTCGTGCATATGTCCGCATCTGCATTAGGAAATATCTTACGTATCTCACACAGTATTTCTGCTACATCCGGATGTAACAATGATTCTCCACCAAGCACTCTTATCCACGGAATATCCTCAAACAGTTCCGACATTCTTCTTACATCTTTAACAATATCCTCATATGGTATATTGCTCTGTTCAGATTCAACATTACAGCCAAACAAACACCCTTTGCAATTTAGATTACAACCATCTGTTATAGGAATTTCAAAATACGGCAATGTTGGTTTTTCCTCACTGAATCTAATCTTTTGCAGTCTGTTGTCTATTATTTGTTCAACCTTAAATATAGGAAGCTTATTTTTCCCAACAGTATCTTTTATCCTGTATATGTTTCTGACATTGTATCTTAGCAATGTATCTATCATTATTTTAAGAGTCCTTTAAGCCCCAGCCGTTATAACCACAGCTTCAACGGCATTACCAAATTCACTAAAAAATTTCTCCGGCTTATATACATTAATACCGTCAATACTGTCCGTTGCAAAGTTATCCAACACTCCTACAATGCTCCCTTTATCACCATAGGCTCTTTTGAGTTCCTTTAACACATGACGCCCTGCGCTACTTGCCCCAAATATAGCAACTTTACTGTTCTTCATAGACAATTTTCCTTTCTACCTGCACAGCCGGCTCAACCTCTTCAGAATTTTCAACTGTAAAGCCTCTGCATTTTTTACAGAAATTAGTGTAGCCCTTTTCACTGTATCCTAATCTAAATTCCAGCAATTCCTTTTTCATATTTTCATCACTTTTAGATAAGTCATAGGTTTCTTCCTCTAAAGAATCGCACAATCCGGCAACCTTCGCATATGACGCGTAATTACACATATAAAGATTACCTTCCCTAAGCTCATGCCATGTCTGACAGCAGTCATCAAAATGTTTTACAAACCATTCATCCGGCATTTCAGAGTAATCTGTAGTATCAGGAGCAAGATTTACCCATGCATCCGCTTTATTTATGACATAATTTACTTTGAATTCATTTAATTTTGAAATTAAAATATCAAAATTATCATTATATTTAGGGACAGCCTCTCTATAATCGTCTACTGTCAGTTCCACATTGCATTTTGACATAGTCTCAAGCACATTATTATTAGGTACAACCGTTCCATTAGTAACTGTTCTGAAAATCCCTATTCTATCCCCATAATTATTGTCAATGTATGTAATTATATCTGCTATTCTCGGAAACATCATAGGCTCTCCACCACTAAGATGGAATATCATTACTCTGTCTATTTTGTTAAAGAACAAATCTATATCTTCTATTAGTTTGTCATATTCCCTGACATAGAACTTGTGTGCATATGGATTAAAATTCAGACAATGCTTACATTTTAAATTACACGCTGTACTTGGAAGAAAAGAAATTGTCGACATAAACACTTTATCGTACTTGTAAACATGATAAACTGACAAAAATTCTTCAAACATAAAATAATTCTCATGCTCAACAAGATTATATTTCATCAACTGGGCTCTTGCCGATGCTCTGGAAAACTGTGAAATAGACACAATAACTCCCTCATCCTGTTTTAATTCATTAAGCTTGTCCAAAGGAAAAACACTATATCCATTGTATCCTTTTTCCTGTTTTTCTTTATTATTATCAAGATATCCAAGTATGGTCACTTCATTTTTTAACTCATTGGCAACTAATCTTCCATAATCACCTGCACCAAACAGATAATATGCATTTTTCTTAGTCATATTCTCATAAGAATTATCAAACTGATGCCCTTTATTATTCCATTTCATATGTAATCTCCTCTGCCTACAGCTTATAATTCAGAATTTCATTATACCTTCTGATTCTATCCGGATACTCTGTATTCGTTTCGCGATAGCTTTCTTCATATTTTTTCATAATATTCTGACACATAATCAGATACGTTTCATTCTTCTGTTCATACGCCTGTGTAGCAACAAGCGTTGCCCTATATGCCGTAAATCTCTCAAGCCACGGAACAATTTTAGGTTCAATGTTGTTATTATTACAAAAATCTATCATTCTCTCATAAATCGGAACGATCTCATATGCTACATCAAGCTTCTGTGTGTGTGAAGTAGATGTCTGTCGCTGGTAATAATGATACAATGGCTCATTAATATAACATGCCCTTCTTACTTTAGCTGCAGCCTTGATAAAAAATAAAATATCTGCACCAAATCTTACTGCCTGGTCAAATTCTATATACCCGGCATCATTATAAATAAGTTCCCTTGAAAATAATTTACACCAAATCCATGATGTTACCGCCCTGTGCTTATCCCTGATATATACATATTCAAATAGTTTTTCCCTTCCGAAGACGTCATCAGTCACATAATCATCATTTACAGGGATTTCCCTTTCACAATCTGAATCCTTTGAATAACTGCATAAAACAATATCTAATTGATTCCGAGCCGCTTTCGTAATTAGTTTTTCATACATATCCGGCTCAATCCAGTCATCACAATCCATAAACCCAATATAATCGCCGGAAGCCACCTCTAATCCCTTATTTCTTGCTGCGCTTTCCCCCTGGTTATGCTGATGTATAACCCTCACATTAGGATACCTCAGACCATACTCATCTGCAATCTTTCCGGAATCATCCGTTGAGCCGTCATCTATGCATATAATCTCCATATTTTTATACGTCTGATTGCACGCACTATCCAGGCATCGTCTTAAATATTTCTCTGTATTATAAACCGGTATTATCAAAGATACTTTATCCATAAAACAAAACCAGCTCCACACTAATCGTGCAGAGCTGTTACCTTCCATTATTTTGCAACTCCATTTGCACTTATGTACTATTTATAATATATATCGGCAAATATTGACTTTTCTTAATATTAAATTGTATATAATAAATTTCCTGTTTATAGTAACCTATCTCCAAAATATGCATTTTAAATAATTAATTCATCAATTCTGACAATTCTTTTAGGATCGTACCCGGCTTTTTCCAATTGTTCATCAATAATTCTGTTATCATACATTATAGAAACGATGATATCAACATCCTTATCTACCTTCTCACAATCTTCTAAATTAACAATCGGGCAGCCGGAATACTCTTCTACATTAGCATACTTATCAATAGCATATTGGATACAATTTTCATCTTTCATAAAATCGATTAAAGTTTTACCCATTATTCCCACACCGTACACGGCAAATTTCTTAGAAAATGCCTTAATCTTATCTTTTACGGAATCTTTATTGATAATCATCTGCGACATAATCTGTGCATTATACATACCATATTTGTACGGATGTTCTCCAATCTCACTATCATTACCGCCACCCCAGTCATTAACTTTCGGGTGCTTAAAAATAGGATCTTTCATGACCTCTAAATACTCTTCGTAATATGGATGGTAGGGATTTCTGATATCAGCAAACCATTCTGTTGCCTTGTCAAACCTCCCCCACGGCGTAAATGGTCTTAATCTTACCTGATCTGCCCCAAACTCTTCTATAAATCTTTTAGTCAACTCAGGGAGCGTTCTAAAATTACGCTCCTGAACGACTGTTGCTAATTCAAGATAATTAATTATCCCCTGTTCTCTTAGGCTCTTAATATATCTAAGATTAGCTTCAATTGTAGTTATCGGCAGTTTAGTTCCCGAAAGAACCTGATACACATGCTCATCAAAGCTCATAACCGTAACGTGTACCCTAAGATTATACTGTCCCAAATTTTCTATTTTCTTAAAATTCTCTGCATTAAACAGTGAACCATTCGTTTCCAACGCCACAGTACACTCCTCTTTAGGAGCCAACGGCTTCCAATCTGAAAGAAGATTAAGTATGTGCTTGCTCACAAACAATTCTCCAAATCCATTCGCACTTATAAATTTTAAATGGGGTAACAAAGGACGAATCCGGTCTTCAATATACTGATACTTCTTTTCCAAATCTGTCCCTTTATTAGCTTCCATCATACAATGCACTGTACAGCTTGGACAGTTATAATTGCATACATTTTCAAAAGATAAATATAAATGGTCCGGATACTTTGGTACTTCATCCACATCAACAAGCACAGAATCCACCGTACCCTTCGCACAATGTGGGCAATGTGCTTTAAGACATTTACTATAATCTTGAGCCATCAGCCTCTCCCGATATTTATTAGCTCTCTCACCATGATATATCTCGTCAAATGACTGTTCAAATATATTTCCAAAATAACAATCTTCAGTCCACGGACAACCTGCAATAGCTCCATCAGCAGTTCTAAAATATAACCACCTTAAGCCAAATCCACAAATTTTCATAATAGTCTCCTTTCTTTCTACAAACTAAGCAATTATATTATTTATTACTTCAGTAAAAACTTTCGCTCCATCGTAGTTCAGATGAAATGCATCGCAAAACAGATTCTCATTCTGAAATTTTTTATCACTGAACATATCTATCATATCTATTTTCCCCCCTTATTTACAACACTCTCAAAAATAGTCTTCATTTTACATATATTTTCTATATCATCAATTGCAGATATCATCGCCGGTGGAACAATAAGAAATACTCTATCTGAAACACTACATATTTCATCTAAAAAATTTAAGTAAATCTTTTCGTTCTCATCTATTGTATCTTTACGTATATTGGTCCATATAGCGCCTAATTTTTCTTTTTATAATTATAATACAAATCCAAACTATGCCACGAAAAATCAAAACATTTATTTTTAATTAGTTCTTTATCAATTCCTCTTAACGAATATGACATTCCAAATATCAGAACTTCCGTATTCAAAAGCAAATCTAATTCTATATGGTCAACAAGATTTTTCTGATAAACACTATGGTAAAAAAATGTTATTGGACTTACTATTTTTTGCTCTTGTACCCCATTTTCTATCAATTTACTTTTAATTTCATCACTTGCCTTTTCACTAGCGACAGCAATAATAATAAAGTCGTATTCAAAATGAATTAATTCATCCATCGCAATATATCTTTTTTGTCTAAAATATCACTTTTTAGGTATGTATCCATATAACCAATTACAGAATAGTCCTTATTTAAAAGGAACTCTATTTTTCTTCTAACATTAATGTTATACACACCATATATAATTACTTGTTTCATTTCAAAGTCCCTACAATGCAAATATAGTAATACCTATTGTGCATTCCTCTCCTTGTTCTTGATTAATCATTTCTTAATTGTTTTTAATTTATTCCATTTATAATCCAAAACGGCGCGCAATAATCATTATAATTATGCTTTTCTAATACTCTTTCAATTTCATATCTATATCGGTTATTAACCGCAACTACTATACCAACATTTTTATTCAACTCAATCTGGCTAATCTTATATATATTGTGTTCAACATTAGCGTCATTACTATTGTCTGATACAACATAACCGCACACATTCACATTTTGCTTCTTTAAAGCGCTATATATTTTTCTCCCAAAACATCCTGCCCCATATATATATATATTGTTATATCTGCTACAATAATCTGCCAATTCGCTTCCCACATAATCAGTCACATAAATATACCTGTAAAGATCAAGCACTGGCGTCTCAATTGTCTTTAGAAAAGGAAATTTATCCGCTAATTCTCTAAACAAAGAGCAATATGCCTCTTCTGTTAAATTATCTGCCGCTTCTGCAATCCCACAGATAAAGGATAACCCCTTATATATTGGATATGGTTTAAAAGCGCCTTTTGTGTACTTGTCATATTCAAAATAGAATTTTGCCAATTTTAAGTACATCTCTGATCGTTTTCTAACATCAAGCATATAATTCTTAGTCCATGACGTATTATGCATAAACCTATAAACAGACATTTCTTTGTCAAAATAATATACTTTGCCCTTTGTAATTGCGTTAAGCCATAATCTCTTATCTCCAACAGGACAATTTGGGAATTTTTCATCAATTAAATACGCCTCTAATCTAAACACTGATGATGCTGTTGGAATTATACTACTAGTTTCCATTATTAATTGATCTATTGGTACATACCCTTCTTTAAATGGGCGCATCTCTTCACAGGTTTTATCTCTATAATTCATTTGTTTAGCAGAATGAATCGTCATAACACAGTCTTTATTTTTCTCCAAAAAATCCACTTGCATTTGAAGTTTGTTTGAATCCGTCCAATAATCATCTCCTTCACATACTGCAACATACTTTGACTTTAAATTTTCCTTTTTAAATGTATCAATCATTACATCTTTCATGCTATGGTTATATGTATTATTTTTCAGTATATACGCTCTAATCATATCAGGATATTTTTCTGCATACTCTCTAACAATCTGACTTGTACCATCAGTAGACGCATCATCAAATATTATAATATCAAATTTAAAATTAACTTGTTGACTCAGTATATTATCTAATGCCTCACCAATATATTGTTTATGATTGTATGTAAGACACCAAACTGTCAATAAAACATCATTTACTTTTTGATCATTAATTTTCTCAACTGACGTAATATCCTCTATCCTCATTTCATTATTATTCTCCTACCGTTTCTCATATTTATTTCATTAACATTATAATTCTATTTATCTGCTCTTCTGTTATATCTTCAAAAAACGGTAGCACAAGGACTTTTGAAGATAACTCTCTAGCAACATTCAGCTCACTTTTTCCATTAATATACTTACCCTTGTAACACTCCACATCAGAAGTCAGTGGATAAAAGTATTTTCTTGAAAAAACATTATTCTCTCTTAAATAATTATATAATTCATTTCTTGTTCTTTTGTATTTATCAGTTACAATAATTGGTAAATAAGCATAATTCTTTTCTATCGCCGAATCTTCTGTAAAGGCTCTGATTCCTTGCATTTCTTTTAGAAGTTTCATGTAGATATTCCACTTATACTTTCTCGTATTTATAGCCTCATCTATATGCCTCAAATTACATAATCCCATTGCTGCGCAAAATTCATTCATCTTTGCATTTGCACCCACGTCGGTTACAAGCTCTTCTCCATGAATACCGAAATTTTTTAAATCATACAATCTTTCATAAATTCTATGATCAGAAAATGTTACTGCCCCTCCTTCTATAGAATTAAAAACTTTTGTAGCATGAAAGCTAAATATGGATGCGTCTCCATAGTTTCCAATCCCCTTGCCCTTATATTTTACTCCAAAGGCATGGGCTGCATCATATATCACTTTTAATCCGTATTTATCCGCTATACGTTGAATCTCATCAACATTACACACATTACCATATACATGCACAGGAATTATCGCTACTGTCCTCTCTGTAATCAAACTTTCTATCTTACTCTCATCAATTGTTCCATTACTATCCTTAACATCACAAAACACCGGCACTAGTCCGTTTCTTACAATAGCATGTGTAGTTGATACAAATGTAAATGGTGTAGTGATAACTTCTGAATCTTTTGGGAATCCAAATGCCTGAATAGTCATTTCCAATGCCATATGCCCATTTACCATCAATGAAACTTCATCTACTCCCAAATATTCCTTTACTGCTGCTTCAAATTGTTTATGGTATTTTCCCATATTTGTAAGCCAATGGCTGTCCCACAATGGTTTAATTGCATCTATATATTCTTCATATGGCGGCATTGATGATCTTGTTACCAAAATATTTTCTTCTGACATTTCTACACCTCATATTTAGTGTTAGATATAATTATTAATCAATTCCATATTGTCCGTTACCAGGTTTAAGCTTAAGCATAGATCTCAGCTCCGACGGCATGCATACTTCACGGTTCATTGCAGATGCTATATTTTTAGCCCTGATAAGGTAATCCATATTAGTTGCCAGTTTTGTGCGCTCATCATCATACCAAATATTATCCTCAAGACCTATTCTTATACCGTAGCCCATTACAATCGCCAATGCATTCATCTGAAGTTGTGCTCGTCCGATGGCTCCGATAGAAAATATTGCTCCCTCAGGGAGATCATTTACGAGAACACCTGTATGCAGCAGTGTAGGCTGTGCACATGCTATGTTTCCCAATATCAAGCTATAATAATACGGAGGCTTTAATAAGCCTTTTTTTATCAGATACTTGGAATAGTTAATCATTCCATTATCAAACACTTCCAGCTCTGGTCGTATTCCTCTTTCATTCATTTCATTTAGAATCGAAACAATCATATTAGGCTCATTTATACTAGCTGTTTTGTTGAAATTTAGCGAACTTAAAGTCAAACTTCCCATGTCAGGCTTGGCCCTCCCCTCCAATTTAAGCGCATCCGTTCTTTTTTCCAGTTCGTTGTACATTCTGCCGCTGGTAGTTACTGATATTACCAAATCCGGTGCAAATTCTCTTATTCCAAGAATAATCTCCTCAAATATTTCTTTCTCATAAGCCGGATTAAAATCCCTGATATTTCTTGCATGCAGATGAACGCTGGAAATACCAATCTCGCACGCTGCTTTGACATCTTTTATTATTTCGTCAGGTGTCAACGGAATATATGGTGTATCTTCTTTTTTCATTAACATTCCTGTTGGAACAAAATTTATGATAAGTTTATTCATTATAATTTCTCCTTAAAGCTTACATATAACTGTCTAATAAAATATTTATTCAAACAAGGTATTTAAAACATTCTACTAGTATGCATAAAGCACAAATCTAGAAGTCATGGCTGAATTAAATCTGAGAAACATATTATAGTTTTGATTAAGACCCATAATATACTCTGACACTTTTAAGATATTATAAATATCAAAACCAACCGTAACCACCAGTTTAGGGTGATTATTAACAATTATCTGCCTGCACCCCTGCAACGCTTCCAAAACACCGTCAAAATAATTTATTTTAATTATCGAAACTTTCTCCTGTCCAAATATATTATCCATACAATCCGCATGAATAATCACTTTGTCATCAGAATCTGTATGATTGATTTTGTCAATGGATACGGAAGAAATTTGCCCACTACCCGTATAAAACTTCAAATCCTCCTTTTTATTCCATGCGCCAATCTTACTTAATTCAACATTTTTATATGAATTCTCTTTAATAAATTTTTCCAAATTATTATAATTAGCCTCATCTGGCTCTATTGCGATTATTTTTTTATATTTATTTTGGGAGGTTGCCAAAAAAAGCTTAATAGTATCTCCATCATAAGCGCCTATATCCATATATACTTCTTCATCGGAAACCTTAAAAACGTCATTGTCGAAAAAAGTCATTGGTTCTTTAAAAGCATCAATTATGTAATTTACATCTCCAGTAATTTTAGTATTAAGGTATGCTGACAAATTACTTACAGAAAGCTGATCCTTAAGATTATTGCAAAGATTAACATATCTGTCGGCTTCATCAATCACACACTTTGCGGAAACATTTTTATATTGACCGTAATTCAGGCTTGGTATATAAAACACTTCATTAATCTGCTGCATTTGTTTTTTTATATCATTCCCTGATTCATAATGTTCATGTCCTATAATCAAATTAAAATTATCATATTTATTTGCAATCTGCCGCCTGTTCATAATCGGAATCCCCCTAAATTCAGACGGAGTCTGCGCAGAAAAATATTTTTCATCCAATAATACCGCATCAATTTTAATTCCGTTACTGCTTAAATATATGCTTACATCCTCTGCGACCTGCCCGCAACCCCACATGACCAAAGGCAGAGATGCGTTTCTTAATAAAATTATGATATCTTTTTTGATATTATTTGTTTCAAGTTTTCTTAAAAATGTTTCCTTATCCATACCAAATACTCTCCTTATCGCGGTTTTACAACCACACCTGTCTCCTCAAGATTTCCTATCACACGAACGGGATTTCCTACGCACTTAGAGAATGAATCTATATTTTTTACCACATTTGATGCTGCGCCAATTAAACATTCGTCCCCTATGCTTATAGAATCAATTATCACCGCTCCCAGTGCAATAAAACTCATATCTCCGATTTTGCAGTTTCCTCCTATGGTGCAACCTGAGGATATAATAATATGGTTGCCAAGATTAAACTGATGTCCAAGATAGACATTTTGTCTTACTATATTTCCATCTCCCATTTTTCCGTGATGTCCGATAAATGCATTTGAAAAAATTATATTATTTTCCCCGAGTTGAACTCCCTCCTCAACATAAGCATCCGGACTTATGTAATTACATAATTTATACCCTTTCGCTTTTGCTTTATCAAACATAGCTTTTCTATCTCTCATTCTGGTATAACCGCGCAAAACCATCATATCATATTCTTCCGGAGGATAAAGCGCCTCGCAGTTCTCAAAACAAATTAACGGTATTCCCAAAAAATCTTTTTGCTCCTGTATGTACTTACTATCCACTGCAAATGCAACAATTTCCATTATATTTGTTCTTTTTACCTCATAATAAAAAACATTTGCATAGGCTCCTGCCCCATATACTATTATCTTTTTCATAATAAACCAAGCCTCTGATAATATTATTTTTTATCCTTTAAAAATACATTTGGAATTTTATTTATAAATTCGCTATTAAAACTCATTGTATATGCTCCTGCATTATGAAATACAATATAATTATCTTCATTCAGCCCTTCTTCGTTTAGGAGCAGTAATAATCTATCATTTTCCATACATGTGCTTCCGCATACCCACTGCGTCTCTTTTATTCCATTTCTTTTTCCAATTATTTCATATTCCGGCTCCCTATCCACCATAAATGGATTAATGTGCAATAGTGAGCCGTCCACTGTTACAATAGTCTCATTTCTTATATTTCTTACCGAGTCTACTTTTGTCACATAATCAACAGCAGTTGCAGTAATTGATGCTCCCGGTTCAAGAATCAAAGTTGTATTTTGGGGATTAAACTTCTCTTTTAAGCTCCCGCATATAACAGACGCATATTCTGATATTGTCGGTTTTCCATCAATAACCCTTCCTCCAAAAAATCCGCCGCCGATGTCTATGTATTTCAATTTAAGATTATATTGTTCCTTTAATTCGCATACAATGCGGCATATCTCTGAAAACACCTTAATACTTCTGCTTTTTGTACTTGTATGCATATGCAGTCCATCAATGTTGATCTTATTTATCTTAAGGGTTTCTATTGCTTTTTCTAAGCTAAAATTTTCTAAACAAAAACCAAACCGACTTGGATGCATTCCGGCAGTTGTTTCTCCCGGACAGTTCCTCTCCAAGTCAAAATTAACTCTTAATCCAACTCCTCTATCTATGTTAAAAATTTTATGCAACTCAATATATTTTTCCAGTTCTTTATAATTATCAAGATTTATTATATAATTCTTTTGCAATGCATCCTTTAAGGCTTCGCCTTTTATCGGACCATTCAGTATTACCTTATCATAGCCCTCGCCTGTTACAATTTCATATTCCCGCTCTGATACGGTCTCCATATACCAGTTTCTGTTATGAGCTAAGCTTAGCATTATTTTGCTGTTATTAGTTTTAACAGAATATGCCAAAATAAGATTGTCCCCCCACATATTGTGAAAATTCTTTTCAAATTCCAAGCAATTTTTTTCATATTTTTCGTAATTTATTATATAGCAGGGAGTTTGAATTTCTGTGTAATCCATATCCATCTCCAAATTTTATAATTCAACTATGCGAATATCCTTATGTCCCTTTACATTATATCTTAGATTAAAACATTCTACAGGCTCTTTTTCTCCTTTAAGCCATGATATTATTGCTAAAGGCAAATTAACCCCACCAATATGAGAAAACGGATATCCTCCTCCAAATCTAGCATTCATTTCCAATACAAAAAACCTACCGTCCATTTCAATAATATCAACGTCCAAATTTCCAATATGCCTAAGACTACCACTGATTTTTTTCCCCAATTCCGTAAGTGCATTATTCTTTATTGTCATTGCACAATCAGTCTCTCCTGCCCTCATACCATACTTAATCTTACAGGACGTCACCTTATATTTGCCCTCTAAATCGTTAATAATATCAAGACCATATTCTGTTCCAGTCAACTTTTCCTGAATTATAATCTTATTATTATCATCATTTTGCGATTCGTACCTTAAGTAAGTCTTATTAATGTCCTTATTTAACTTATTATATAATATATCTAATTCATCAAGATTGTCAACTTCAAAAATCCCTATTGAACCCATGCCCCACCTTGGTTTAACAATAAGAGGAAATGCAACCTTTCCTTTATTAAGTGCGGATTTTACATCCTCAAGATTCAAAAATGTGTCAGGTACGTTAAAGCCTTTATCCTTAAGATATTGATATGAACTATATTTATCATTACAAATCCTGATAACTTTTTCGTCTGAAACCAAAACCCTTGTGCCAAGTATTTCAAACTTAGATTTGTTTTTTGCCAAAACCGGCAAATCCGCATCGAATAACGATATTATGCAGTCTATCTTATTCTTACGACAGTAATCCGTCAAAAAATCTATATAATCGTTACTGTAAATCATAGGTGATATGACACATTTGTCAGCCGCCTTAAATGCCGGTGTATCACCATTGGAGTTTGAAACATGTATCATTCCATGTCCATTAATAGCAGTTTTAAAGTATTCAACTAAATAACTTCTTCTCCCGACTGATGTAAATAGTATGTTAATATTATTATTTTTGTCATTCATTAATTTCCTCTGCATTTTTAAAGAGCAGCCACATTGATATATCAGTTAATGTGACTGCTCTTTTAAACATTAAATCAAAGTTCTTTACGATCTAACAATTGTAACCTCTTCAGTATGCTCATCACTGAATGTAACCTTTATCTTTAAATTAGCTGTATTGTTCAAAATTGTTGTATTAATTGTAAGTGTACTTCCTGAAAGTGTGTACCACTCAGTTGTAAGGTCTGTCAATGTATTTGCCTTTACACTCTGAACCGTTGACAACGTAACACCTGCCGGAAGATTAAGAGTCAAAACATTTGCAGATGTTGTTATAGTAGTTTCTTTTATGTATCTGTCTACATGCTCAGCTATTGTAAATACTACCTCAAGTGTAGGTCTAACATTAGTTACAGCTGAGTCATCAGTTTTCTCGTAGTTCCTCAATGTATCCGCATACTCATTCCAAGCGTCTGTTACATCTGCGTTGGCAGCGCCTGTAACCTTAAGTTCAACACTGTCGTATGAAAGATTCTGTGGCATATACTGCTTATAGATATGACTTCCTGTCAATGGGTCGATGTCTGATGTCTGATACTTCAAAGATGTTGCACTAGGTGCAGCAAGTGAATACTCGCCTGTGATTGTTGCATTGCCGTCTTTGTCAACTGTGGCAACAACTGCCGGGGTTGTTCCGTCTGTAACTGCGAGGTACACAAGTTTCTCATCATCACCAGTGTCTGAAAAATCTTTCGTTGTAGAGAATGAAAGTCCTGTTGCATTCTTCACTGTCATAACAGCTTTAACATCCATTGCCTTTGTAGACTTGTTGACAATCTCAACAGAATCTGAATTCGCATTGTATGTTACTTTAGCCGCAGTGTATTCGTACTTATCAGTATCGCCTGCTGCCAATGCCGTAAAAGTACTGCCGTCTGTTGAAAAATATAAATCTTTAATAGCTGTAACAGTACCAGCAGCATCAGCTGTTACATAATCTGTTGCCTCTACAGCATCAGATTCATTGCCAAGAGCTTCATATCCAAGCTTATAAAGCGTTCCGTCACATGCTGAATCCGCAAGCTTAGGATTCTTGAATTCTACAGCAGTTACAGTATCGTTTTCATCACGTGTAACTTTAAAATATGTTTCTAAATTAGAGGCGTCAACTAATGTATATTTACCCTCTCCCTCGTTGCCTGTTGCTGTGTCCGGTGTCCAAATATAAAAGTCTGTGCTGTTTACTGTATAAGCTTTAGAATCAGAATCATACGTTACTTTCTCTTTCAATCCACTCGTATCACTTTCTGCACTACATGCCTTCGTGTAAGCTATTTTATTACCGTCCAATATCTTAATCGTTGCAGCCGCAGACACCGACTTGAACAATAATGTAGCAGTAGCATCTGTATAATTGTCAGGATCGTACCGGTTAAGGAGCTTCTCCGGATCCAGTGTGAAGTTAAACGTTGAATCGTCTACCGTAGGAAGTACTACCTTATCATAAGACGGAGCTGAAGAATTATCATTTTCCACCGTACCCTGTCCAGTAGCTGTCTGTTCCTTGTCGCTGTCAGCCGCAAAGGCTGTCATAGGCATAATTACAAGCGATGCCGCTGTAAAAATTGCCAAAAACTTTTTGAATTTCACCATAAAAAATTCCTCCTTGAAAAATTATTTTTGGATGGTCATCTTAATGCTAACCGACACATGACTCATATTCTCGCCCTTGCTATCGAGCAGATAATACTTTACAACCGCGTCATATGTTCCTGCCGCAAGCTTCGTATTAAGTCTGATATTCTCGAGATGACTGCCTGACGGTATAACCGGTGACTTCATAACCTCCGTGCCATCGTCCAGCGTTACCGTAAAATACACTGAATTCTTATTGGAAACATTGTTCCCAACATATGCATTGGTTGATGCTGAATCACCATCGGGGAAAACCCATTCCGAATTCATATTCACCTCGTATGTACCTACGGGGACATAATCATCCTGCCCCATCTGCTGCGCCAACTGACTGACATTCTCCGGAGTGACTACTACATTGTAGCCATTCACACCGTCATCTTCTTTGTTGTTAAGTGACGCACATACCGTGACTACCGCAGCAAGACACACAACAGCAGCAAGAATTACAGGAATGATTACTGGCAGCCTGCTTTTCTTCTCGCTTTTGTACATCTGTGATAGTCTGCTGTTTCTCCTCTCTTCTGCCTTCTCTCTCGACATAGTTTCCCATCCTTGCTTGATTTAGCAAAATTCACTTGCCATACGTTACATAGATTATATCGGCAACATTTTATAAAACTTAATACGTCTCACTCATAAAATATTACTGTTCTAACCTATTGAAAATATTATAACAGCTGGTCCGTCAAAAGTCAATATAATTTACCCCCCCCTAATTTTTTTGTGTATAAAATATATATTATTAGTTTTGTTTCAATTTTTATGCGTGTCTTAAGCTGCAGACGGCGTCTTAATACTGATCCCAGAAGTCCCCCTATGGCAGATTCCGCAACAAGCATACCAGTCGGTTATATGGCATATTTCCATTGTCAAGTCAAGAAACTGCGCCCCTGTCATATTTTCAAAGACAAACAGCCGGTTATTTCCCGGAATAGCATTTAACAGTAAGGTTTTCCTTTCATTATCCCCGCTTATAAGCCCATAACACGTTCTCTCCTCTTTCAGAAAAATTTTTTGCATCAGGCTTCCACTATAAGGCTGCTTACCGGATGAATCTTTCTCTTTTCCTCAGGCGGAAGTTCCATATAACTGCCAAACTTAAATGTAAGATAACTGTCATAATCCCTGATGCCGCTAAAGCTGACGCCCTCAAACACAAATTCCGCACTGCACTCATACCAGTTTCTGTAGTAACCGTATTCCGTATTCGGCGCAGGAAACATAAGTATTCTCACCATTCTCGGCTTATTCAGCCTCTCTGCCCTGTATGCGCGCCGCACCATATTATTATAATAGGCAAGCACTTTTTTCTCAGGAATTTTGTCAAGCAGCGAAAACCATATGCGCATGGCAAATCTCTTGTCTGCGGTCTTTCCAACCTTCGCCCACAGTATTTTTCTGACACAGAAGCATTCAAAGTTCTTTATGCTCCGCAGAAAATAATTGTCAGGCACACTGTCCAGCGGAAATATATCAATAAATATTCCCTGCATGTACGGCATATGTTCCTGGAATTCCCTTAAAAACAAGGTATTTTTTCTACGGAGCTTGCCGTATCCCCAACGGTATCCTTTTGTACTTCTGTGATCCTGAAAGCAGAATTTTTCCGTATCAAGCTCTGTCTTTACAGCTTTGCGGAACTTTTCGTATTCGCTCCGAAGAAATGCGACATCGGCATCGTCATCCCACGGAATGAAGCCCTTGTGCCGCACCGCACCAAGCAGCGTCCCGGCAATAATATTATAATGGATGCCGCACTTTTTGCAGATTCTGTCAACCTCCTTAAGCAGTTCAAGCTGAACCATCTGAATTTTTCTGAGTGTCTCATTATCTATGTAAAGCATTTTTCCTCCCTTGCGTATCAAATTTATATATATAAATTCAAGCACTGCTTGCAATACTGCATTGATAAAATGATTTGAATGTGAACTTTACTCGCCTAAAATGTACTTTTTCAGGTGCCCTGCACCCGATAAAATAATACTTAATTTTCTGTCTGGTGTCAAGCAGCCCCGGCACGACAACATGGAAACCAATTTTCTAAAAATTTCCTTTTATGATGAGTGCGCCGATGCAGATATTTACCAGGGTAATGCCGCGTGACTGGGTTCTTGTTAAGTAGAGCACCCGAAAAGGCTCTTCATCCAATCGCCGGAAAAATATCATCAGCAAATACTTTCGCCTATGATTTTTCTAGAGCTTTTTGTTCCCTCAATGTAAGACCGTTAACGCTGTCCGTCAGAGAATACTGTTGAGTATCATTAGTTCTAAATGCCATTGTGACCGCCTGCCTTCCTACTGCTTATTATAGCAAAAAGGCGGCTGGATGACAGATAGGTTATGTGAGATTTTTAGGGTGCTATGTTGTAGGCTATTTGACCCCAACATCATTTGATCAGGATGTCAAAAAGCATTTTCTATAATGACATCGACGATTTTCACAAAAATTATTTTCAAAAACACCCTTTTGGTACCCTAATCAAAGTTGTTAATACAGCTTTTACCCAACGCCATTTTATTCAAGGAAATATAATTAGAAAAATTCAAAATATATCAATAATATATTGACAATATATAAGTATCATATTATAATATAAATATACTTATAAGATATAAAATATAAATTAAGTTATGTGATTTTAAAAAATCCATACTTTACATTCTTAAATCGTGCGCACACTTAAGAAAAAGGAGGTTAATTGACAGAAATATTAAGAAATCAGGCACTAAGAAATCACAAGGATACAGTGTTTCGCATGCTGTATAAGAATCCGAAAAATGCACTTGAACTGTACAACGGTCTGTGCGGAAAACATTACACAGACGAAACGCAGTTAAGGTTTAACACCCTTGAAAACGCAGTATATATGAATATCAAGAATGATGTGTCATTTTTGATACATGACCACACTGTCTTGTATGAACAACAGGCAACATGGAACCCCAATATGCCGCTTAGAAATCTTTATTACATAGCCGACATTTTTCACAATTACGAGAAAAATGAGCAGGAACTTTCAATCTACGGAACCGGCAGAATAGAGTTGCCAAATCCTGAATTTGTGGTATTCTATAATGGAGGAGGCAGATACCCGGAGTATAATGAACTTAGGCTTTCGGATTCCTTTATGGGTGGCGGTGATAGTGCCCAAAAAGAAGAACCATCACTGGAACTTAAAGTCAAAGTTTTCAATGTCAGCAAAGGCAGGAATGAAGAGCTTAAAAGAAACTGCCCTGTTCTTGACCAGTATGTTACATACACCGAGCTGATAAAAGAGTACCGGGAATATATGCCTCTTGAGGAAGCAGTGGAAAAGGCAGTAAATGAGTGCATAAGAAATGGAATTTTAAGGGATTTTCTAATGCACCAGAAGGCAGAGGTGGTCAAGATGAGCATATATGAGTATGACGAGAAGGAAGAACGCAGGAGGATGCTGAAAGCGGAAAGGGCAGAAGGATATAGGGAAGGTGAGGAACGAGGCAGGGCTATTGGTGAAGCAATGGGCAAAGCAATAGGCGAGGAACGAGGCGAATCAAAAGGTGAAGCCAAGACCATGCTTGC
>CAZATW010000016.1:0-43106 GCA_964488185.1 uncultured Coprococcus sp. | reverse complement strand
CAAATATCATTGAGAAAAACAAAGAGAAAGTTGCCAACGATTGCTTGACACAAACTTGATGAAACATTTTCTGTAATTTATACGCTGTATGTGGTATAATATTCGCGAAGCCCGTGTCCGAGCCTTAGCGCAACGCAGGCGAGGTGTACTGCGGGGTTATGGTATTGGACACTTAACGAATACAAGCGATAGCACAGTATGTGATGCCAGTCCTTTAGGAAGTTTCACATTGTGTACCAATAATAAGTGAGAACATAAATCATACAGGAGGAAGGTACTGTATATGTATCATCAGTTGACAGAGAAAGATATCAAGAAAATGGAGGAGGAAATAGAATATCGCAAGGTCGTTGTCCGCAAGGAGAAGCTGGAGGCTGTAAAGGAAGCCAGAGCGCAGGGCGACTTGAGTGAGAATTTTGAATATTATGCAGCAAAAAAGGATAAGAATGCCAATGAGCGCAGAATAAGATATTTGGACAGAATGGTTAGAACGGCTCATGTTATATCTGATGAATCGGCTGATAACGAGGTTGGAATCAATAATACGGTTACGGTTTATTTTGAGGAAGATAATGAGGAAGAAACCTATCGAATCGTTACAACTGTCAGAGGAAATGTATTAAATGGCATGATAAGCAATATTTCACCTATGGGCAAGGCACTTCTCGGTCACAAGGTCGGAGACCGGGTGCTTGTTACACCTGAAAAGGGTGAAGGCTACTATGTTGTTATAAAATCCATAGAAAATACAGATGATGACGGCAGTGACGAAATAAGATAAAACAGCGACTTATAACCAGAGGTACAAATCATATGAATTGCTTAGAGGCACAATCTAAAATAATGGCATTTATTGATAATAAACTCCCTGATGAAGAATTGAGGGAGTTTATTAAGCATGTAAGGAATTGCGAGAATTGTGCTGAAGAATTGGAAATTTATTATACACTTATCGTCGGAATGAAGCAGCTTGACGAATCTGATAATGTGTCTACCAATTTTGAAGAAGCGCTTAACAAAAGACTTGATGAAGAAATGACCCGCATGACCGCAGTTAAGCGTATTGCGACCTCTACAATCATGATAGTAATAGCAGCTGTTGTGACGGGTCTTGTGTGGGTTTATAGCGGAGTGCTTGATAAGGTGTACAGGTATGATCAGGCAGCAAAGCTTAAGGAACAGCCTGAATATATGTATGCAGAAGTGTTTAAGGACAGACTATTTAAGGATGCCGATTATACATTGGCATATTTGGAGAATATATATGAGGAGGATTCACCGGAGGAACAGTTGACAGATGAAGGTCTGCTGTTTATGGCGAATGTTAAGTCCTACAATAATTCTCATATGACTTTTAGCGATATATTGCTTCAGGAAGAGGTTAAGGAAAATGAAGAAAATACTGATAATTGACGGACATAGTATATTAAACAGAGCGTTTTATGGATTGCCGGATTTAACAAACCATGAGGGGATTCATACAAATGCTGTTTTAGGATTTTTAAATATCATATTTAAGGTTATGGATGAAGAAAAGCCGGATCATATGTGTGTTGCCTTTGACGTAAAGCAGCCTACCTTCAGACATCTGATTTTTAAAGAATATAAGGGAACAAGGAAACCGATGCCGGAGGAGCTTCATATGCAGGTCCCTATTATAAAAGAAGTGCTTGCGGCTATGAATATAATGACTGTGGAAAAAGGTGGCTATGAAGCCGACGACCTGATTGGCACGATTTCCCGTATTGCGGATAAAGAAGGTTATCATGTTGTAATTGTATCGGGTGACAGGGATTTGCTGCAGCTTGCAACAGACAGTATCTTAGTAAGGATACCAAAGACAAAGCAAGGCGGAACAATCGTTGAAAATTATTATGCGGAGGATGTAAAAAATCTCTATGGAGTAACGCCTGCGCAGTTTATAGATATGAAAGGTCTTATGGGTGATACCTCCGACAATATACCGGGAGTGCCGGGAATCGGAGAAAAAACTGCTGCTAAAATAATTATAGAATATGGTTCGGTAGAAAATGCAATCGCTCACGTAGATGAAATCAAGCCTGCAAAGGCTCAGAAAAATCTTATGGAATACAGGGAACAGGCCATATTATCCAAGGAACTTGCGACGATAAAGCTGGACTGTGAGCTCGATATCAGTATCGAGGATGCAGATATTAAAGATATGTTCAATGACAATACGTATAAGCTCTTTAAGAAGCTTGAGTTTAAGAGCCTGATGAACAGATTTGACAGTCAGGAAGTAAATGTAGAACTGAAACCTGAGCTGCATGTCATTATAAAAAATGAGGAGCTTGAGGAGCTGTTTGAAAAGATAAAACAAAGCGGAAGGATAGGAGCATATATTGTAGCTTCTGACGAATGTGTTATGGGCGCATCTGTGGCAGTATCCGACAGAGATGTCTATATTATACAATGCGGAAATGATATAACAGAAGATAAGCTGACGGCGTTCTTTGGTGATGTGGCAAAGGAACGTATAGAGATATGTTTTATTGATTTGAAGGAAGCACTAAAGGTTGTTCGTTATGATGAATATACATCGGGTATATTTGATATTGGAGTTGCAGCATATCTGATTAATCCTATGCAGGACAGCTATGATTATGATGATATCGCAAGGGATTATCTTGATATCAATCTGCCTGATGAAAAAGAGCTTATCGGCAAGCAGGAACTTAATTTGTTTACATTTATCAGTGAATCGTTTATGGAGCTTTTTGCATATAAAGCAATGGTTCCATATAAGAGTCTTGAATCGGTAAGGGGCAGGCTGAAAGAGCTGGATTTATATACGTTGTATTATGATGTAGAGCTTCCGACGGTTTATGCACTTTATGATATGGAGAAACACGGTGTAAGAGTAGACAGGGCTGCGCTACAGGAATACAGCAAAAAATTGCAGGGGCGTATTGACGAGCTGTCAAAAAATATTATTTCCTATGCAGGGCATGATTTTAATATCAATTCACCAAAACAGCTGGGTCCTGTGTTGTTTGAAGAAATGGGACTTCCCGGAGGGAAAAAGACGAAGACGGGATATTCTACAAGTGTGGATGTACTTGAAAAGATAAAGAACGAGCATCCAATTATCCCTGATATATTGGAATACAGGCAGCTTACGAAGCTGAATTCCACATATGCGGAAGGACTAGTCAATTATATAAGTGACGATGGCAGAATACACGGTACCTTTAATCAGACCATAACAGCTACGGGAAGAATCAGCTCAACAGAGCCGAATCTTCAGAATATACCTATGCGTATGGAGCTTGGACGATTAATCAGAAAAGCGTTTATTCCTGATGACGGATATATTTTTGTAGATGCAGACTATTCCCAAATCGAATTACGCGTTCTTGCACATATGTCGAATGACAAGGTTATGCAGAGGGCGTTTCTTGAGGAGATAGATGTACATTCACAGACTGCCTCTGAGGTATTTGGGGTACCTGTTTCCGAGGTGTCCGCCCTTCAACGTAGAAATGCAAAGGCGGTAAATTTTGGAATCGTGTATGGAATCAGTGCATTTGGACTGAGTGAGGATCTGGGTATATCAAGAAAAGAAGCCTCTGAGTATATAGATAAGTATTTTGAGACGTATAAGGACATCAAGCTGTTTCTTGATGAACAGGTCAGACATGCAAAGGAAAACGGATATGTAAAAACCATGTTTGGAAGAATCAGGCCTGTTCCTGAGATAACATCTTCAAACTTTATGCAGAGGAGCTTCGGAGAAAGAGTAGCCATGAATTCGCCTATTCAGGGAACTGCGGCGGACATTATAAAGATTGCCATGGTACATGTAAATATGAAGCTTAAGGAAAAGAAGCTGAAATCAAGACTTATTTTGCAAATTCACGATGAGCTTTTAATAGAGACGGCAACAGATGAAGTGGACATTGTCAAGGATATTGTTACCGAGGAGATGATGAATGCGGCACAGCTTTTCATTCCGCTTGAGATTGGTCTGGCTGTCGGAAATAACTGGTATGATGCAAAGTAAGGATTGATGGAATATCGATATTATGGAATACGGTAAAATATGATGAACAGCAGACAGATATGAGGCATAGAGAATGAAGATAATCGGAATAACAGGCGGGATAGGTTCGGGAAAGTCAGTAGTCCTGAATATATTAAAAGATGAGTATGACGCATATATCATTGAAGCTGACAGTCTGGCGCACAGGCTTATGGAGCTGGGCGGGGATGCATACGAAAAGATCGTTGAGGAATTTGGCAAGAATATTCTTGCCGAGAATAAAACGATTGACAGAGGAAAACTTGGAAATGTGGTTTTTAATGACAGAGAAAAATTGGAAAAGCTAAATTCGATAACACATCCTGCTGTCAAAGAAGACATAATAAGACGAATTGAAGAACAGAGAAAGCTTGGAACAGAGCTGTTTGTTATAGAGGCGGCACTTCTGATTCAGGACGGATACAAAAATATATGTGACGAACTCTGGTATATATATTGCAGCAAAGAGCTTCGTGTAAAAAGACTGATGGATTTTAGAGGGTATACAAGGCAAAGAGCAGAGTCTGTAATTGCTTCACAGGAGTCTGAGGAATATTTCAGAGCTCATTGTGACAGGGTTCTGGATAACCAAGGAGATATCGCTCATATAAAAATGGTAGTTTTCAACATATTGCATCAATAAAAAGACAATTTCTTTGTGGAAATTTATTGAAAATAATTGCTGAATAGGGTAAACTATTTTTAGTGTTTTTATAGAAAAATCGAAAGGGGATATAAACGATGAAGTTTATTGAACAGCTAAAGATAAGAGCAAGACAGAACAAAAAAACAATTGTTTTGCCGGAGACATCGGATATGAGAACCATTGAAGCGGCGGCAAAAGTTTTGGCAGAGGATATAGCTGATATAATTCTGATTGGTGATAGAGAAGAAATATTAGACAGAGCCGGACACCTCAATCTTGAAGGGGCAAAATTTGTAAATCCTGCCACATATGAGAAGTTTGATGAGTATGTGGATATACTTGTTGAAATGAGAAGAAAGAAGGGCATGACTCCTGAAAAGGCAAGAGACCTTCTTCTGAATAATGGATTATATTTTGGATGTATGATGGTAAAGAATGATGATGCAGACGGTATGGTAGCCGGAGCAATTAATGCATCGGCAGATGTACTTAGAGCAGCGTTACAGATTCTTAAAACTGCTCCGGGAACAAGAATCGTATCGGCATTTTTCCTTGTAGTTGTTCCTGATTGTGATATGGGGGCAAACGGTGCCTTTGTATTCTCGGATGCAGGTCTCAATCAGAGTCCTTCAGCATCGGAGCTTGCTGATATAGCAGAGCAGTCGGCAAAATCCTTTGAGCTTCTTGTAGGAGTAGAACCGATTGTTGCCATGCTGTCACATTCGACGAAAGGCAGTGCACAGCATCCTGATGTAGAGAAGGTAATAGAGGCAACACAGATTGTTAAAGCGGAATACCCTGACCTTAAGGTGGACGGCGAGCTTCAGTCAGATGCCGCACTTGTGCCGGAGGTTGCAGCATCAAAAGCGCCGGGGAGCGAAGTTGCAGGGCATGCAAATGTTCTTGTATTTCCGGACCTTGATGCAGCCAATATCGGCTATAAGCTGGTACAGAGACTTGCAAAGGCTGACGCATATGGTCCTGTTACACAGGGGATAACAAAGCCTGTAAACGATTTGTCCAGAGGCTGTTGCGCTGACGATATCGTAGGTGTTGTTGCAATAACGGCTATTCAGGCACAGGCGCATGAGGCGGGAATCCTGAAAGCAAGACCGAAGGATAGATATAAAGATTAGTACATACAGAATTTGAAAATAAAGAGGTAATATAAATGAAGGTATTAGTTATCAATTGTGGAAGCTCATCATTAAAATATCAGCTTATTGATTCTGAGACGGAAGAAGTATTGGCAAAGGGACTTTGTGAGCGTATTACCATAGATGGAAAGCTTACACATGCCACAACAGGTAAGGACAAATATACAATAGATGCCGATATGCCTGACCATAATGCAGCGGTAAGGTATGTACTTGATGCGCTGCTTGACAGGGAGACAGGCGTGATTTCATCACTTGATGAGATTGATGCTGTAGGACATCGAATCGTTCATGGCGGTGAAAAATTTGCCAAGTCTACAATTATAACTGATGAGGTTATAAAGACGATAGAAGCGTGCAATGATTTAGCGCCTCTTCACAATCCTGCCAACCTTATCGGAATAAGAGCGTGTAAAGCGCTTATGCCTGATGTACCTATGGTTGCTGTATTTGATACAGCATTTCACCAGACTATGCCTGACAAAGCATACATATATGGTTTACCATATGAGTATTATGTAAACTATAAGATTCGGAAATATGGTTTTCATGGTACAAGCCACAGCTTTGTATCAAAAAGACTGGCTGAGCTCATAGGCAAGAAACCGGAGGACTGCAACGTGATTGTCTGTCATCTGGGAAATGGTTCGAGTATTACGGCGGTAAAAGGCGGTAAGTCCGTAGATACGACAATGGGACTTACACCGCTTGCAGGTCTTCCGATGGGAACAAGAACAGGAGATATTGACCCTGCCATAATCGAATTTATTGCAGGAAAAGAAGGCAAGACAGTAGAAGAAATTAATCAGATATTAAATAAAAAATCGGGTATGCTTGGTCTTTCCGGCGTTTCCAGTGATTTCAGAGATTTGGACAAGGGTATTTCCGAAGGAAATGACAGATGTCGTCTTGCAGTCGATGTATTTGCTTATCATGTCAAGAAGTTTATCGGTTCTTATGCCGCTGCTATGGGCGGTGTTGATGCCATTGCATTTACGGCAGGCGTAGGAGAGAACAACCCGTATGTAAGAAGACTCGCTACCGAAGGCCTTGAATTTATGGGAATTAAACTTGATGAGAAAGACAATGAGACACGCGGTGAAGAAATGAAAATCTCAACAGCAGATTCGAAAGTCTCCGTATGGATAGTCCCTACCAACGAAGAGCTCGCCATCGCAAGAGAAACCGTTGCACTTGTGAAATAAAGGAATCGTATATAAGGAAAATATGTATACAAGACACATTGCAGCTATCGTCCGGCTAAACAGTAGAAATATATGCATATATTTGGAATTTTATTGTTGACAAAGAATGTCCAAATATGTATAATAACCAATGTGCGATTTTTAGGAGATATTATGTTAATTGATTTATCTGAGATTTTATCAACTGAAGGATTGGTACAGGAAATAAATGTAACCTCCGGTTTAAAGGAGTTTTCATTTAACGGTAATGTATATGTTGCAGAAAATATTGATGATTTTGTTCTTACCCTTAAAAATGAGGGCAAGCGAAGAGTCAATATATCAGGTAAGTGTAAAGTAACACTTAAAATGCTCTGTGACAGATGTCTTGATGAGGTAAAAAAGGATTTTACCGCCACGATTGATGAGATAATCGATATGGCAATTTTTGAGTCTGATAATACCTACGAGATTAATGAATTAAATTATTTATATGACTGTAATATCGATATGGACGCACTATTAGAGAAGGAACTGATGAGTTTAGTTCCGGTACAGGTTCTTTGCAAGGATGATTGCAAGGGATTATGTAAGGTGTGTGGAAAAAATCTGAACTATGAATCATGTGATTGTGACGATTTTGTTCCGGATCCGAGATTATCAGTTTTTGCAAACATCTTGAAGAATTGAGGAGGTGTGATTAATGTCAATTTGTCCAAAGAATAAGAGCTCAAAGGCAAGAAGAGATAAGAGAAGAGCAAACTGGAAGATGTCTGCACCGACATTAGTAAAGTGCAGCAAGTGCGGCGAGTTAATGGTACCACACAGAGTATGTAAGAACTGTGGTTCATACAACAAGAAAGAGATTATCTCAGTAGCTGAGTAATAGAAAAACAGACTTTTCACTTTGGTGGAGAGTCTTTTTTTATTTTGTCCGGATAAGGCATTTCCATTTTTATTAGGAAAGTTTGGTTCCGTTTTGTTGACTTTAATTATCCTTGTATATATAATAACAATGTATGTTTATGTCCAGCATACAAGAATAAAAGGTCTGTCGGGCCTTTTTTTGACAATGCAAAGTATGTAGAAATATGGGAGAAAATAGTATGAGTGATACAAAGATAGTAGTAGATGCGATGGGTGGCGATTATGCGCCGGAATGGATTATTAGAGGAGCTGTTGAAGCGATAAATGAGGGTGCTAAGGCTCAGATTATTCTGACGGGAAAAGAAGATATTATAAAAAGTGAGCTTGCAAAGTATACATATGACAAATCAGCCATTAAGGTTGTAGACGCTCAGGAAGAAATCACCTGCCATGATGCTCCTGTTTCTGCGGTAAGAACAAAGAAAAATTCATCTCTTGTAGTTGGTATGAATATGGTGAAAAACGGTGAGGCTGATGCCATCATTTCAGCCGGAAGCTCAGGTGCCATTCTTGCAGGAGGACAGCTTGTTGTAGGTCGTTCTAAGGGGGTGAAGCGTTCTCCTCTTGCCCCTCTTTTGCCGACCAGCAAAGGCTATTCACTGCTGATAGATTGTGGTGCCAATGTTGATGCCAGACCTGAACACCTTCTTCAATTTGCCAAGATGGGTTCAATATACATGGAGAATATAGAAAAGGTTAAAAATCCAAGAGTTGCCATAGTAAATATAGGTGATGAGGAGGAAAAGGGAAATGCTCTTGTAAAAGAGACCTATCCCCTTCTGAAAGAATGTAAGGAAATCAATTTCGTGGGCAGTATAGAAGCAAGAGAAATTCCGAATGGTGCAGCCGATGTTATCGTATGTGAGGCATTTGTCGGAAATGTAATATTAAAGCTGTATGAAGGTCTTGCCAAAATGCTTCTTTCGGAAATTAAAAATACAATTATGTCGTCTTTTAAGACCAAGATAGGCGGAGCCTTGATAAAGAGCTCTCTGAATGGCCTTAAGGAGCGATTTAATGCGAAGAATAAAGGTGGCGCACCACTTTTAGGACTTAAGGGACTTGTTGTGAAAATTCATGGTAATTCTCACAATGAGGAAGTAAAGAGTGCGATTTTCCAGTGTATTAATTTTAAGGAAAATGCCGTAAATGAAAAAATAGCTGAGGAATTAGGAAAAGAAATGGTAAAGGCAAATGAATAATAGAAATTATCATGAGTTGGAGAAAAGAATAGGATATACATTTCAATGTATGGATTATCTGATAACGGCTCTTACGCATACATCTTATATGAATGAAAGAAAAATAAATAAACTGGAATCCTACGAGCGGTCGGAGTTTTTGGGGGATGCCATACTTGAATTTATCGTGAGTGAATATCTTTATACCCATAAAAAAGACTATAAAGAAGGCAAGCTGACCAAGCTTCGTGCCAGTCTTGTCTGTGAATTTACGCTCTCTCAGATTGCAAAGTCCTTAGGATTTGGTGAGTTTGTGCTCTTGAGCAAGGGCGAGGAAATGACCGGAGGAAGGGACAGAAATTCCATTTTATGTGATTTGTTTGAGGCTGTGTTAGGGGCAATCTATTTGGATGGCGGTATTGAGCCGGCAAAAGCATTTGTATATACTTATTTACTGGATGATATTGAAACAAAATCCCTTTTTTACGATGCCAAATCGACGCTTCAGGAGCTGATGCAGAAGGAAGGGAAGGTGCTGTCCTATCATCTGATAGACGAGGTCGGACCGGACCATAACAAAAAATATATTACAGATGCAGTCATTGATGGTGTGGCTATAGCCAGAGGTGAAGGGGTTTCGAGAAAAGCGTCTGAACAGACGGCAGCATATAATGCACTATTAGAATTAAAGAAAAAGCAGGTTTAAATTATGTACTTAAAGAGCATAGAGGTTAACGGATTCAAATCCTTTGCAAATAAAATAATTTTCAAATTCAATCATGGAATAACATGTATCGTAGGGCCAAATGGCTCAGGTAAGAGTAATGTTGCCGATGCCGTAAGATGGGTTCTCGGTGAACAGAGCGCCAAGAGCCTTCGTGGTTCTAAGATGGAGGATGTTATTTTCTCAGGTACACAGCTTAGAAAAGCGCAGGGGTCGGCATATGTTGCCATTACACTGGATAACAGCGACCATTCTCTGCCTGTTGACTATAATGAGGTAACCGTAGCAAGACGTGTCTATCGTTCAGGAGAGTCGGAGTATCTTATAAACGGTACTGTCAGCAGACTGAAGGATGTTCATTCCCTTTTCTTTGATACAGGTATCGGAAAAGAAGGCTATTCCATTATCGGACAGGGTCAGATAGAAAAGATTTTAAATGGTAAGCCGGAGGAAAGACGTGAGCTTTTTGATGAGGCGGCAGGTATTGTCAAGTTCAAGAAAAATAAGGCTGCTGCTGAGAAGTCTCTGGAAGCGGAAAGAGAAAACTTAAGTCGTGTTAATGATATCCTCGGCGAGCTGGAAAAGCAGGTTGGACCTCTTAAGAAACAGTCTGAAACTGCAAGGCAATATCTGCTTTTTAAATCTGAGCTTAAGAAGCTGGATGTAAATGCCTTTCTGATAGAGATAGAGCAGATTAAGGCTGTTTTGGAAGAGGATATTGAGAAACAGAAAATTGTTGACGACGATATTATTGAAAATAAACAGGCTTATGAGCAGACAAAGGAAGAATATGATAGGATTGAGCAGACGATAGAGCAGCTGAATCAGGTTATAGAGACATCAAGAAATGAAATCCATGAGTATAAGCTGGAAAAGGAACGCTCAGAAGGTGAGATTAATGTAATAAACCAGCAGATTATTGCCCATAAAATGAATGATAAGAATATTCACGACCAGATAGACAGGCTTCAGAAGCAAATCGATGATGGAAATCGTGAACTTTCTGATTATAATGATAGAAAATCCCATTTTGATGAGGAAGTGGGTGCCATAGAAGAAAAGCTGAATAAAGCAAAAAAAGAAAATGAAGATATATCGGCATATATAGAAGCGTGCTTGCAGGAAATAGAGGACTGCAAATCAAATATTATAGAATACATACATGAAAGCGGTTCGCTTCAGGCAAAGGTAGGCAGATATGATGCCATGCTTGAAAATATCAATTTCAGAAAGACACAGCTGAACCAGCGTTTTCTTCAGTTTAAGAGTGATGATAACAATGACAGAAAGGAATATGAAGAGCTAAACGGGCAGCTTGGACTTCTCGAAGCAGATGTAAAGGAGATTACGGGAAGTCTTGATGAAAAGGAGACGGAGCTTGCCGATAACCAGAATCAAAATAAGGTAAACCGGGAGCTGATACATAACACGAATGAAAAGCTTTCCGCCACCCGTTCCAAGATGGAAGCACTCCGCAACATTACCGAACGATATGATGGATATGGCAACAGTATTCGTAAGGTTATGGAGCGGAAGGCGTCAAATCCGGGCATTATCGGTGTTGTTGCTGATATTATAGATGTCAATAAAGAATATGAAATCGCAGTGGAGACTGCCCTTGGCGGAAGCATCCAGAATATTGTTACGGAGGATGACGACACAGCCAAGAAGATGATATCCTACTTAAAGACAAATAAGCTGGGACGGGCAACCTTCCTTCCGCTGAATACCATAACAGACTGGGGACAGGTAAGAAATGATGTTCTTGGTGAAAAGGGTGTTGTGGGAATAGCGTCTGAGCTGGTAACGGTCGATAAAAAATATGACGCTCTTGTAAAAAATCTGTTAGGACGGATTGTTGTAGTAGACAATATAGATAATGCGCTTGCTGTAGCAAGAAAGTACAATCAGAGTCTCAGGCTCGTTACCATAGAGGGTGAGCTTATCAATCCGGGTGGTTCCATGACTGGTGGCGCTTTCAGAAATTCGAGTAATCTCTTAGGAAGAAAGAGGGAGCTGGACGAGCTTAAGGAGCAGATGAAAGCACTGAATGAAACTGCCGCAAAAGCTGCAAAGCTGGATGAAGCGTTAAAAGCAAGAAGAGATGAGCTTCGCTCCTCTATAGAAGAGCTGAATGTCAGATTGCAGAAGACGTACCTTGAGAAAAATACCATTACCATGAGTATAGAGCAGGTAAATGCCCGCATGCAGGAATCGGCAAACGCATTTGCTTCTATAGAAAAAGAAATAGGAGAGCTGAATAACCAGATAACAGAGATAAATAACAATAAGAATAATCTGGCTGATAACAACAAAAAGCATGAAGAGCAAAAGAAGGAATGTGAAGTCCGCATCGATGAACTGGAAGCTATTGTTGAAGAGAAACGAGAAGAGCTGTCAAAGTCGAATGATAATGTATCAGCATTTCTTATTGAATTCAATACCATGAAGCAGAAGGAAGACTTTATACTTGAAAATATACGAAGAATAAAGCAGGATGAGGAACGTCTTTCTGAGGAGATGCAGCAGTATATAGGTCAGATAGAGGAATCTGTTAATGAGATTACGAAGCTGGAGCAGCAAATCCGTGCTATAGAGGACAGTATATCGGCGAGCAAGAAGAATATTCTTGATACAGAGGGCAAGCTTGCTGAGTTCTCAGACAAGAGAGAGGAATTGAACAAGAATCATAAGGAATTTTTTGTAAAGCGGGATGAGCTGTCTGAGAAGATAACAGGTCTGGAAAAGGCTTCATACAAATTAAATACGGCTATAGAGAAGAATACGGAGAAATCGGACAATTTGAATAATTATATGTGGGAGGAATATGAGCTTACCTATACATCTGCGTTGGAATTAAAGGATAAAGCCATGACAGAGCTTTCGTCTCTTAAGAAAGAAATAATGGCTGTAAAGGCAAAGATAAAATCTCTTGGTGACGTCAATGTAAATGCCATAGAGGATTATAAGGCTGTAGCAGAAAGATATGAGTTTTTAAAGGCGCAGCATGATGATATCGTACAGGCTGAAACAAATCTTTTGGGGGTTATTGCTGAACTGGAGAAATCCATGCAGCAGCAATTTGCAGAAAAATTCAAAGAGATTCAGTTTATGTTTGACAAGGTATTTAAGGAGCTGTTTGGTGGAGGAAGAGGCGCTTTGGAGCTCGTGGATGATGAGGACCTTCTGGAAACAGGAATTCGAATTATAGCGCAGCCACCGGGAAAGAAGCTTCAGAATATGATGCAGCTTTCGGGTGGAGAGAAATCGCTTACAGCCATTTCCCTGTTATTTGCAATACAAAGCCTGAAACCATCACCGTTTTGTTTGCTTGATGAGATTGAGGCGGCACTGGATGATTCAAATGTAAGAAGATTTGCAAAATATTTGGACAGGCTGACGAAGGATACACAGTTTATTGTTATATCCCATAGAAAGGGAACTATGGAGGCTGCGGATATTCTGTATGGAATTACCATGCAGGAAAAGGGTGTATCAACGCTTGTATCCGTAAATCTGATAGAAAATGATTTGGATAAATAAAAAAATGGAGGTAAACATATGGCAGAAGAGAAGGAGAAGAAGGGCTTTTTTAAACGATTAAAGGAAGGCTTAAGCAAGACAAGAAATAACATCGTAGACAGCTTTGCATCTGTATTTGGGGCATCCCATATAGATGATGATTTCTATGAAGAGCTGGAGGAAACATTTATTATGGCCGATATGGGCTATGAAACGACTGAAAAGGTTATTGAAAACCTTAAAATGAAGGTTAAAGAAGCCAGAATAAAGGAGCCTGCCGCATGTAAGGAATTGATTATAAACATAATCAGAGACCAGATGATGGTGGATGAAACGGCTTATGATTTTGAAAGTAAAAAAACGGTTATACTTGTGATAGGCGTAAATGGTGTCGGTAAGACAACAACTATCGGTAAATTGGCTGCACAATATAAAAATGCGGGAAAACGTGTACTGATAGCTGCCGCAGATACCTTCAGGGCTGCTGCTATAGACCAGCTTAAGACATGGGCTGACAGAGCACAGGTGGAGCTGATATCCCATAATGAGGGGGCTGACCCGTCAGCAGTCGTATATGATGCCGTAGCTGCTGCAAAGGCAAGGAATACCGATATTCTGCTTGTAGATACGGCTGGAAGACTTCATAATAAGAAGAATCTTATGGATGAGCTGGCGAAGATGAGAAGAATTATATCAAGAGATTATCCTGATGCAAATGTGGAGTCACTGATTGTTTTGGACGGAACAACAGGTCAGAATGCTCTTGAGCAGGCAAGACAGTTCAGCAATGTAACAGAAATAGACGGTATTGTTATTACAAAGCTGGACGGAACGGCAAAGGGTGGTATTGCGATTGCGATTCAGTCGGAGCTGAATGTACCGGTGAAGTTTATCGGAATCGGCGAGAAGATAGGCGATTTGCAGCGATTTGACCCATCGGCTTATGTAAATGCATTATTTGCAGATTTCGATGAGGACAGAACAGAGCTGGATATATTGCTGGAAGAGAATAGGTAGATATCTGTATTTTGGCTTGATAAAATATATAAGCAGGTAATTAATTTTAACTTAAAGATAGTATGGAAACAGGTAATTGATTTTTATCCTGATGACATATATAAAGGAGACATATACAATGACAGAGGAATTAACACTGAAAAAATTTGAAGAGGCTTATGAGATCATCAGTAAGATTGTACTTCCTACAAAGCTTATTGAGAGTGAATATTTCAGTAATCTAACAGGAAACAAGGTGTTCTTTAAGCCTGAGAATATGCAGCTTACAGGTGCCTATAAGATAAGAGGTGCTTATTACAAGATTAGTACACTTAGTGATGAGGAAAGACAGCGTGGACTGATAACGGCATCAGCCGGAAATCATGCACAGGGGGTAGCCTATGCTGCAAAAGCATATGGCGTTAAGGCAACGATTGTAATGCCTTCTTCAACACCACTTATTAAGGTAAACAGAACAAAATCTTATGGTGCAGAGGTTATACTTTATGGAGACGTATATGATGAGTCATGTGCATATGCTCTTGAACTTGCAGAAGATAAGGGTTATACATTCATTCATCCGTTTGATGATTTGGATATAGCAACTGGACAAGGCTCTGTTGCGATGGAAATCATTAAAGAGCTTCCTTTTGTGGATTATATCCTTGTTCCAATCGGCGGGGGCGGTCTTGCAACAGGGGTATCTACCCTTGCCAAGATGATGAATCCGAATATAAAGGTTATCGGCGTTGAGCCTGCCGGAGCAAACTGTATGCAGGTTTCACTGAAGAATAAAAAGGTTACTACGCTGCCTATGGTTGATACGATTGCAGACGGCACGGCAGTGAAAACACCGGGAACGAAGATATTCCCATATATCGAGAAAAATTTGGATGGTATCATAACAATCGAAGACAGTGAGCTTATTGTTTGCTTCCTCGATATGCTTGAAAATCATAAAATGCTGGTGGAAAATTCAGGACTTTTGACTGTTGCAGCACTGAAGCATCTTGATGTAAAAGGGGCGAAGGTAGTAAGTATACTGTCAGGCGGCAATATGGATATGATTACATTTGCATCCGTCGTACAGCACGGACTGATAGCAAGAAGCAGAATATTTACCGTATCAACATTGCTTCCTGACAAGCCGGGTGCGCTGATGAATATATCCAAGATCATTGCAGACCTTCAGGGAAATATCATCAAGCTGGAGCATAACCAGTTTGTATCCATAAACAGAAATTCTGCTGTAGAGCTGGTGATAACAATGGAGGCCTTCGGACCTGAGCATAAGCAGCTCATCATCAATACATTGGCTGAAAAGGGATATAAGCCAAAGGAAACAATGACAAAGGGAATATATAACTAATTATGATAGAAATTCATGTGAATGGTTCAAAAACGATATATTGCAATCAAGGCGAGCTGCTGTTTGACGTACTTGTCAGAAATGGCATGCATTTTATAGGAAATTGCGGCGGAATGGGAAGATGTAATGCCTGCACGGTATATGATGAGATACATTCCGTTTATATCAGGAGCTGTAAGCATGAAATTACAGAGGATATGAATATATCACTGTATGAAAAGAAGCCGGATGTACTGAATACATATATTTCCGATATGGCAGGAAAAACCGGAACAAGTGTTGCCGACACCACAGGTGGTGGTGGAAATGACAGCATACAGGCGGCAGAGGGGCATGGAAATAAGCGTATCTTTGCGGCAGATGGCATTAAAAATTATGGTATAGCCATAGATGTGGGAACAACAACGATAGCGATGGAGCTGATTGATATTAACCGCAATCAAGTTTGCGGCAGCTATCAGACATACAATTCACAGATTTCTCATGGCACTGATGTAATATCACGTATTGCCTACGGAACATCTGAATGGGGATTTCAGGAATTAAGAAAGCTTGTACTAAATGATTTGTATAAGGGTATCATGACGCTTACGGAGCAGGGAAAAACTTCGATAGAGCGCATCGTAATAGCAGGAAATACAACAATGCTGTCCATTATCGAGGGATATACCCTTGAAAACCTGGCAGGATACCCATTTACCATAAAAAACAGGAATCAGGAAGAGCTTAACGGTGCTGATTTGTTTAAACAGGTGGCAGATGAGGTGTCATGTTTGGCAGATACCAGTATTGTATGTCTCCCAAATGTAAGTGCATTTGTAGGAGCCGACGTGGCTGTCGGTGCCTTTGTGGCAGGGGTAGGAAATGACAGCAGCTATAAAATGCTGATAGATTTAGGTACAAATGGTGAAATTATCCTTGCAAATAAGGAAAAAGGGTATGCTACCTCGTGTGCATGCGGACCTGCTTTTGAGGGTTGTTTCAGAAGTGGAAGTATGCATGGAACAAGTCTTTTTGATATGCTGGCAATACTGAGAAAGCGCAGGGTTATAGATAAGCAGGGTATCCTTGCAGAACCATATTTTCAAAATGGCTATCATGCAGGTCATGACATGGTTATAGACATGGAGCTGATACAGGGCTTTCTTCTTGCCAAGGCTGCCATAGGGGCAGGTATAACGACACTTTTAAATGAATGTGGCATTGAAAGTGAGGATATAGATAAAATTTATATATCAGGAGGCTTTGGCTTTCATCTGAATATTGCAAATGCAATATACCTTGGTATGTTTCCTGAAAGCTTCAGGGATAAGGCAGTTGCCTCAGGAAATACTTCTTTGCTGGGGGCAAGAAGCTGTCTTGTAGCGGAAGACAAAGTAAAAGAATTAAACCGTTTTATAGATATGATTACTCCTGTAAATATGGGAGAGAATCAGGAATTTGACAGAAAATACATAGAGAATATGTATTTTCTTAATTAGGATAGTGGGAGTCCAATCTCCCACCTGATATACGCTCCGCGAGGATGCGCAGGGATTCGTAAATGAGTTATGTCAGCTAACGCTGACACGAATCCCGCGCCAAGACTCGCGAGCGAGTCTTGAACTAAGAATGTACAGATATAAATGATATCAAGGATATGCAGTTATGAAATTACTTAGTATAGCAAGTGGCAGTAGTGGAAACTGCTATTATGTAGGAAATGATAATACACATATTTTGGTAGATGTGGGGATAAGCGGAAAGAAAGCAGAATCAGGACTGAACGATATGGGTATCAAGGCAGATGAGTTGTCCGGAATACTTATCACCCATGAACATATTGACCATGTAAAAGGTCTTGGAGTTCTGGCAAGAAAGTATGGAATTCCGATATATGCAACTTCAAAAACGATATGTGAAATCCACAAAATGAAATCAGTAGGTGACATATCTGATGATTTGTTTCATGAGATAACTCCTGATACATATTTTAATATCAATGACATAGGCGTTGATGCATCATCAATATGGCATGATGCAGCCGACCCCGTGTGCTACAGCTTATATGATGGCAATAAGAAAATATCCATTGCAACAGACCTTGGCAATTATGATGACTATATCGTTCATAAGCTTATGGATTCTGATGTTATGGTGATAGAGGCAAACCATGATATCAGGATGCTTCAGGCAGGTCCGTATCCATATTACTTAAAGCAGCGAATACTTGGAAATTACGGCCATCTTTCAAATGAAAGGTCGGGACAGCTTATCAGAATGTTACTAAATAATCATATAAAAGGAATTCTGCTGGGCCATCTCAGCAAGGAAAATAATTTTGAAGAGCTGGCATATGAAACAGTAAGGCTTGAACTGAGTCATAATGAATATACAGACGATGTAAGAGAATTTGGGCTTTGTGTTGCGAAAAGAGATACACCGGGTGTGTTGATTGAAGCTTAAGAGTATAAAAAGAAATAAATTTCAGCAGTTCATTTTCAGTGAATTGTCTGCAAAATCTAGGAGGATAAAAATAATGAAGAAGAGAATTGTAACTGTGGTAGGTAAGGACAGCGTAGGTATTATTGCAAAGGTATGTGTGTATCTTGCGAACAATGATATCAATATACTTGATATTGCACAAACCATAGTTGGTGGATACTTCAACATGATGATGGTCGTTGATATTGAGAAATCTTCAAAGTCAACCGACCTTGTAGCATCTGAACTTGCTCAGATAGGTGAAGAAATCGGTGTGCAGATAAAGGTTCAGCACGAGAAAATATTTGAAATGATGCACAGAATTTAACGAATAGAGAAAAGAGGATAATTCATGATTAGTATAAATGAAGTATTAGAGACAAATGCCATGATATCCAAGATGAATCTGGATGTCAGAACCATTACGATGGGTATCAGTCTCTTAGATTGTGTAGGAAATGATGTAGACGAAACGTGTCAGAGGATATATGAGAAGATAACGACATATGCGAAGGACCTTGTAAAGACAGGAAATGATATATCACAGAAATATGGGATTCCTATTGTAAATAAGAGAATCTCCATCACACCGATTTCCCTGGTGGGTGGTTCAGTATGTAAAACATCAGCGGACTTTGTGAAGATTGCGAAAGCGCTTGATGAAGCTGCCAAGACGGTAGGGGTAAACTTTATAGGCGGTTATTCGGCACTTGTAAGCAAGGGGATGACAAAGGCGGATGAGCTGCTTATCAAATCCATTCCTGAAGCACTTTCTACAACAAGTAAGGTATGCAGCTCCGTAAATGTCGGCTCAACAAAGACCGGTATCAATATGGATGCAGTCAAGCTCATAGGGGAAATGATTCTGGAGACAGCGGAGCTGACAAAGGATATGGACTCCCTTGGCTGCTGTAAATTTGTTGTATTTTGTAATGCGCCTGATGACAACCCGTTTATGGCAGGTGCATTTCATGGTGTAACAGAGGCCGATTGTGTAATCAATGTTGGTGTCAGTGGACCGGGAGTTGTGAAAAAGGCATTGGAGGAAGTCAGAGGGGCGGATTTTGAAGTACTCTGTGAGACGATTAAGAAGATTGCCTTTAAGGTTACAAGAGTAGGTCAGCTTGTTGCAAAAGAAGCATCAGCAAGACTGAATGTACCGTTTGGCATCGTAGATTTGTCACTTGCACCTACCCCTGCTGTAGGTGACAGTGTTGGCGAGATTCTTGAGGAAATCGGTCTTGAATATGCAGGAGCGCCGGGTACAACGGCAGCCCTTGCTCTTTTGAATGATCAGGTAAAGAAGGGCGGTGTTATGGCATCTTCATATGTAGGTGGCTTATCAGGGGCATTTATACCTGTATCAGAAGACCGGCGAATGATTGATGCAGTTTCGGCAGGTGCCCTTACTTTAGAGAAGCTTGAAGCGATGACCTGTGTCTGCTCAGTTGGTCTTGATATGATTGCCATACCGGGGGATACAAAGGCATCTACAATATCAGGAATTATCGCTGACGAGATGGCACTTGGAATGATTAATCAGAAGACAACTGCTGTCAGACTGATACCTGTTATCGGCAAGGGAGTAGGTGAAATGGCAGAGTTCGGTGGACTTCTTGGTTATGCGCCTATTATGCCTGTCAATAATTTCGGCTGTGATAAATTTATAAACAGGGGCGGAAGAATACCTGCACCAATCCACAGCTTTAAAAATTAGAATAGGATTCACTATCTATGAGAAAGCTTGCTTTATCAGATGAAATATTAATGAGTATAGAAAAGCCTGCCAGATATATAGGCGGCGAATATAATAGTGTCATGAAGGACAAGGAAAAGATTGATATTCGGTTTTGCATGTGCTTTCCTGATGTATATGAGATTGGTATGTCCCATCTGGGTATCCAGATATTATACGATATGTTTAACAGACGTGAGGATACATGGTGTGAACGTGTCTATTCACCTTGGCCTGATCTTGATGCCGTCATGCGGGAAAAGAATATACCTTTATTTGCAATGGAATCCCAGGACCATATAAAGGATTTTGATTTCCTTGGTATCACACTTCAGTATGAGATGTGTTATACCAATATTCTTCAGGTGCTGGATTTGTCCCAAATACCAATAAAATCAGAAAACAGAAAAAAGGGGGATCCTATCGTTATCGGAGGCGGTCCGTGTGCATACAATCCTGAGCCGATAGCAGATTTCTTTGACATATTCTATATTGGCGAGGGTGAAACCGTATATGACATATTGCTGGATTTATATAAGGAATACAAAAAGAGCGATATGAGCAGAAGGGAATTTCTCATCAAGGCTTCCAATATCCCGGGACTTTACGTTCCATGTCTTTATGATGTGTGTTATAACGAAGATGGCACCATTGCGGATTTTGGACCGAAATACAGTAACGTACCTGAAAAAATTGTGAAGCAGGTAGTAAATGATATGTCCTCTGCTGTATATCCCGAAAAGCCTATCGTACCTTATATGAAGGTAACGCAGGACAGGGTTGTTCTTGAGATTATGCGTGGCTGCATCAGAGGATGCAGGTTTTGTCAGGCAGGTATGATATACAGACCTACCAGACCAAAGAATGTAGAAGTATTAAAGCGTTACGCAGAAGAAATGCTTGCTTCGTCAGGACAGGAGGAAATATCGTTCAGCTCATTAAGCTCAAGTGATTACGAGAGCCTGTATGAGCTTACGGACTGTCTGATTGAAAAGATGAACAATGAGCATGTGAATATATCGCTGCCTTCTCTTAGAATTGATGCATTTTCTCTGGACGTAATGAGTAAGATACAGGACGTGAAGAAGAATTCCCTTACTTTTGCTCCGGAGGCAGGCTCCCAGAGACTAAGAAATGTTATCAATAAAGGCCTTACAAAGGAGGATATCCTAAATGGCTCCTTTCAGGCATTTTTAGGTGGCTGGAATAAGGTAAAGCTGTACTTTATGATGGGGCTTCCGACGGAGACGTATGAGGATATAGAGGGCATAGCAGAGCTTGCTGAGGAGATAACAGAACTGTATTTTGCAAATATACCAAAGGAGAAGCGTGAGGAACGTGTCATGGTGACAGCGTCAGCTTCTTACTTTGTACCGAAGCCATTTACACCGTTTCAGTGGGCATCTATGCTGGAACCTGAAGAATTTGTAAAGAGGGCTTATCATGTAAAAGACAAGTTCAGGGCGGCAAAGAATCATAAAAGCCTCAAATTCCAATACCACGAAGCAGATATTACGATTCTTGAAGGACTTCTTGCAAGAGGAGACAGAAAGTTATGTGATGTTATCTATGATGTATATATGTCAGGGCAAATCTATGATGCATGGACAGAGTATTTCCATAAGGAAAACTGGGAAAATGCACTTTCAAAGCATGGTATAGATATCGGCTTTTATACCTACAGAGAGCGTTCCACAGATGAGATACTTCCTTGGGATTTTATCGATATTGGTGTGACAAAGGATTTTATGAAGAGAGAATGGGAGCACGCTCAGGCTGAGCAGCTTACACCAAACTGCAGGCAGAAATGTTCAGGCTGTGGGGCTGCAAAATTCGGAGGAGGTGTGTGCTTTGAAGCTAAGAATTAAATATTCTAAGCTGGGAAATTTAAGGTTTATCGGACACCTTGACGTAATGCGGTATTTTCAGAAGGCTATCAGAAGGGCAGGACTTAAGGTGAGCTACTCAAAGGGCTATTCACCGCATCAGATTATTTCATTTGCAGCACCGCTTGCCATGTGCATTACCTCTGACGGCGAATATTTTGACGGCGAATTTGACGAGATATCTACATCCAAGGAAATGATAGATGCATTAAATCAATATGGTGTAGAGGAAATAAAAGTATCTGAGTGTGTACTTCTTCCTGATGATGCTAAGAATTCCATGTCTGTTGTTGCCGCTTCCGATTATATGATAACATTAAAAGCATTAGAAGCGGAAGACGCTGGAAGTTATATGCCGGAACAAGAAAGCTGTACGGGTATGGAAAATACTGAGGCAGAAAAAGCAAAGCATATACTAGAATGTGTGGCGGACTTTTATAGTAAGCCTGAGATCGTCATATTAAAAAAGACAAAGAAGAGTGAAAAGGAAGAGAATATAAAACCGGGTATACTTAAAATAGATGTGAGAGATACCGGCATATATATGCTGCTTTCAACCGGAAGCAATTATAACCTGAAACCGGAGCTTGTTATGGAAGCGCTCTATCAATATGCTGATATACCTTACAATTTCTTTGATTTTCATATCCATAGAATAGAAACATATATGGAAGATAAAAACGGGGATTTGATGCCACTATATAAAGCAGGAAGAGATTTTTGACAAGAAATATGTAGTTGCAATTCTGCCATATCATAGACACACTAACAGATGGCGGAATATACCCAATATATAAAAGGATAGACAGATGGACAAGCTGGTAGTTACAAGGTATAAAAATAAAATATTACAGGCATATTATGAGAATAACAGGCTTATGGAGCTGGAACTCAGTGATGTGGAGTCTTCTCTTGAAAACATCTATATAGGCAGGGTGGCAAACGTATTAAATAATATAAATGCTTGTTTTATTGACTATGGCAGGGAAAAACCATGTTATTACAGTCTGGATGAAAATAAACACATCTTTGTCAATGGAAAATCAGGTGACTCCGTCAATATAGGTGACGAGCTTGTGATTCAGATAAGCCGTGATGCCGTAAAGACAAAAAATCCGGTAGCTTCATCCGAACTGTCTTTAAGAGGGGAATATTGTATTGTCAATACCAGTAATAAGATAGGTATTTCAAATAAGATAACCGCTTCAAGGAGAAGAGAAGAATTAAAGAAATTGGCAATAAAGTATCTTCCTGAGAATATGGGATGTATTATCAGGACAAGTGCAGCAGAAAGAAATGATGATGAACTGATAGATGAGCTTGTTATATTGTCATCAAAGCTGTCGGAGATTTTAAAAAAAGCCAGATCCAGAACCTGTTATTCCTGTCTCTATAAGAAAATGCCTGATTATCTGGACAGTTTTCTCTTAAAAAACAAAATGAGATTAGAAGAGATTGTTACAGATGATGATATCATATATGACGACTTTTCAGAATATCTGAAGGAGCGTGATATAGAGAACATAGATGTAAAATTGTATAAAGACGATATGTGTTCGCTTATGACTACATACAACCTGAATAAAGAGCTGAAGAATGTAACACGAGAAAAGGTATGGATGAAATCAGGCGCTTATCTTGTGATACAGCAGACCGAAGCCATGGTTGTGGTAGATGTAAATACAGGCAAGGCCGTTACAAATAGAAATATGGAGCAGCATATGTTAAGTGTTAATAAGGAAGCTGCCATTGAGACATGCAGACAGCTGCGGCTTAGAAATTTGTCAGGCATTATAATGATAGATTTTATTAATATGAAAAATGCGTCTGATATAGAAGAGGTAAAAGAAGTTTTAATAAATGAGCTGAAAAAGGATTCGGTTCCGGCAAAATTTGTAGATATAACCAAGTTAGGGCTTATAGAGCTTACAAGGAAAAAAATCAGACGGCCTATAATGGAAATGATTAGCGTTTAAGAATTTTTAATATATATTACTGCTTTTTAATGCATTTGTGTATAAAAAACATACAATTATGATGCTATAATGATGCAAAGTATATTTATTATATAACAAAATAAAAAATATATACTTTGGAGATGAGCAGTATAAAGAAACAAATTGATGATTTATTAAACTTATTGGATCGTTATGAATTGGTTAAAGCGGTATCAGGAGCAGCACTTGGACTGAAGATTGAAAATGTTGTTACTGACTCACGCAATGTAGTACCGGGTTCTCTATTTGTATGTAAGGGAAGTGGTTTTAAAACGGAATATCTTGAAGAAGCCATAACAAAGGGAGCGGTTTCTTATATTTCTGAAGAAATATATTCTAATGATATTCCGTGTATATCCGTTACGGATGCCAGAAAAGCGCTATCCATTGCTTCAAGATGGTACTTTGATTTTGCGGGTGATGAAATGAAGCTGGTGGGTGTAACAGGTACAAAAGGCAAAACATCAACATCGTATATTTTAAAGGCTATTTTAGATGAAGAGAAGTGTAATAACACAGCGTTGTTTTCGACTGTTGGAGTTGATACGTGCAAAGCGTTTCATGTTACACATCTGACTACTCCTGAATCCATAGATTTACAGAGATATTATAAAGAAGCTAAGGATGCCGGATGTCAGAATGTCGTTATGGAGGTTTCTTCTCAGGCTATGAAATATGACAGACTGTATGGTCAGGATTTTTCAATAGGCATATTTCTGAATATAGACAGAGATCATATCGGAAATAATGAACATGCCAATATGGAGGAATATCTGAACTGTAAGCTTTCTTTTTTAAAGGCATGTAGTACAGTGATTATAAATAAGCAGACAAAGAAACTCAAAAAAATACTTTCTGCCGTAAAAGAAAAAAATGTAATATTGATAGGCAGAGATGATGAGGATGCAGATGTCAATATAAGTAATGTAAAAAGAGATGAATCAGGAAGCGAATTTACTCTTACTTATGGTGGTACAAGCTATGAGCTGGCTACGAATATGATAGGTGATTTTAATATTGATAATGTGTCAGCCGCCGTAATAGCCGCTCTGAAAATGAATGTATCGATAGATTCCATAAAAAAGGCTATAACAGATATTCATGTACCGGGCAGAATGATGATATATAAGCATAAAGGAATCGATATCGTCTTAGATTATGCTCATAATAAACTGAGTGTACAGAATCTCTATAAAACTGTAGTCGATGAGTTTAAACCAAAGAAGATTATATCGGTATTTGGATGCTCAGGAGAACGCTCAAAGGTAAGAAGAAAGGATTTAGGAATGCTCGCAGATGAATATTCGGATGTGATTTATCTGACAGCAGATGATCCGGGAAACGAGAGGGTTATGGATATTTGTGATGAGATAAAAACATATATTGAAAGACCATGTTATGAAATAGAGGATAGGGAAGAGGCTATAATACGTGCCTTAAACAGTGCAAACAGTGGTGAAGCCGTAATCATATATGGAAAGGGTATGGATGACAGCCAGCGTGTAAATGGTGTTTTTATTCCTTATAAATCAGATGTATCCGTAGTTGAAGAATGGATGAAAGAAAATATTTGACAAATGGAAAATATAGTGTTAAATTATATGAGTGTGCCGCACAGTGAGGTAGAAGTGTGTCTATATGACACCACCATAACTGGCGAGTTTGATTAAGGAGGTAAAACCTATGTACGCAATTATAGCAACAGGCGGTAAGCAGTACAAGGTAGCTGAAGGAGACGTAATCAGAGTTGAGAAGCTGGGTGCTTCTGAAGGAAGTGAAGTAACATTTGATGACGTTATCTTAGTAAGTACTGATTCAGACGTTTTGGTTGGTGACAAGGTTGCTAAGGCAACCGTTACAGCATCCGTTGTAGGTGAAGGCAAGTCTAAGAAGGTTATTGTATACAAGTACAAGAGAAAGACAGGCTATCACAAGAAGAATGGCCACAGACAGTCATATACAAAGGTTGAGATTAAGAAGATTAACGCTTAATACCTATTATGATGAATGTAACAATATTTCAGAACAGTAAATTAGAATATGTAGGCTTTGAACTTACAGGTCATGCCGGATATGCAGATTCGGGAATGGATATTGTATGCAGTGCGGTTTCAGCGCTTGCGATAACAGTAGTGAATTCCGTTGAGGAGCTCTGTGATGACGGTTTTTCATTTGAGGAAAATCAGAAAAACGGAGAGATGAAGCTGATATCGGAACTTGCGGAGACAAGCCATGATATGCAGATTGTACTGAATGTATTTGTAATCGGTATATCTGATATTGCAGAAGCTTACAGTGATTATATTTGTTTGACCTTTAAGGAGGTGTAATTGAAATGATGAGAATGGAACTTCAGTTTTTCGCTCATAAGAAAGGTGTAGGTTCTACTAAGAACGGTAGAGATTCCGAGTCTAAGAGATTAGGTGCTAAGAGAGCTGATGGTCAGTTCGTAAAGGCTGGAAATATATTATACAGACAGCGTGGAACAAAGATTCATCCAGGACTGAACGTAGGTATTGGCGGTGATGATACATTATTCGCTAAGGCTGATGGTATCGTTAGATTCGAGAGAAAGGGTAGAGATAAGAAGCAGGTTTCAATCTATCCTGTAGTAAATGAGTAATTATTAATCATTTGATTAACAAGCCTATTAAGGACCGGAGTATTTTAAGTATTCCGGTCTTTTTTTCAGAGCTGCTATCATACATTGGATGTTGACCGGGAGGTAATTGGATGTTTGCTGATAGAGCAAGAATATATATAAGAGCAGGGAAGGGCGGTGACGGACATGTTTCTTTCAGACGTGAGAAATATGTACCCGATGGCGGTCCTGACGGCGGAGACGGCGGAAAAGGCGGGGATGTAATATTTGTTGTAGATGAGGGAATGAATACCCTGACGAATTACAGACATATTACGAAATATAAAGCTGAAGACGGCGAGCAGGGTGGAAAGAAGAATTGTCATGGCAGTAACGGAGCTGATGTGGTTCTGAAGGTACCACCCGGAACGGTTATAAAGGATAGCGAGACCGGTAAGGTTATACTGGATATGGCTTATAAGAAGGAGCCTGTTGTGCTTCTTGCGGGAGGCAGAGGAGGAAAGGGCAACAGACACTATGTGACCTCAACCATGCAGGCGCCGAAGTATGCCCAGCCGGGACAGCCTGCAAAGGAGCTGTATGTTGATTTAGAGCTGAAATGTATAGCGGATGTAGGTCTTGTAGGATTTCCAAGTGTCGGCAAATCTACCTTCCTTTCCAGAGTTACAAATGCCAGACCAAAGATCGCGGCATATCATTTTACGACGCTGAATCCGAATCTGGGTGTTGTTGATTTAGGTGAAAATAATGGCTTTGTCATTGCGGATATACCCGGAATCATTGAGGGGGCATCAGAGGGCATCGGTCTTGGACTGGAATTTCTGAGACATATCGAGAGAACGAAGGTGATTATTCACATTGTGGATGCTGCTTCCACAGAGGGAAGAGATCCAATCAATGATATTAAGATTATCAATGAAGAGCTTGCAAAGTACAACAAAGACATAGAGAGCAGACCGCAGGTTATAGCGGCAAATAAAATAGATGTTTTGGACGATATAGGCTATGAAACGGTTATAGAAATGCTGAAGGAAGAATTTGAGGAAAAAGACGGAATAAAGGTATTTCCGATATCTGCCGTTTCGGGCAAGGGAATCAAGGAACTGCTGTGGTATGTAAATGACCTTGTAAAGCAGGCACCTGTCCAGATTGTTGAATTTGAGCCGGAGATAGACCTGTCCATGAGAGATGACCCTGAGCTTCCGTTTGAAGTCAAGAAATCGGATGAGGAAGAGGGCGTATATATTGTGGAAGGACCTCGGATTGAGCGTATGCTTGGTTATACGAATCTCGACTCGGAAAAGGGATTTGATTTCTTCCAGAAATTTCTCAAGGACAATGGTATCTTAAAGCAGCTTGAAGATTTGGGCATTCATGAGGGCGATACGGTCAGAATATATTTCCTTGAATTTGATTATTATAAGTAGATGAAATAGTGAACCGGTTATGAATACGGTGTAGAAATATTACAGCAGAGGACTACCGGTTGCAGCAGATGGAATAGAGGTAAAGAGGTATATAATGAATAGTAAACAGAGAGCTTATTTAAAAGGGCTTGCAATGAATATCGATTCGATACTGAACATAGGAAAATCATCACTTACACCGGAATTTACCGAATCTGTAAGTGAAGCTCTTGTAGCAAGAGAGCTTGTTAAGATATCCGTGCTTAAAAATTGTCTTGACGACCCTAAGGAGCTGGCATATATCATAGCTGAAAGAACAAAATCAGAGGTCGTACAGGTTATAGGAAGAAGAATCGTGCTTTATAAAGAATCAAAGGAGCACAAGAAGATAGAGCTTCCCAAAAAATAGGATATGAATCGAAAGCAGGATTATGGTACAAAATCAGAATGTATACTAAAAACAGGATATATGTATGGAAAAACGGGATATATATATGGAAAAGCTTAGTGATATCGAAGATAATACAGAGGAAATTTTCTGCCGGATGGAATCCGATAATCCGCATGAGTACAAGAGCGTATCATACGGAATATTAGGTGGTACGTTTAATCCGATACACAATGTGCATATTGAACTGGCAACAGCCGCTTTGAAGCAATTTCATCTTGACAAGGTGCTTATCATGCCGAATAATAAACCGGCATATAAAAGTTCAAATGATATTGTTTCAAATAAAAACAGGGCTGAAATGGTGGAGCTGGCCATACAGGATATAGACGGTCTTGAGTTTTCGGATATGGAGCTGAACAGACCGGGACTTACCTATACCTGTGATACATTGGAGCTGCTGAATACGAAATACCCACAGACAGATTGGTATTTTATCATGGGGGGCGATTCCATCATGTATTTTGACAAATGGAGGGAGCCTGAGAAAATAGTAAAATATGCTACGCTTATAGTATCTGTCAGGGAAGGTATAGATAAAACGACAGTATTTAAGAAAATTGAGGAACTCAAAATGAAATATCCCGGCAGCCGTATACTATATGAAGAGATTGAAGCAGTAGATATTTCTTCAAGAATGCTTCGGGATATGATAAATAGGAATGAAGATGTATCTTTCTATATGAATAAAAGCGTTATTGACTATATAAAGGACAGGCAGCTTTATATGACAAAATAAGGAGATTATTATGGACAGAGTAGAGATGCGTGAAAAGCTTGAAAAAAAGCTGACAAAGAAAAGATATGAGCATTCTCTTGGCGTAGAATATACAGCAGGATGTCTTGCCATGGTTTACGGCGAGGATGTGGAAAAAGCACTTACAGCAGGTTTACTCCATGATTGTGCAAAATGGCTTAGTGGTGATGAGAAAATAGAGAAATGTGAAAAATACGGATTAGCTGTAAGTGATGTAGAGCGGAAAAATCCGGAGCTGCTGCATGCAAAGCTTGGAGCTTATTATGCCAGAACAAAATATGGTATAGAAGATGAAGAGATACTGTCATCAATAGAATTTCATACAACAGGCAGACCGGCAATGAGTTTGCTTGAAAAAATAATCTTTGTGGCGGATTATATTGAGCCAAATCGAAGACCACTTGACGAAATAGAGGAGATACGCAGAGAGGCGTTTACCGATTTAGACAAATGTGTGATTCATATCATTAAGAATACATTGTCGTATCTTGGAACCGTTAAGTCTGATGCAACGGATCAGATGACAATAGACACATATAACTATTATGTAAAATAACGATATCAGATGAAAGAGATAGTATTATTGAAACAACGATATCAGATGAAAGAGATAATATTATTGAAATAATAATATCAGGCTGAAGGAGAGTATATATGAGCAATTCCAGAGAAATGGTAAAGACTGCCTATGAGGCGCTAAGTGACAAAAAAGCATTCAATATAAAAATACTTGATATAAAAAATATCTCTACAGTAGCTGATTATTTTATCATTGCAGACGGTACAAATAAAAATCAGGTGCAGGCAATGTGTGATAATGTAGAGGAATTTATGCAAAAGGCTGGTTTTAAACCAAAAGGTATTGAAGGATATTCAGAAGGTGGATGGATTTTATTGGATTATTATGATATAATAGTTCATATCTTTTCAGATGAGTCCAGACATTTTTATAACATTGAGAGAATCTGGAGTGATGGAAAGGCTGTAACCATAGACGAGATATAACAGATTGGACATTAAATCATATGGAGAGCAAGAGATTACTTGATGATAATTATATAAAGATTAATCACATTTCCTCAAAATGCATGCGTATTTTTATTATTCTTGTCGTTGCATTGTGGGGTTTTGCGTGCTTTAGTCAGGAATGCAACATTTATATAGTAACGATAACGATGTTTACATGTTGCATTTTTTCTTTTATTCCGACATTTATCATTGATCTTATGAAATACGACAAAAGCCACAGTATCAAATATATTATCATTGCACTTGCCGTACTGATATGTACAATGATGAGTGCCGTTCTGTCACATATGGCATTTGTTGTATGGATTTTCCCTATGCTGGTAGCTTCACTTTATTATAATAAAACGATGGTTCTTTATACATCCTTGTTATCCATCATAGGTGCATTAGGGGCAAATGTATTCAACTTCTTCTTTAGTGATGTGATGGTTCCTGCTCTTTATGACGAATTTTATACCAATCTTATATTGGCGGCATTTCCATGTGTTATGACAATATTCCTGCTGTCATTTGTGGCATATTATATTGTGTCACGAAATTCCATTATGCTGAATAATACGATTGAGCATGCAGAAGAGGTAAAGACTAACCAGAAGGAATTGGTATATGCATTTGCAGAGCTCTCTGAGAGCAAATCAAAATCTACAGGAGAACATATCAAGAGAGTTGCTGAGTATATGCGTGTTCTTGGTACGGCATCAGGTTTTGATGAGGAATATGTTGATAAGCTTTCTACAGCAGCCATGATGCATGATATCGGAAAGCTGATGATAAGCGAGGATATATTAAATAAGCCGGGAAAGCTTACAGATGAGGAATTTGCAATCATGAAGAGCCATGTTCTCTATGGTGACGCACTTCTTGAGAAATGCCCTGGTGATATACTTCAGATAGCAAGAACAATAGCAAGAGAACACCATGAGAAATGGGATGGTTCAGGCTATCTTGGTATGAAGGGTGAGGAAATTGCGTACATAAGCCGTCTTATCGCTGTATGTGATGTTTTTGATGCGCTGACATCGACCAGATATTATAAGAAGGGCTGGACACTTGAAGAAACATATAATGAGATAGTAAGTTTAAGCGGAAAGCATTTTGATCCAAAAGTAATCAAGTTGTTTATTGAGAACTTCGATAAATTCAAGGAAATTGCCCAAAAACAGCCGGATAAGCAAATATATTAAAAAGTGTAATTCAATATGAGAATTACACTTTTTTAATATAGTATAACAAGTTTGCCCAATAAGCACTATTTGGGATGCTTAGAACTGTCTGAATAAACCGATTACTTTGCCTAGTATCTGACAATCCTCAACAATAATAGGGTCCATAAAATCGTTTTCAGGTTGAAGCCTTATATAATCTTTTTCCTTGTAGAAGGTCTTTACTGTTGCCGAGTCTTCAACCAACGCAACAATAATCTCACCGTTTCTGGCAGAATTACACTGGTCTACGATAAGTAAATCCCCGTCATAAATACCAACATTTATCATGCTTTCACCTTTTACCCTAAGCATAAATGTCTGATTGTTTGTATTGTTCAGATATTCCGGCGGAACAGGGAAGTAGTCCTGTATATTCTGGGTAGCGAGGATAGGCTCACCTGCGGCAACAGAACCTACAATAGGCACATTGATAACCTCGCGTCTTGATAATGCAAATTCATCATCAATAATTTCAATGGCTCTTGGCTTCGTTGGGTCACGTCTTATATATCCGTTTTCTTCAAGAGTTGCAAGATGAGAGTGAACCGAGGAAGTAGATTTTAAATTTACTGCCTGACATATCTCTCTTACTGAAGGCGGATAGCCCTTTGTCAATAACTGTTCTTTTATGTATTCAAGTATTTCCATCTGCTTGGATGTAATCTTACCGTTACTCATATATAAAACCTCCTGTAATATGTAACAAAAATGCACATTGCATTATAAAAATGAAGAACAATTTAAATATATTCTAGCACATATGTTCTGTAATTGCAAACAAATGTTCTTGGTTTTTGATAGAAAATTTTGGGATTATATAATAGAATAGAAACAGACCTTAAGGATATAGTATTTGTTTATACAAATAAAAGAAATGCTGTGGTATAATGTGAACACTTAGCGATAACTGAATACATAGCGAGGTACGAGCTTAAATAGAAAGTTATACAGAGTAATACAAGCGAAGCGCAGTATAAGATTAGTGAGAATAGATACCTGAAACCTTAGTGAGTAAAAGCAAGCTTAGTTTTCATGGTATAATATGAACACTTAATGAATGCAAGCAATGCGAAGCATGAATTTAGTGAGAATATATACCTGTGACCTTAGCGAATAAAATGAGCTTAGTTCACATGGTATAATGTGAAGGGAATGTATTATGGGGAAATATTTAATAAAAGAGCGAATGGCAACAATTCTAATAATAATTTTTGTGCTGGTATTTCATCATGTGAATGTAGAAGCAACAAACTCAGATGTAGATGAAGCCAAGGAACCGGAGCCTGTTGTTATCGTATACTATGAAGATGGTACTTCTAAAAAATATCCCAAAATAGATGATGACCTTCTGGATGAGTTTGAATCTGAGATTAATTCCATAATATCTAAGCCGCAAAAATGGATTAAATCTACAAATTCAAATATGGTATTCGGTTTGTCTCTTTCCACTGATGTAAAAATATACAATATAAAAAAATATGAGAATCCATATGAAAGTTATATCTTAATAGATAATCAATATTATGAGGGGAGCAGTAATCTGGATGAGCTTGTAACAGCTCTTATTGAAAGTGATACTGAAGTATATATGGAGCCTGACGAGAGACTTCTTACATATACATATGAATGTGAAGAACCGGTGACGGATGACGAATATATTGAAGCAGCAGTGGAAATAGTAGGGCAGTGGCTTGATTCATTGATGGGAGAAACAGGAAAGTTTAAGCTTGATTCCTATTCTTTTATAAAGAATCGTCAGGTAAATGAATGTGAGCTCCTGGCAGACGGATATATAGATGGTGCACGAGAATGGGCGGTTGATGTACGATTTGATGTAGAGGGAATTCCTGAAAATAGTGTATTTGCGGATGATCCTGCTGATAATTCGGGTTATAACACCTTTTATCATTATTACTTTGGTCCCTGTGTTATTGTGCGTCTTAGATGGGAGAATGGATTTTGCACGGTTGTAGGATATGACAGCCCATATATAGGCGCAACTTACAGTGGACATATGATTGATGACTTATATGGAATTCAAAATGAAGCCTCTGCATATCCGACCTTCTATGAATTGATGAATGACAGAGAGACCGTGAATACATATTTGACGAATGGTATAGGAAATCAGATGATTTCGGATGTTGTTTCCCATAATGTAACAATGCTTTCAGACGGAAGAATGTATTATATAGATATTGATTCGGGGACTTCATATAATAATTCGACATTTCAGGAAGATGGTTTTTGTTATGGACAGATGGTAAGAAGGTTCTATGATGAAGACGGAAATACTACCTATAGTTCTCCGGTTAGTTATAATGATGAAAAAATGGAGCCGTATGAGTTGAAGTTTAAACAAGGATTTGAGCTTTTATTTGACGACTATAATAACGACGGAAATCCTGATTATACAATAAAAATTGACGAAGATGAGAACGGTTCAACATACAGTATAGATTGTATGTCAAATGATGGTACACCAAGAGCAAATCCTTATGGTGTAGAAATCTACATGGCAGGTACATTTGAGGATAGCATACGTCTTCAGCGGTATGAGGATGGTTATGTCATATGGCGTCTGGATTCTGAATCAAATGAAATGGTGGCAAATACTGAGCTTGAGGATTATAGGATGTATTCTCAAAGATATTATGAACCGGAGCCGCTTTGTGTATATGAACCAGAGACAGCACAGATTGTATGCTATTTTTGGAATAATACAAAGGATTCGGTTACATGTTCGGACAAATATAGTATAGAGAAATATACAAATGGAAACTGGGAGACTGTAGCAGAAAATCTTACATGTGAAGGAGAACAGGTAGAGGCATATGGAAATAGCGCTTTAAAATTTGATGTATCATCTGTGCAGGAGACGATATGTTATGAATATAGGATAGTTCTTGAGGTGACATCAAATGATAATATACAGACGGTATATGGTAGCTTTTATATGGGAAATCCAAATGAAAGGGTAGAAAATTCTACCGGAGCTTCTGAAAACGGTGGACAGTGGTATTATTTTGCAGATAATCCGATTGTAGAAAAAGACGAGACAGGAAATCTGGTGCTGACACTTGAAAACGGAATTGGAACAAGGGAGACTGCGAAGCATGTAAGTATAAGAGGTTTATCTGTTCTGGAGGAGCATTCATGGGAAGAAATATATGATTATGATACATTTATTGATGGTATGGATGGTTCTGCATGTGATGTACCATATGGAGCGAGTATTGATATAATCTTGAAAAAGTATGAAAATAGTTCATCCTCCTTTGGGTTAGATTTGAATATTGTTATGAGTTATATATGGGTTAGGTTTCCTGCTGTTCAGTGTGACAATATAGTGAAGCGGTTTGAGTTGACAATAGGGATAAACATGCTTGATTTTCTTGAATTAGATTCAGAAGCTTTTGCCGAGTATCTTTTTTGGGTAACTGCCTTTGATAATAAGGATGATTCAGATTCGGAAATATTAAAGTCTGGTGATAAATGCAGATTGGAGATAGGCGTAGAAGATTATGTGGAGTATGTGTATTTTGAGATGGAGTAATTAAGTTTGTATTTAAGCAGTTTCATAATGTGTAAGTTTAGTTTAATATCTTAATTTTAACAGAGGGCTTTTTATTATCATATATCATAATAAGGAGCCTTTTAATATTGCGTATAAATAACATATATAATCTCGACTTAGTATATAAATTTTATATTTTAACATAAAATGTGAGGAAAAAAATGGAATAGTATGGTATTATAATTAATGATAAATAATTGTATAAAAGTATAGGTCATAATCTATTTATGCAAAAAATACAAAAAATATCTTGACAAAGTAAATAAAAAGAATATAATTTAAAGCAGTTTAGTACCATACTAAATTTATATCATAAGTTCAAATAAAAATTTATTGAAATCGTCATCTTAGATGACCCACAGTGTGTGGAACAAAAAACCTGCTTTTTCTAGCAGGTTTTTTGTGTTTTAGAAGGAGGAGTTACATATGGAAAAGGATTATTTTTTAGGATTGGATATGGGTACAGGTTCAGTGGGATGGGCTGTAGCAGATGAAAAGTACGAAATTGTACGCAGGCACGGAAAAGCTCTTTGGGGTGTCAGGTTATTTGAAAGTGCTAATACGGCGGAAGAGAGACGCGTTTTCAGAACAAATAGAAGAAGGCTAAAAAGAAGAAATTGGAGATTAGAAATATTACAGAGTTTGATGGAAAAAGAAATCAATAAAGTTGATGAAGGTTTCTTTTTGCGATTAAAGGAGAGCAGGTATATACCAAGTGATAAGAGAGATATTAACGGTAATTGTCCTGTTTTGCCATATTCGCTTTTTGTTGACAAGGATTATTCAGATAAGGATTATCATAAAGAATTTCCAACAATATATCATTTAAGAGAATATTTAATGAAAACCGATAATACACCGGATATTCGTTTGGTATATTTGGCACTTTCACATATAATGAAGCATAGAGGACATTTCCTTTTTTCAGGGAATATAGATAATATAAAAAAGTTTGCTGATACATTTAATCAATTAATAGAAACAATAAAAAGTGAAGAATTAGATTTCAATATTGATATTGAAGAAGAAATGCTTATTAGTATAGAGAAAATACTTAAAGATAAAAGTCTCACAAGGTCAACTAAAAAGTCGAATTTAATTAAAATACTGAATGCAAAGACAACATGTGAAAAAGAAGTGTTGAACATGCTTGTAGGTGGCAAGGTAAAGCTCAGTAAGATATTTGGAAATTCAGAATTTGACTCATTTGAAAAAAACGATATATGTTTTTCGGATGCTAATTTTGAGGAATATGCAGAAGGTGTACAAGTTGATTTAGGGGAACTTTATGTAATTGTTGCACAGGCAAAGGCTGTATATGATTGGGCTATACTTGTTGATATATTAGGTGACTATGATTCAATATCTGAAGCTAAAATTGCAATATATGAAAAACATAAAAGTGATTTAGCATATTTGAAAGATTTAATAAAGGAAAATTGTGAAAGAACAGTTTATCAGGATGTGTTTGTAAAGACATCAGAGAAGTTAAATAATTATAGTGCTTATATAGGCATGACAAAATATAATGGCAAAAAACAGGCACAAGCAGGTAAAATGTGCTCGCAGAAAGATTTTTATGATTTCCTAAAGAAAAATGTTTTGCCTGTGATTGATGATGAAAAAATTGAGTATTTGAAGTGTGAATTAGATAAGGGAACATTTTTACCAAGACAAGTAACAAAAGATAATAGTGTTTTACCATATCAAGTGAATTTGTATGAACTAAATGCTATTTTAGACAACCTTCAAGATAAGTTACCTGTTTTAAAAGAAAACAGAGAGAAGATAGTAAAAACTTTTACCTTTAGAATTCCTTATTATGTAGGTCCGTTAAATGGGATATCAAGGAACGGTAATAAAACAAACTGGGCTGTAAGACATTCAAATGAAAGAATATTACCTTGGAATTTTGAAGAAGTTATAGACATCCAGGCGAGTGCAGAACAGTTTATACGGCGAATGACTAATAAATGTACGTATTTAGTAAATGAGGATGTACTTCCAAAGAATTCTTTATTGTATAGTAAGTTTGTTGTTTTAAATGAACTAAATAATGTAAGAATAGATGGAGAATTGCTTCATGTTGAATTGAAACAGAATATTTATAATGATTTATTTAAGAGATATAGAAAGGTAACACAGAAAAAACTGAGGGATTATTTAATAAGACAGGGAATTGCTGCAAGGGATGTTGATATAACAGGAATAGATGGTGATTTTAAAGGTTCATTAACAGCTTATCATGATTTTAAGGAGAAGCTTACAGGTATCGACCTTACAGATAATCAGAAAGAGGAAATTGTCCTCAATATCACTTTGTTTGGAGATGATAAGAAGCTGTTAAGTGACAGGTTAAAAATATTATATCCAGAGCTTACAGATAAACAGAGAAAATCAATATGCTCACTTACGTATAATGGCTGGGGCAGACTTTCCAATAAGTTCTTACAGGGAATAACGGCGCCCGCACCGGAAACAGGAGAAGTATGGACAGTTATTAGAGCTATGTGGGAATCTCAGGATAACCTTATGCAGGTTTTAAGTGACAAATATCTATTTTATGTTGCTATTGATGAAGAAAATGGAAAAGACGAAATTTCAGAGATAACGTATGATATTGTAGATAATTTATATGTTTCTCCGGCAGTAAAACGCCAAATATGGCAGACATTACAGATAATAAAAGAAATTTGCAAAATTATGGGTAATCCTCCTGCAAAAATATTTGTGGAAATGGCAAGAGAGAAGCAGGAAAGTATACGGACTATCTCCAGAAAACGTCAATTACTTGATTTGTATAAAATATGTAAGAGCGAAGAGGGCGAATGGATTTCTGAACTGGTAGACAAATTGGATAGCGCAGAGGAGCATACATTAAGGGGAGATAAGCTATACCTTTACTATATACAAAAGGGTAGATGTATGTATTCAGGAGAGCGTATTAAGCTTGAAGATTTGTGGGATAACCAGAAATACGATATAGATCATATATACCCACAGTCGAAGGTAATGGATGATAGTCTTGATAATAGAGTTTTAGTAAAAAGGGAAATAAATGCAAATAAAACCGATGTATATCCGCTAAATAAGGATATAAGAGATACGATGAAACCTTTTTGGAATTCTCTCTTAAATGGAGGTTTTATATCGAAAGAAAAATATAAGAGGTTAACCAGAGCGACAGAGTTTGAGCAAAATGAGTTGGCAGGATTTATTCAAAGGCAGCTTGTTGAGACGAGACAAAGTACAAAAGCAGTCGCTTCTGTATTGAAACAGATATTTGCCGATACGGAAGTGGTATATGTTAAGGCTAAAATTGCGTCTAAATTCAGACAGGATTTTGACTTAATAAAAGTGCGTGAAATGAATGATTTGCATCATGCAAAGGATGCCTATCTGAATGTAGTAGTGGGAAATGTATATAATACCAAATTTACGCAAAATGCTATGTGGTATATAAAAGAACATCCAGGCAGAAGTTATAACCTGCAAAAGTTATTTATGTTTGATGTTATTAGAGGAGATAATGTGGCATGGAAAGCTGGCAAGAGTGGCACTATTTCAGTTGTAAAGAGTGTAATGAATAAAAATAATATTCTTGTTACGAGAAGGAGTTATCAGGTGAAAGGTGGACTGTTTGACCAGATGCCTATGAAAAAAGGTAAAGGACAGGTGCCTTTTAAAGGTAATGATGAGAGATTACAGAATATAGATAATTATGGGGGATATAATAAAGCTACAGGTGCCTATTTTATGCTTGTTTCATCTAAAGATAAAAAGGGCAATACAATGAAAACAATAGAATATGTGCCACTATATTTGGCGGATGCTATTGAAGGTAGTCAAGAAAAAGCATTAGAATATCTAGTTAATACACATGGACTAAAAGAACCTAAAATTTTAATATCCAAAATAAAAATTGATACATTGTTTAATGTAGATGGTTTTTATATGTGGCTTTCTGGAAGAACAGGAAATCAGTTACTATTCAAATGTGCAAATCAGCTTTTGCTCGATTATAATGTGCAGATTATTTTGAAAAAGGTTATAAAATTTGTTAACAGGAAAAAAGAAAATAGCTCTTTTACCATAACAGAAAAGGATTGTATTGTTACAGAGGATTTACTTAATTTATATGATACATTTCTTGATAAAATAATAAATTCTGTTTATGGGAAAAGGTTATCTTCACAGATAAAAACATTGACAGAGAAAAGAGATAAATTTGTTGGACTTTGTTTAGAGGATAAATGCACGGTATTATATGAAATATTACATATGTTTCAATGCCAAAGCGGAGCTGCTAATTTAAAATTAATAGATGGCCCGGGTAGTGCAGGAATATTAGTATTAAATAATAATATTACCAAGTTAAATAATATTTCGATTATTAACCAGTCTATTACAGGTGTATTTGAAAAGGAAATCAATTTAGGAGAGTTATGAGCTGGAGAGTAGTAGTCATTTCCCATAGGGCTAAGCTTGATTATCAATTAGGCTTTATGGTGGTAAGAGGAGAAGAGAAAACAACCAAAATACATATAGGTGAGATATCAATAGTAATTGTTGAATCGACATCAGTATCCATTACCACCAGCCTTATGGCTGAGTTCGTTAAGAAAAAAATAAAAGTTATATTTTGTGATGAAAAAAGAAACCCATCCTCTGAGCTTGTAGGTTATTATGGAAGCCATGATACCAGTAATAAGATTCGTAAACAAATTCAATGGAATGACAATATCAAGCAAGGAGTGTGGACGGAAATCGTATCAGAAAAAATACGTAAACAGAAGCTGTTATTAGAAATATTAGGAAAGGAAGAAGCAAAGCTATTAGATACATATATAAAAGAAATTGAATGGAATGATGCCACTAACAGAGAAGGACATGCTGCAAAGGTATATTTTAATGCACTATTTGGTCTTGATTTTACAAGAACAGCAGACAGCAATATTAATGCTGCATTAAATTATGGTTATTCAATAATACTGTCGACATTTACCAGAGAGGTAGTTGCCAATGGATATATAACACAAATCGGTTTATTCCATGATAATATGTTTAACCAATTTAATTTAGCATCTGACTTGATGGAGCCTTTTAGAATTCTGATAGATAAAAAAGTTATTGAAATGAATTTATCAGAATTTGACCATGAAGAGAAGATGGAGCTTGTTGATATTTTAAATCAAGAGGTCTATATAGATAATAGAATACAATATGTTAATAATGCCATTAAAATATATTGTAAGAGTGTATTTGATGCACTGAATGACAATGATAGTTCGCTGATAAGGTTTTATAGTATTGAGTTATAGATTTATGAGGATAATTGTATTTTTTGATTTACCGGTAGTTTCAAGCTCTCAAAGACGAGAGTATGTAAAGTTTCGAAAGTTTTTAATAAAAAATGGATTTATGATGTTGCAGGAATCTGTGTATTGTAAATTAGCGCTTAATGGTACAGTAGCTAATTCTATTGTAGATAATGTACATAAAAATAGTCCTCCGGAGGGATTGGTACAATTACTTACTGTAACCGAGAAGCAGTATGCAAAAATGGATTTGATCATCGGAGATATAAAAAGTGATGTATTAGATAGTGATGAGAGGTTGATTATTTTATGAAGATGGTTCATAAGGATATGGATATGCAATTAGAATTAGACTCTTTGAATGGCACAGAATTAATTATTGAGTCTGAAAAATTATTTTACCAATATATATGCGAATTGAGAGATGGCGAAAATGGGGATGATTGTAATTTTATTATTTCTGATGATGACAAAGTTGCATCATTAAATAAAAGTGTGCAGGTGATTCTTGAACCTCTGTCACTTGATGTAAATCAAAGGAGTTTTATTAATAAATTATATACTAAGTTATGTAAGGAGTCATATAATGAAAATAATTATATGAACACACAAAATATTACATCACAAATCAAAGAGTATATTGCTAATTTGGATTTTGATGATGATATTATGCTTGATGTAGAAGATGAGATAGATGTAAATGCATTATTTAAAGCGGTTGGTGTAAAAATATATACTTTTTCGGATAGTTTGCTCGAAAATATTGTAAATTATGTAAAAATATCCAATCTGTTGCTTGGAGCAACAATTTTTGTGTTCGTAAACCTTAGAACATATTTATCAATGGATGAGCTTAAAAAGCTGATGTATGAATTATCTTATCATAGCGTATATATTTTGTTAATTGAAGGAACAGAAAGGGATTGTATTCCTGATATGAAAAGATATATAATAGATAAAGATTATTGTGAAATATAACAGACAGTATGTTTGAGTAACCTTGTATTTATGCGTATGATGGCATGTCATTTTTGAATTTGAGGTTTGAGAATGATGTAAATATGTATGGTACTCAAACAATCAATCCTCTTATAAGATATAATGAATGGTTTGAGAATGATGTAAATATGTATGGTACTCAAACCTGCAATACCTCTTGGTTTATCCGACTTATGTTTGAGAATGATGTAAATATGTATGGTACTCAAACCATAAATGACGAAATTAAAGCTGCTACAAAGTTTGAGAATGATGTAAATATGTATGGTACTCAAACCACCTGCAATTCTTGTGAAGGTCTTGTTTTGTTTGAGAATGATGTAAATATGTATGGTACTCAAACTGCCACCTTCAAGTTCGTTAATTAGCATTGGTTTGAGAATGATGTAAATATGTATGGTACTCAAACCATTTCCAACTAATGATAGTTTCCAGTTTGGTTTGAGAATGATGTAAATATGTATGGTACTCAAACCATTTACAATCGTGAAACGAATCAGATTGAGTTTGAGAATGATGTAAATATGTATGGTACTCAAACTATAATCTTAAAGGGGTACCGCTGCTGGCAGTTTGAGAATGATGTAAATATGTATGGTACTCAAACAGATCCCATTGTGATCAACGAGGACGGGACGTTTGAGAATGATGTAAATATGTATGGTACTCAAACTGACGTGTACGGGATTGATGTGCCTTTTAGGTTTGAGAATGATGTAAATATGTATGGTACTCAAACTTTTCAGCAGATTTTCGCTTTTGCTTTCCGTTTGAGAATGATGTAAATATGTATGGTACTCAAACAGCCCTAATCTTGAAATTCTTGACATAATAGTTTGAGAATGATGTAAATATGTATGGTACTCAAACTGATATTTCAAAATCACGGCTTTCTTCTCGTTTGAGAATGATGTAAATATGTATGGTACTCAAACGCTGTTTACTACGTTCGCCTGCTGCTCGTCGTTTGAGAATGATGTAAATATGTATGGTACTCAAACGACTTTGCGGTTGAAAAGGCACTGACCGGGGTTTGAGAATGATGTAAATATGTATGGTACTCAAACCCACTGGGGACATTTAAACTATAGAATTAAGTTTGAGAATGATGTAAATATGTATGGTACTCAAACTGTTAATATTATTGATATAATGAACCAGTTATTAAAGAGTTAGAATAGTAGCTGTAAGTCTTGGGATGCCCTAAAACAGGGCGTTCCGAGGCTTTTCTTTTTGCTCTGCTACTAAATTGCTACTAATTGCAACTACTCTGTTTCGCATGACTTTTGATAGCAAATTATAGGCTTATGTATCGTGCAGACGAAGCTGCACATTTGATGAAACTAAATTACTTTTCGCTGAGGCATCGGAATCACATTTCCCGATGTCTTTTCTTTTGGCATTGGTCCATATGGAAGCTGTGGTGTTGCTGTTGCACCTACGGTATTTGTTAGTGGTTCATCCATATCATATGAAATACCCATTGTCTCAAGCAGAAGATTTCTCGTAGGAGGCTCCGGTGATGGTGTATTTTGTGTACCTGCACCAAGTTGTTCCAGATTGCTGACAAGCTCCTGCTGTTTATGTGGAAACAGGTGGGAGTAGGTATTCAGCGTTGTGGATACCTTTTCGTGTCCGAGTCTGTCGGCGAGGATAAGTGCATCGCAGCCCTGATTGATAAGTAAACTGGCGTGAGAATGGCGGATGTCATGAATTCTGATACGCTTCACACCGGTTTTCTTGCAGCCTCTGTCCATTTCGTGAGATAAAAAGTGCTTGGTAGCCGGAAACAGTCTTTCGTTGGGGTCAAGCATATATCTGGTATTCATATAGCTTTGGAGTTCCTGACACAGGAAGTCGGGGATAGGAACCCTGCGCTTGCTTTTCTTTGTCTTTGGCGGAGTGATGATATCCTGTCCGTTTAGACGCTGATAGG